>DFWT01000087.1 GCA_002381045.1 Rhodoferax sp. UBA4127
GACACATCCAGCAGTTGCAGGTACAGCGGCACATCCCACACCCAGCCCAAACCCATTTCTTGAAAGGCGTGGTTGAAGGCATGAAGGTGCGCCATTTCGGTGTCCGCCAAGGTGCCATCCACGTCGAAAATCAACGCTTGAAGTGGAGGTGACTTGGCAGCAAAGGGCATGGACAGCTTTCTTGGCAAAGGTGAGTAAAAACAAGCTTTTTTTCGGCTTGGGTTTACTTTAATCGCCCCAACCCATAAACTCTAATCATGTTTTATTTGAAAAACATCAGATAAGACTGATGAACAAGTCATACGGAGATGCCCATGCGCCCCTACACCTTCAAGCAGATTCAGACTTTCATGGAAGTTGCCCGCCAGGGGTCGGTCTCCAAGGCGGCTGAGCGCCTGTTTGTGACCCAACCTGCGGTGTCGATGCAAATCAAGCAATTGGAGGACGCCTTTGGTCTGGCCTTGCTGGAGCCCACCGGGCGCAACATCAAACTCACCGATGCGGGTGAGGTGTTTTTGACCCATGCAACCACGGCCATGGGCCAGTTCAAAGATCTGGAAGCACTGATGGCCGAGCACATTGGCTTAAAGCGCGGTCGCATTGACCTGGCCGTGGTCAGCACTGCCAAATACTTCGTCCCCATGCTGCTGGTCCAGTTCAACAAGCTGTTTCCAGGCATTGACGTGCGCCTGTACATCGACAACCGCGAAAAGGTGATTGGCATGCTGGCCCGTTTTGAGGTCGATCTGGTGGTGATGGGGCGAACACCCAGCCACCTGGACGCCCAGGCCTTCGCCTTTGCCACCAACCCAATGGCGATGGTGGCCGCGCCCGACCATGCACTGGCCCGGCGGCGCAATGTGAGCTTTTCAGCCTTGGGCGATTACGGCTTTGTGGTGCGTGAGGAAGGATCGGGCACCCGTGCAGCCATGCAACGCCTGTTCAACGAGCACCACACCCCCCTGAAGGTGGTGATGGAGGTGCCCAGCAACGAGACCATCAAACAGGCGGTGATGGCCGGCATGGGTCTGAGTTTTCTGTCAATGCGCACAGTGCGCCATGAACTAGCGACCGGCCGCTTGGCCCTGCTGGAGGTGAAAGGGCTGCCACAAATCAACCACTGGTATGTGACCCACCTGAGCAGCAAAAAACTCTCACCCGCGGCGGTTGCGTTCAAAGACTTCTTAATTGAACAAGGTAGCCCGCTGATGGACACTTGGACATAAATTATGCCTCTAGCCCTTATTTATAAAGGGCTAAAAGCTATTTAAATTGAAGCGTCTGTGGCGCTTGCTTCTTGAGCCAACCACTGCAGCACGGGCACGGTGCCAGCCAACACCGGCGCCACCGTCACCGGCAGGCGCTGCCAGGCGAAGGACTGGGCTTCGCGCATTTGCAAGTCGCCCGACCAGGCCAGCACCTTGCAAAAATGCAGGCGGACCAAGGCGTGCGGGTAGTCCACCATGTCTTCGTGCCAAGGCTCGATGGTGTGCGCGTGGATGCCGAGTTCTTCAAGCAGTTCGCGGGCCAGGGCCTGCTGAACGGTTTCGCCCGGCTCGAATTTGCCACCGGGAAACTCCCAGTAACCGGCGTAGACCTTGCCCTCGGGCCGGGATGTCAACAAAAATTCGCCGTTGGGTCGAATCAGCACACCGACCGCCACATCCACCACCGCACGATCCGGGCCGCCCTGGCGCGCAAGTTGGGCATCTGCGATGCGGATCGGCTCTGTCGCCGTGGTTTGAGCCATTGGCGGCCTCACGTGCTGGTGGCGTGCTGGCCGGCGTAGTCGCGGGCAAACTGGTAGGCCACCCGGCCGCTGCGTGAACCGCGCTCCAGCGCCCACACCAGCGCCTGCCCTCGCGCGGCTTCAATGGCGGGCAGCGCCACACCAAACGACGCGAGCCATTGCGCCACGATGGCCAGGTACTCGTCTTGCGAGAACGGGTAAAAACTGACCCACANNCGGTTGCTGGTGGCGTAAATCAGCACGTTGGCGGTGGTGGCGGCCACCGAACCATCCAGCGTGGATTTGAGCGCCTTGTAGCCCGGCTCGCCTTCGTCAAAACTCAGGTCGTCGCAAAACACGATGAATTTGTAGGGCTGCTCTGACACCAAATCCACCATGTCGGGCAGGTCGGTCAAATCAGCTTTGTCCACTTCGATCAGGCGCAAACCTTGTGAGGCAAATTCATTCAGGCAGGCGCGAATCAATGACGACTTGCCGGTACCCCGGGCACCTGTCAGCAACACATTGTTGGCTGGCTGCCCAGCCACAAACTGGCGGGTATTGCGCAGGATCTTTTCTTTTTGCGGTTCGATCTCTTTCAGGTCAGCCAGGGCCATGGCGCCCACGTGGCGCACCGGCTCCAGCGTGGCGTGGCCAGAGCTGCGCTTGCGGTAACGAAAAGCGCTGGAGGCATTCCAGTCAGGTTGGCTGGGTGGCTGCGGCAGTACCGCTTCAATGCGGGTGATGAGTTGTTCAGCCCGCTGCAGCAGGCGCTCAAACCCCGGGTTCATGAACGGTAGTCGGCGTTGATGGTGACGTAGTCGTGGCTGAGGTCGCAGGTCCAGACGGTGTCCGATGCCTCACCGCGCCCCAAAACCACCCGCACGGTGATCTCGGTTTGCTTCATCACACGCTGGCCGTCTTCCTCACGGTAGCTGGGGTTGCGCCCGCCTTTGACAGCCACATGCACGTCGTCCAGGTACAAATCAATGCCGGTCTGGTCCAGGTCAGCAATTCCTGCGTAACCCACCGCGGCCAGGATGCGACCCAGGTTAGGGTCACTGGCAAAAAAGGCAGTTTTGACCAAGGGCGAGTGCGCAATGGCGTAGGCCACCTGGCGGCACTCCGCCTGGGTTTTGCCACCTTCGACCTGAATGGCAATGAATTTGGTCGCGCCTTCGCCGTCCCGTACGATGGCCTGAGCCAGATTTTTTGCCACGCCCAGCATGGCGGCTTTAAGTGCTATGCCAGCTGCGCTGTCCAGCGAGGTGATGGGCGGGTTGGCTGCCTTGTGAGTGGCAATCACCACGAACGAATCATTGGTTGAAGTATCGCCATCGACCGTGACGCGGTTGAACGAGCCCTCTGCCAACTCGGTGGCCAATTGCTTCATGACGCTTTGGCTGACGCAGGCATCCGTGGCCATGAAACCGAGCATGGTGGCCATGTTGGGGCGGATCATGCCGGCTCCCTTGCTGATGCCGGTGATGCTGACCTGCACGCCGTCGATCATCACCTGCGCACCAAAAGCTTTGGGCACGGTGTCGGTAGTCATGATGCCCTCAGAGGCACGCAGCCAGTTGTCTAATTTGGCGTCTTTGATGGCCGCGTCCAGACCGGCTTCTATACGCTCCACCGGCAGGGTTTCCATGATGACACCGGTGGAAAACGGCAACACCTGGCCTGGCTTGATCCCAAGCTTGCCAGCCAAAGCCGCGCAGGTTTGAAACGCGCGCGCGCGACCATCTTCGCCCGTGCCGGCATTGGCATTGCCGGTGTTGATAACCATGGCGCGAATGCCGTCAGTCAGCGCCAAATGTTCGCGACAAATCTGCACCGGCGCGGCACAAAAACGGTTCTGGGTAAACACACCCGCCACCGACGCACCTGCGTCCATCAGCACCACCGTCAAGTCTTTGCGATTGGCTTTGCGGATGCCCGCTTCGGTGACGCCAATACGTAAGCCAGGGATTGGAAAAAGTTGCTCGCTTTGAGGGGGAAACAAATTGACAGCCATGGCGTGCCTCCGGTTACTTCAGCTTGCCGTGACACTGTTTGAATTTTTTACCGCTGCCGCAGGGGCATGGCTCGTTGCGCCCGACCCGTGGCACCGTTGCTCGCACCGTGGCCGCATCCACCACCGTCTCGACCTCACCCGTTTCGGTGGGTGCGCTGTACGTGACGTTGCTCATGCGCTCAGCCTGGTCTTCCATGGCCGCCGCAGCCGCAGCCGCTTCTTCATTGGACTGTATCCGCACCGTCATCAGTATTTTGGTAACCTCGTTTTTCACTGCGTCAAGCATCTGACCAAACAACTCAAACGCCTCGCGCTTGTATTCCTGTTTTGGCTGCTTTTGCGCATAACCGCGAAGGTGGATGCCTTGGCGCAAGTAGTCCAAGGAACTCAGGTGGTCTCGCCAGTTGGTGTCAATGCTTTGCAGCAATACCATGCGCTCAAACTGGGTAAAGTTCTCCGAACCCACCGACGCCACCTTGGTATCAAACATCTCATTGGCGTGCCGCTGAACCGTCTCAAGCAAGTCGTGGTCGGTGATGGCACTCGCATTGCTGACCTGTTGCTGCAGCCCCAAATTGAGCTGCCATTCGGTCGCCAGTACTTTCTCAAGCGCTGGCAGGTCCCATTGCTCTTCCACCGACTCACGTGGCACAAACTGGCGCACGATGTCATCAAAGCAGCCTTCACGCAAGGATTGGATCTGCGCCGACAAATCAGTCGCATCCAGAATTTCATTGCGCTGCTGGTAAATCACCTTGCGCTGGTCGTTGGCGACATCGTCGTACTCCAGCAATTGCTTGCGCATGTCAAAGTTGCGCGCCTCCACTTTGCGCTGGGCACTTTCAATGCTGCGTGTCACCATGCTGGCTTCAATGGCTTCGCCTTCGGGCATCTTGAGGCGGTCCATGATGGCCTTGACCCGATCACCCGCAAAAATGCGCATCAAAGCGTCATCCAGGCTTAAATAAAAGCGCGATGAACCAGGGTCACCCTGGCGGCCCGAGCGGCCACGCAACTGGTTGTCAATGCGGCGCGATTCATGCCGTTCGGTGGCGATAATGCGCAAGCCGCCCAAGGAGGTGACCAACTCGTGGTCTTTGGTCCACTGCGCTTGCAAATCACTAAGTTGCTGCTGCTTTTGCGCCGCATCCAGGGTTTCATCAGACTCAATGGCTTCCACCAGCTTGCTGATGTTGCCGCCCAGCACAATGTCGGTGCCCCGACCCGCCATGTTGGTGGCAATGGTGATCACTTTGGGCCGACCAGCCTGCGCCACGATGTCCGCCTCGCGCGCATGCTGCTTGGCATTAAGAACCTGATGCGGCAGTTTTTCTTTCTCTAGAAGCTCCGCAATCACTTCCGAGTTTTCGATGGAGGTGGTACCCACCAGCACCGGTTGACCCCGCTCGTAACACTCGCGAATGTCTTTGATGGCCGCATCGTATTTTTCCTTGGTGGTCTTGTACACCCGGTCAAGTTGGTCGTTGCGGCGACTCGGCTTGTTGGGCGGCATCACCACCGTCTCCAGGCCGTAAATTTCCTGGAACTCGTAGGCTTCGGTGTCGGCNNGCCTGGTGCAGGCCGTCGCTCCAGCGTCGCCCACTCATCAGGCGCCCTGTAAATTCGTCGACGATGATGACTTCGCCCGCCTGCACCACGTAATGCTGGTCGCGCAGGTACAAATGGTTGGCGCGCAGCGCAGCATACAAATGATGCATCAGCGTGATATTGGCTGGGTCATACAGGCTGGCGCCTTCGGGCAGCAAACCAATCTCGCTCAAAATGCGCTCGGCGTTTTCATGGCCGCGTTCCGTCAAGAACACCTGGCGGCTTTTTTCGTCCAGGGTGAAATCACCCACCTTGGTGATGCCTTCTCCGGTGTGTGGGTCGGCTTCACCTTCTTGTTTTTCAAGCTTGGGGACGATGCGGTTAATGCCCTGATAAACATCAGTTTGATCTTCGGCCTGGCCGCTGATGATCAACGGGGTACGCGCTTCATCAATCAGGATCGAGTCCACCTCGTCCACAATGGCGTAATTCAGTTTGCGCTGAACCCGGTCGGCGGCTTCGTAGACCATGTTGTCACGCAGGTAATCAAAGCCGTACTCGTTGTTGGTGCCATAGGTAATGTCTGCACGGTAGGCCGCCTGTTTTTCTTCGCGCGACATGTTGGGCAGATTGATGCCCACCGACAGCCCCAGAAAGTTGTAGAGCTTGCCCATCCACTGTGCATCGCGGTTGGCCAGATAGTCGTTGACCGTGACCACATGCACGCCTTGACCGGTGAGCGCATTCAAGTACACCGGCAAAGTCGCAGTGAGGGTCTTGCCCTCACCGGTACCCATTTCCGAGATCTTGCCGTTGTGCAAAGACATGCCACCGAGCATCTGCACGTCAAAGTGCCGCAACTTCATCACCCGCTTGGAGCCCTCACGCACCACGGCAAAGGCCTCTGGCAACAGTTCATCCAGGGTTTCACCCTTGGTGAGCCGTTCCTTGAATTGTTGCGTCAGGGCGCGTAGTTCCTCATCGGTCAACTTCTCCAGGCCGGCTTCCATCGCGTTGATTTTTAACACGGTGGAGCGGTATTTTTTGAGCAGGCGGTCATTGCGACTGCCGAAGATCTTGGTGAGCAAATTGGTGGCCATGAGTACCGGGTGCGCAACAGGCAAAAAGCCCGCCTGGTTGCCGCACAGTCCTTTGTTACAAACTAACTGAATTGGAAATCTAGAACAGCACTGGGAAAACCCATCCTAAGCCGGGCTCCCATGCACAACCTCTGATTTTACCGTTGCCAGCCCACCCAAGCATTCGGGCAAAGTCTTAGGTCAGATGGCGATTTCAGCGGGTGGCCGATTTGTTGCGGCCTGCGTGACGCGAAGTGGGTGAAGCTGCCACGGCCATTTGCGTGCTCTTGTCCAGCGGTCCTTGATTGAGGAACTTTTGCGGGTCTTGCGGAATGCCCTGCACCAAAACTTCAAAATGCAAATGCGAACCGGTGGAGCGACCGCTGGCGCCAACTTCTGCCACCTTTTGACCCCGTTTGACCAAATCACCCACCTTGACCCACACCCTAGAGGCATGCGCGTAACGTGTCACCAGTTCGTTGCCGTGATCAATTTCAACCATGTTGCCGTACTCCGGGTGGAACTCCTGGGTGACCACCACGCCCCCGGCTGCCGCCAGAATTGGCGTGGACACGGGCGCCGGGAAATCCAGCCCGGTATGCAAGGCTGAGTGGCCAGAAATAGGGTCCAGACGCCATCCGAACGAAGAGCCGACGTCCCCATCTGTGACCGGACGCTGGGTAGGAATCCGCAAACTTTGCATCTTCCGCTCAAACAGGCGGGACTCCAGAACTGTCAATAAGTCGGTGCGCTGGTGGGTGAGTTGCTCCAGATCATCCATGGTCAGCTGAAGCGCCTCCAAGGTCCGGACGGGACCTCGAATCAGAGCACCTCCCTGCCCCGGTTTGGTGACTGCTTCAGTTGGCTTGACACCCGCCAAGCTGGAAACCCGCTCGCCCAGAGACTCCAACTGGGCCAACTGCGCCTGCATTTCTCCCAGGCGGCGGGCCATCACGTCCAGATTTTCCCGAAGGTAGCGGTCGCGCTGCTCAAACTCATCTTTGACCACCAGTTTGACCACCGCGCCAACGACAGGCCAGTTCTCACGAGCGCCTTTGAGAAAAACCCAGTGATAAAGCCCCAGCGCCAGCACCAACAACACAAACGCACTCAGAACAAAAGCCACCGCCAGTTGCACACCAGTCAGGTGCAAGGCGCGGGACTTGGCCAACCAGGCGTCCGTGATAATCAATTGCATGATGTGTGTCTCCTGCTTATGAACCGCGCGCGCCAAGCCGTATCGCTGATGCAAGCCAGTCAGGCTAACCCTGGGTTGGCGCGGTTGATGGATCTGCAGCGCGAATCCACCCAAAGGCTGAAGGCTATCACAGGCCTAATTCCTCCCAACCTTTTTGCCTGCGTACAGGCCGGCCCTTTTGAGGATGGCCATTGGTGCTTGCTCCTGTCCAACACCACCACCGCCGCGAAATTGCGTCAGCTGCTACCTGCGTTTGAAGCGCATCTGCGGGTGATGGGTTTGGAAGTGAAAGAGATCCGGCTGAAGGTCCAGCGGGTGTCGTGAAAAATGGTGCCGATTATCGGATTCGAACTGATGACCTACCGCTTACAAGGCGGTTGCTCTACCAACTGAGCTAAATCGGCACAGACCAAATTTTACACGTGGAAAACTCGTCGCTGGTCGTGCAAACCTCTACGAAAACTACTTGATGCGCGTTAGCGTCGGGCGGGTACCAGGTTTCGTGGAAATTGCCGCTGGTGAGGGTTCTGGCGTTGCGTTCTCTGCAGGCACAGACACCAGATGCGAGGCTGTTGAGGGCTCGGTTTTTGAAGCAGAAGGACTCGCCGGTTCGGTCGTCGGTCCATCATGGCGAGGAAAGGCCATGCCTTGACCATTTTCCTTGGCAAAAATCGCAGCCACGCAATCTATGGGCACAAAAATGTCGCGCACCACGCCTCCGAACCGCGCCTTGAATTCCATGAAATCATTGCCTAAACGCAGGCCGGTGGTGGCTTCAAAACCAATGTTCAACACAATCTCGCCGTTCTTGACGAACTCCATCGGCACTTGTACCGAGCGGTCTACCAATACGGTCACGAATGGTGTGAAGCCGTTGTCGACACACCATTCGTGCAGCGCCCGAATCAGGTACGGGCGTGTTGAACTGGAGGGTGTTTGTTGCGTCATGGTCAAGTCGCAAGCCTACTTTCGCATCACCTTTTCGGACGGCGTCAATGCTTCGATGTAGGCCGGGCGAGAGAAGATACGCTCGGCATACTTCAGAAGCGGCGCAGCGTTTTTGCTCAGGTCAATGCCGTAGTAGTCCAAGCGCCAGAGCAGCGGTGCAATCGCGACATCAAGCATGGAAAAACCATCGCCCAGCATGAACTTGTTCTTGAGAAACACAGGTGCCAACTGCGTCAGGCGGTCGCGAATATGTGAGCGCGCTTTGTCAAGCACCTTTTCGTTGGACTTGGCTGAGCGAGACTCCAGAGTGGACACATGCGTGAACAATTCTTTTTCGAAGTTCAGCAAAAACAGGCGCACGCGGGCCCGATCAACCGGGTCGCCAGGCATCAACTGCGGGTGAGGAAAGCGCTCGTCAATGTACTCGTTGATGATGTTCGATTCATAAAGAATCAAATCACGCTCCACCAAAATCGGCACTTGACCGTAAGGGTTCATCACACTGATGTCTTCGGGCTTGTTGTACAAGTCCACATCGCGGATTTCAAAATCCATGCCTTTTTCGAACAGGACAAAACGGCAACGATGAGAGTAGGGACACGTGGTTCCCGAATAAAGCACCATCATGGTGGAGGCTCCTAAAAAAGTAAAAGAGCGGGAGGCTATTCACCTTCCCACTCTCGGTTCCCGCCGATTGCGCTTGCTGGCAATCTGCGGGGAAACGGATCAAAAACTACTTGATGTCTTTCCAGTAGACTTTGTTGAGTTTCCAGGTCACCAGCGTCAAGCCAGCCAAGAAAATCAAGACCCAAATGCCAATGCGCTTACGCGTCGTTTGTGCTGGTTCACCCATCCATTGCAGGTAATTGACCAGGTCACCAATGGTTTCGTCGTATTGCGCTGGTGTCATGCTGCTTTGCATTTCCCACAAGACGTGAGGCATCGCTACATTCGGAAACACATGGTTGTTCCAGCCAGTCGGCTTGGCCTCATCCACGTAAAAACTGCGCATGTAGGTATAGAGATAGTCAGTACCCGTACCACCCGCACCCGCGCGCGAGCGGGCAATCACCGTCAAATCTGGGGGATTGACGCCAAACCAAGCCTTGGCTTGTTGAGGGTCAATGGCCGCCTTCATCGTATCGCCAACTTTTGCATTGGTGAACAAAACGTTTTCCTTGATTTGCTCAACAGTAAAGCCGATGTCCTGCAAGCGGTTATACCGATTGAAGGCCGCTGAATGGCAGTTCAGGCAATAGCTCGCAAACACCTTTGCACCATTTTGCAAAGCTGCCTGGTCGTTGATTTTGTTCGGTGCCTTGTCCCAGGCAGGACCCGCTGAGTTGGCATGAACCGTTGCGGTCATACCCAGCGCAACCACCAAACCGAGAATAGTTTTTTGAGTGAAGCCCATGATTTTCATGTGTTGTTCTCCTGTTCAATGGGCCGTGAAATTGACACGGGACGGCACTTCCTTGAAGGTACCCAAGCGGCTCCACCAAGGCATCAGGAGGAAAAAGCCAAAATAGAACAAAGTGCCAAGCTGGGCGATACGACCAGCAATCACAGAGACGGGTTGGGTACCCAAGTAACCGATCACAAAAAAGTTAATGACAAAAGCGGCGTAAAGGTACTTGTGCCATGTGGGACGGTAGCGAATGGACTTGACCTGGCTGTTGTCAAGCCATGGAAGGAAAAACAAAATCACCACGCCACCACCCATGGCCACCACACCCCAGAACTTCGCATCAATGGTCAACATCATGGCGATGACCACAACGGCACCACCCACGATCAAACCTTTGAACAAGGCGGGCATCTTGATTTTGACCACGGCCAACACCGCACCTGCCAGCACACAGGCCATCAAGACATACATCATCTCGGCCGTCACAGCGCGAAGCAATGTGTAGAACGGAGTGAAGTACCAAACTGGCGCAATGTGCAAAGGGGTCTGGAACGGGTCAGCCGGGATGAAGTTGTTGTACT
>DFWT01000236.1:0-2460 GCA_002381045.1 Rhodoferax sp. UBA4127
TCAGGTCGTCGGGTTTGCGGGCGCGGATACGCTCTTCCAATTGGTTTAGAGGCCGGATCGCTTGCACCAAGGCCAGCCACACCAAGAGAACCGCCAGCGGCAGGATCACAAACTGCGGCAACATCACGCCTTTGACAATTTCGNNAAGGGCAGGTTGACCCACATGTAGGCCACTTTGATATCAAAGCCGTTGATCACATCATCGCGGATGCGAACCTCATCAATCTCCAAGGGCTCGTTCGCAGGGGGTGCCGGAAGTGCGCGTTCGCCGCTGAGGAAGTTACCCCGCGGACCAATGACCTGATAGTAGATGGTGTCGGAGTCATCGGCCCGCAGCAGTTCGCGCGCTGGCCGTGGGAGCGCAAATTCGGCGTTGCTACGTCGGATGGTGATGAGTTGTGCCATGGCGCGCACGTTGTACTCAAGGGCGCGGTCAAACGGCTTGCCCGCAATGTTCTGTGCCACCAACCAGGTCAGGACCAAGCTCACCGGCCACAGCAGCAACAGTGGCGTGAGCATCCAGTCAAGGANNTGGCGTTGTTGCTCACCTCTTCACCCCATTCACACAGGCGTTCCACCAGTTGGTCTTTGCTGACCAGGCGCCCAGCCCGTTGCAACAGCACTTCGAGCAAACCGAGTTCCCGTGCGGAAAGTTCAACCATGGCACCGTCAATGGTGGCGACGCGTCCGCCCTGGTCGTAAATCAGGGGACCATGCTTGATGGTGCTGCTGGCCGCACCCATGCCCCGGCGGCTCAGGGCGCGCACCCGCGCTTCGAGCTCTTGCAGACTGAACGGTTTGGCCATGTAGTCATCGGCGCCATAGTCCAGGCCTTTGACGCGTTCTTCAACGCTGTCGGCCGCGGTCAAAATCATCACTGGCAAGACAGATCCACGGGCGCGCAGACGTTTAAGCACCTCTAGGCCATGCATGCGAGGCAGCCCCAAGTCCAGGATCAGCAAATCAAACTCGGTGTTGGTCATCAAGGCAGCATCCGCCTCGGTGCCACTGGCGACGTGGTCAACCGCAGCGCCTGAGCTGCGTAAAGTACGCAGCAAGCCGTCGGCCAGAACCTGATCATCTTCCGCTATCAAAATCCGCATGTCTGTCTCCTATTTGTGGGTTCATTGGCTCAGTCGTTCGCAATTCCTGACGTGCAGTTGACGGGCATTCTAGGCGGCATATGCCTCCAGGCCGAGCGTGATCACCGTGGCCACATCCAAGCCCACTGCTTCCTGCAACTCAGTCTGTGCTTGCGCTACCGCTTCCTGATAGGCGTGCAGCCAGTTCATACCATCCGGAGTGAACACCACCAATGTTGCGCGCGCGTCTCGCGCATCGGGTTGGCGCTGCACCATGCCCCAGGCTTCGCATTGGTCCACCAGTTTGCCCATGGCCTGTTTGCTGATGCCTGCGTGCATTGCCAATTCCGTCAGGCGTGAGCCTTGCGTGGACACATATTGCGTGATGTGCACATGGGCGGCAGTCAGGCGGCCGCGTGCCGCCAGGTTGGCCAATGCCAAGGGCATGCGTTCATTTCCTGCCATCAGGGCCAGGACACGCGTATCGAAACGCTGTGAGGCTTGGGTCAACCAATAGCCCAGGTGGGTTTGGCGCCAATTGCTTGAATCTGTGAATGTGGTCACGTGCCAAATAGTAAACTAAATTGACTAAAAATAGACTTTTATTATTTCAATAAACTAGGTAAACTACTGTTCAAGCATCCAGCCTGTCATTAAAAACAGAGGATGTAAGCCGATGACTCAATGACTGATCAATTACCCAACCAGGAGAGACCCATGGACGCACCCGTCAAAACCCTCACCCCCGTCAATGCCGAAAAAGCCAAAGCCCTGCAAGTGGCCTTGGCGCAAATTGAAAAGCAATTTGGCAAGGGCACCATCATGCGCTTGGGTGAAGGCGAGGTGATTGAAGACATTCAGGTGGTGTCCACCGGTTCGCTCGGGCTTGACATTGCCTTGGGTGTCGGCGGCTTGCCGCGCGGGCGTGTCGTGGAAATTTATGGCCCGGAATCAAGCGGTAAAACCACGCTGACCTTGCAAGTGATTGCCGAGATGCAAAAAACGGGCGGCCAGTGCGCCTTTGTGGATGCGGAGCATGCGCTGGACATTCAATACGCGCAAAACCTGGGCGTGAACCTGCAAGACTTGCTGATCAGTCAGCCCGACACCGGGGAGCAGGCTCTGGAAATTGTTGACAGCCTGGTGCGCTCCGGTGCGGTCGATCTGATCGTGGTGGATTCCGTGGCCGCACTCACGCCCAAGGCCGAGTTGGAGGGCGAAATGGGCGACAGCCTGCCGGGTTTGCAAGCGCGTCTGATGAGCCAGGCGCTGCGCAAGCTCACTGCCCACATCAAAAAGACCAACTGCATGGTCATCTTCATCAACCAGATCCGCATGAAGATTGGTGTGATGTTTGGCAGCCCCGAGACCACCACCG
>DFWT01000236.1:2470-5218 GCA_002381045.1 Rhodoferax sp. UBA4127
GTCAAGAACAAGGTGGCGCCACCGTTCAAGACTGCCGAGTTTGACATCTTGTTTGGCCAGGGAATCAGTCGTGAAGGTGAGGTCATTGACATGGGCGTGAATGCCAATATCCTGGACAAGTCAGGTGCCTGGTATGCCTACAACGGCGAAAAAGTCGGCCAAGGGCGCGACAACGCGCGCGAATTTCTGAAAGAGAACCCCGAGTTATCGCGTGAGATTGAAAACAAAGTGCGCGCCTCGCTGGGCATCCCGCTGTTGCCGGGTACCGATGCACCTGAAGTTGCTGTCAAAGCCTCAAGCAAAAAAGCGGCCTAGCCCTTATTATTAAAGAGTAAGCAGCTATTTATTGAGAAGCGGCTGTTTGGTATGGCGTTTGACCAACCATCACTAAAAGGCCGGGCCTTGCGCTTGCTGAGTGGCCGTGAACATTCCCGCCTGGAGTTGGAGCGCAAGCTGCAATGCTACGAGGAGGTTCCCGGTGAACTGGCCGCTGCGCTGGACGAGCTACAGGCCAAAGGGTTTATTAGTGAGCAGCGGGTGCTGGAGTCGACTGTCAACCGACGCGCTGGCAAACTCGGCGCGGCTCGAATCAAACAGGAACTGCAGTCCAAGGGTTTGGCACCCGAGTTGGTCGCTGATGCCATGGTTGCGCTGCGTGCCAGTGAGTTGGTGCGCGCCCGTGAGGTCTGGGTAAAAAAATTCGGGCACCAACCGCAAGACAGCGCTGAGCGGGCCAAGCAAATGCGTTTCTTGGCAGGCCGAGGTTTCGCGGGTGACACCATCCACCGGTTGGTGTCCGGTGGCGAAGAAGACTAAACCGGAGTGGAGTTACAGCCCTAACATCAACTGCAGGTTTTGCACTGCAGCACCGCTTGCACCTTTACCCAGGTTGTCCAGTCGCGCCACGAGTACCGCGTGGCGGAAATCGTCGGTGGCGATGGCATTGGCAAACACCCGCAACTCCAGTTGGTTGGTGTCGGCCAGGGCCACGGCATCGAGTTTATGGTTGTCGGTGGCGGGCAGGACCTTGACCCAGGTGCTGCCAGCGTAATGACGGCTCAAAGCCTGCTCCAAATCGCCTGCGCTGGGCTGCCCGGGCAACATGTCCAGATGCAGCGGAATCTGAACCAGCATGCCTTGCTTGAAGTTGCCAACTGCGGGCACAAACAAGGGGCGCCGACGCAGACCGGTGTAGGCCATGATCTCCGGGATGTGTTTGTGCTTCAAGCCCAGGGCATACAACTCGAAGGCCGGTGCCGTACCTTGTTTGTAGGCCTCAATCATCGGACGGCCGCCGCCTGAATAGCCGCTGACCGAGGGCAGGCACAAGGGGAAATCCACCGGGATCAATCCCGCTTCGATCAAGGGCCGAATCAAGGCGATTGCGCCGGTGGCATAACAGCCCGGGTTGGCCACGCGCCACGCGCTTTGAATGGCCTCACGCTGACCGCTCATCAGTTCGGGAAAGCCATAGACCCAGCCGGGGGCAGTCCGGTGCGCAGTAGAGGCATCAATGATTTTTGGACCTTTCTGACCTGTAGCCCTTGTCATTGAATCGATCATCGATACAGATTTAATAGCAGCGTCGTCATGCAGGCACAACACCACCAAGTCAGCTTGCGCCATCAGTTCGCGTTTGGCCAGCGGATCTTTGCGCTGCTCTGGTGCGATGCTGATCAGCTCGATGCCAGCTAAGCCTAAAAGCCGCTCACGGATCTGTAGCCCAGTGGTACCGGCTTCGCCATCGATGAAAATTTTTTGCATTGTGAACTCTGATTGCGAAAAGTGACCTGCTTGTAAGTCTTATACAAGATTGACATAAATCACCATGATACAGTTCTCGGCTGCATCCCAAGGGGTCGCCTGCGGCCAGCCAAATCGGCGCAGCCAACCGTCTCACTATTCATTCCTGAGAGAAAAAGCTCATGAAAATTCACGAGTACCAAGGCAAGGAAATCTTGCGTCAATTTGGTGTGCCAGTGCCTCGCGGCATTGCAGCATTCACCGTTCAAGAGGCGGTGGAAGCCGCACAAAAACTCGGCGGCCCGGTCTGGGTGGTCAAGGCGCAGATCCATGCGGGCGGTCGCGGCAAGGGTGGCGGCGTCAAGTTGGCTCGTTCGATCGACGACGTGCGCAAACTCGCTGGTGAAATTTTGGGCATGCAGTTGGTCACGCACCAGACCGGCCCTGAAGGTCAAAAAGTGCGTCGCCTGCTGATTGAAGACGGCGCCGATATCAAGAAAGAATACTATGTGTCGGCTGTGACAGACCGTGCCAGCCAGCGTGTGGCCATGATCGTCTCGAGTGAAGGCGGCATGTCCATCGAAGACGTGGCACACGACACGCCCGAGAAAATCATCACCGAAATCGTTGACCCGGCCACAGGCCTGACCACCGCACAGGCCACCAAACTGGCCAATGCCATTGGTGTGCCCGCCGGTTCCACCGCGCAAGCCGTGGATGTTCTGCAAAAGGTCTACAAGGTGTACATGGACACCGATGCATCGCTGGTTGAAATCAACCCGATGATTCTCGAAGGCAATGGCAACATCAAAGCCATTGACGCGAAGTTCAACTTCGACTCCAACGCGCTGTACCGTCACCCCGAGATCGTGGCCTACCGTGATCTGGACGAGGAAGATCCTGCTGAAGTCGAAGCTTCCAAGTTTGACTTGGCCTACATCAGCCTGGATGGCAACATTGGCTGCCTGGTGAATGGTGCCGGTCTGGCCATGGCCACCATGGACA
>DFWT01000056.1 GCA_002381045.1 Rhodoferax sp. UBA4127
ACCGGCAGCATCAGGATCGCCACCAGCGCGCTGCGCACATGCAGCAAAAACACCACGCAGACCGCAGCCACAATCAGCGATTCTTCCAACAGAGTGCGCTTCAAGGTGTCAATGGCGCGGTTGATCAATTCAGAGCGGTCATACACCGATTGCACCGTCACCCCAGGTGGCAGACCGGGGGCAATTTCAGCCACTTTGGCTTTTATGTTCGCAATCACTTCCAGCGCGTTTTCACCATAACGCGCCATGGCAATGCCTGACACCACTTCACCTTCCCCATTGAGTTCGGTCAGACCCCTGCGTTCATCGGGCGTGAGCTCGACCCGGGCGATGTCGCGGATCAGCACCGGTGTACCTTTGTCTGCTTTGACCACCAGCATTTCGATGTCGGCCCTACCCCGCAAATAGCCCTTGCCGCGCACCATGTACTCGGTCTCCGCCATTTCAACGGCGCGGCCGCCTACGTCGCGATTCGAGTCGCGAATGGCCTGTGCCACTTTCATCAACGGGATGCCGTAAGCGCGCAGCTTGACCGGGTCAACTGTCACCTGATAAGTCTGCACAAAGCCGCCAATGGACGCAACTTCGGCCACACCATGGGCCTTGGTGAGCTGATAGCGCACATACCAGTCTTGAATGCTGCGCAATTCGGCCAAAGTTTTGTCCTTGGCCACTAAGGCGTATTGATAGACCCACCCCACGCCCGTGGCATCCGGGCCGATTTGCGGTGTCACGCCCTTGGGCATGCGGCTGGAGGCAAAGTTCAGGTACTCCAGCACACGGGAACGCGCCCAATAAATGTCGGTGCTGTCTTCAAAAATGATGTAAACGAACGAGGCACCAAAGTAGGAAAAACCGCGCACCACCTTGGATTTAGGCACCGACAGCATGGCGGTGGTCAGTGGGTAGGTCACCTGGTCTTCCACCACTTGAGGCGCCTGGCCCGGGTACTCGGTGTAGACAATGACCTGCACATCAGACAAATCGGGCAGTGCGTCAATCGGGGTGCGCAGAACGGCAAAAATCCCGGACATCACGATGAAAAACGTGGCCAGCAGCACCAGAAAGCGGTTGCGACCTGACCAATCGATGACTTGAGCGAGCATGTGGAGAACCCGTCAGTGGCCGGCGTGTGGGTCTATCGCCTTGACTTGGGTGACGACCCATTCACCTGGTGCGCGCTCGACAAACTCGAAATCAACCTGGCTGCCGGGTTTGAGTTTGTTAAACAATGCCGCGTTGGCGACCTTGAACTCCATGGTCATGGCAGGCCACTTCAGGCTGGCAATGGGTCCATGGGTCAAACTCACCGTGCCAGCCTTGGTGTCGACTTCTTCAACTTTGCCCGCGGCTTGATGGCCAGTTGCCTTGGCAACCAAAGGTGGTGCAGGTGTCACAGCTGCTGCCGAAGGTGTGGCCACCGGTGCTGCGGCAAATCCGCCTACGGCTGCTTTCAAATTACTTTCNNGGCTCAAATCTGCCCTCTTTGATTTGCACTAGCACTATCTGTCGCGTGCCACTGTCAATTACCGCCGACACCGGCACACTCACACCCTTGGCTTTGGCAGCCACTTGCAATTCCACCTGGGCAAACATGCCAGGCTTGATCAGCAAACCCGGGTTGGCCAGTTCTACTCGGACTGGTACGGTGCGCGTCTCTGCCTTCAACGTGGGGTACACATAGGTCACCGCACCGGCAAATTTCTTTTCAGGAAAGGCGCTGATGCTGATGTTGGCTGTGGCACCGTTTCTAACAAGCCCCAAGTCTTGCTCAAACACATCGGCAATGACCCACACCGTCGACAAATCAGACACCTGGTACAAGGCCTCACCAGGCATGAATCGCATGCCT
This sequence comes from Rhodoferax sp. UBA4127, assembly GCA_002381045.1. Taxonomy (GTDB): domain Bacteria; phylum Pseudomonadota; class Gammaproteobacteria; order Burkholderiales; family Burkholderiaceae_C; genus Rhodoferax. The sequence continues at coordinate 1,853 of DFWT01000056.1, forward strand.
TGTACCGCCTTCTTTTCGGTCACGATGCCAGACACTGGTGAGCGAAACGTCATAGTGCGTTTGGTCTCGCCTGAGGCCATCAGCGCCTTGATTTGCTCTTCTGAAATGTCCCAATTTTTGAGGCGCTGCAAGCTGGATTCGACCAGGCGCCCCATGCCCAGTTGTGCCGGGCTATCAGCCCCTTTGAGCGACACGGCTCCCTGGACTGCAATGGCGTACTCGCGCTGCACCGACACCAACTCCGGGCTGTACACCTCAAACAAGGGCTGACCTTTAGCGACTGCCTGCCCGGTCACATTGACAAACAAGCGCTCGACATAGCCTTCAAACTTGGGAGAAATCATGGAAATGCGGCGCTCATCGGGTTCGATCCGACCAGAAGCACGCACAAGCCTGTCCAAGCTGCGCAACTGGGCGGGCTCCACGCGCACGCCCAGCTTTTGCACTTTTTGCGTGCTGATCACCACTTGGCCTGGCGCTGTGGGCTCTTCGTCGGAACCACCTTCATAAACGGCGATGTAGTCCATACCCATCGGGTCTTTTTTTGGTACCGGTGAGGTATCTGGCAAGCCCATTGGGTTGCGGTAGTACAGCAGTTTGGGCTGCCTTTTGGCCGACTCTGCCGCCGGGGCCGTTGAGGCCGCAGCACTTGGCGTGGGAGATGCCTTACCTGCTTGCCCCAGCCAGTAGCCTGCACCCAGCGCGGCCATCACCGCAACCACAGCCGCAGAGATGGCAGCACCGCTTTTCATATGTCTTCCCCCAAAAGTCGTTCAACTTCAGCCAGACGCATTTGTGCGTCTACTTTGGCCTTGAGTTGTCCCAAACGGGCCTGTCGAATTTGCCGCTGGGCATCCAATAGGGTCGCAAAGTCAGCCTTGCCGTTTTCGTAACTTGCCAACGCGGCCCGCCAAGTCAGATCGGCTTGTGGCATGAGGCTGAAGGTCATCAAATTTTCTGTATCGCGGGCCGCTTGCAGCGCAATCAGGCTGTCGGACAAATCAGCCAGCGCT
>DFWT01000072.1 GCA_002381045.1 Rhodoferax sp. UBA4127
GTGGCCGGTACGGCCATCGACACAAAAGGCAAAGCCACAGGCAACTTGCTCACCCGCGCAGAGGCGCTGTACACCTCCGCAAAGGCCAGCACAAATCGGTTGAACTGCTCATTGAGGATTTGCTCGGTGGGCTCCAGATGCCGCCAGACCTGCGCCTGCCGATCTTCATCCGTTTCACCCAATGCCCGCTGGTAACCGGTGAGCAGGTCCTCCATGTGCTTTTCAATCTGGTACTTGCCCAAAAAACCACCCAGAAACGCAATACGCTGCGCCTGCTCACGCGCTTTGAAAACCTGAACGGCGAAAGCCAACAGTGCAAAAACAACAAGCAATTCCATGAGGCGCCAAGAAAAATGAAGGGCTCGCAGAGTGTAGTTGGCTCAGTTGCCGCTGCGCAGGTGCTCCAGTGCAAACAGCAGGCTGGTGCGATGTTCACGGGCCACGGTTTGCCAGGGCTCGCCGGTCAATGCGCCTTCAAGTGCCCAGAGCAGGTTCAGACTGGCGGTTGAACGGCTGCGCTTGACCCGATCAAAGGCTGCGACTGACCCCAGCGCGCGCAATTGCGTCAGGTTATGAATGCCCGCTGCAACCAGCATTTGCTGCGACTTCGGNNAGCCGCATGGCGCGCCTCGGCCGCTGCGCGCACCCACAGGCCCAAAGCTTGCCGGTCATCCCACTGGTCGGCCGTGATGCGGATGTGTGGTTTGGCACCCGGGTAGGGCTCGCCCAGGGTCACCTCGCCAATCAAGGCGCGCAGCGTCGGATCGTCCCTGAGAAACAACTGGTCATCACACACCAAGCCCACCGGCGCGCCCGCCAGATACAGACAGTACTCACCAAACATCTTGCGCACGCTAAACATGCCCTGACCGGTCAACTGGTCAAGCAAAAAGTCCACCGTGCTTTGTGATGTAGCCATGTTACTTTTCCTCCTTGCCGTTTGGAAAACCATGCGTACGCGTGAAAATGTACCAGTATGCTCTCGCAGCTCTCGCCACTGCTTTGGTGCGCGACTGGGCCGTCCGCATACCGGCTGGCAGTTTCAAACCGACCCGATCACACCATGTCCCTGCTCATTCTTGACGCGCTGAACATCATCCGTCGCATTCACGAGGCTATTGCCGAGCCTGACAGCCCGGACAAGGTGACCGACACGATTCAATCAAGCCTGCGCTCGTTCAAGCGCGCACTGCATACCCACCGCCCGACCCACGCGGTGGCGGTGTTTGACCATGGGGGTCGCACCTGGAAACATGAGCTGTATGAAGCCTATCAAGCCCAGCGCCAACCCATGCCACCCGCGTTGCGCGATGGCCTGCAAATCATCCAGCAAGCACTGCCTGACCAGGGCTTGCACTGGATTGCGATTGAGGGCATTGAAGCGGACGATGCCATTGCCGCGCTGGTCGAAAAATGGTGCCAGTACAGTGCTGAGCCAGTCACCATTTTGTCAACCGACAAGGACTTTCTGCAGCTGCTCAATGACCAGGTTCACATTTACGACCACTTCAAAGACGCTTGGCGGGACGCCGCTTATGTGCAGGAGAAATTTGGTGTCAAACCCTCACAGATGGGCGACCTACTGGCCCTCATGGGTGACGCGGTGGATGGCGTCCCCGGGGTAGACAAGGTCGGACGCAAGACTGCTGCCACGCTGCTGCGCATCCATGGCCATCTTGACCGCCTGATTTCCAACGCCGACAAGGTTGGTGGCCAAGTAGGCGTGAATTTACGCAAAGGTATTGAAGTTGCTCGGCTGTCACGCCGACTGGTGTCTTTCAAGACAGATGTGCCGCTGGGGTTGACCTGGCGAATGTTGGCGCAGGTGCAGCCAACTTACCCAAAAAAAGACCGTTAAAACTGAGGGCGCAATGGCACTTTTTCAGCCAACATCAGCTTGAGCAGCTCGGTCGGGCGCTCCTGGGAGATATGCAGCACCTCCAAACAAGCCGCGCCCAATTTGTCCCACTCCAGGGTATGGCTTTGGTGCGTGACTCGCTGATGCAAAAGCTCAGCCAACTGAGAGATGGCAATGAAATACCTGGACACATCGGGAATGGTGGTCGGGCCAACTCCGCTTAGCGTGGGCAGGTCATGATGAAACTCAATCGCATAGCCATACTCAGCGGATAACGCCCATTCTTTGGCCAACTTGGCCCCAATGAACGCGTGATTGACCCCAAACTCAAGGTCCTCAATGGCTGTAAAGGGCTGAACGGCTTCGGAGTTGGCTATCTTCAAGACATCAAGGTAGTCAGAAAAATTGGCCAGCAACACCGGGATGCCGGCATCCCTGAACAAGCCCAGCGTGTAGACCTCCTCGGGCCTGACCACCCGCTCTGGGCAGGGCACCTGCAGGGTTAGCCAGGCGGATATTTGCGCGATGCAGGCTGACCCGTCCCAGAAGCGCTCCAGGTTGGGCACATTGGCAAACGCTTTTCTGAGTGCCAGCCCGGCAATGGCCGTACCGACCACTTTGAGCCCCAGAATTTGCAGCGCATCCTTGACCGTGTTGACATGCGCGGATGAAATTCCAAAGAAGGGAGAATTTGCGATTTTCAGCAAACTTGCTGCAACACCGACATCCAGACCAATGACGATTTCGAGTGTCGAAAAATCAGGCTCCTCCTTGCGCATCTCCCGCTCAATGCTTTGCAGGACGGTTGGGCGCGGTGGAATGCCGATGGTGACCAGCTCATCTTTGAGCGCTAAAACAAGCTTCTCTGAACTGGCAGTTGAAAGGTCTGAGGCGGTCATGGTCCGATGTTTTCGTGAGCGCGTGGGCCGCGCATCAAGCGTGGCGTGGGCCCATCTTATCGCGGATCAAGGAAGCTATTATTAATATAGCATTTGATGCTTATCATATAAGGGCTATGGCACTAATTTGCCAAAGATACTATTCCGCCACCGATTGCTGCAATGCCCACATCGACGCATAACGCCCAGCGGCAGTCAGCAGTTCCGAATGGGTGCCACGCTCCAGAATATGTCCGGCGTCCATCACCAGAATCTCATGCGCATCCACCACGGTGGACAGACGGTGCGCAATGACCAGTGTGGTCTTGTTCTGTGCCACGCTCTGCAGTTCGGCCTGGATGGCGCGCTCGTTGGCGCTGTCCAGGGCACTGGTGGCCTCGTCAAAGATCAATATTGGCGGGTTCTTTAGGAGGGTGCGGGCAATCGCCACCCGTTGTTTTTCGCCACCGGAAAGCTTCAGACCACGCTCACCCACCATGGTGTCGTAGCCCTTGGGTGTGGCGACAATAAAGTTGTGAATGTGGGCCGACTGCGCCGCCTCAATCACCTGCTCGCGCGTGGCACCGGGCTGGCCGTAGGCGATGTTGTATTCAACCGTGTCGTTGAACAACACGGTGTCTTGCGGCACGATGCCGATGGCCTGGCGCACGCTGGCTTGTGTGACCTGTTTGATGTCTTGCCCAGCAATAAAAATCTGACCCCCTTGCACGTCATAAAACCGAAACAGCAACCGCGCCAGGGTGGACTTGCCCGAGCCTGATGGCCCCACCACGGCCACCGTCTTGCCCGCTGGAATTTCAAAGCTGATGTCGTGCAGGATGGGGCGGGCCGGGTCATAGGCAAAGTTGACATGGCTGAACCGCACATCCGCACCATCAAGCCTCAACGCCTTCGCACCGGGCACGTCGGCAATTTCGCGCTCTCGCTCCATCAGGGTGAACATCTTGTCGAGGTCGGTCAGACTTTGTTTGATCTCGCGGTACAACACGCCCAGAAAACCCAACGGAATGTAGAGCTGGATCATGAAGGCATTGACCATCACCAAATCGCCCAGCGTCATGTGGCCGTCCACCACGCCTTGTGTGGCACGCCACAACATAGCGATCAGGCCGCTGGCAATGATGAGCTGCTGGCCGGTGTTGAGCAAGCTTAACGTGCGCTGGCTTTTGAGCGACGCCTTGCGGTAGCGCTCCAGGTTCTCGTCATAACGGCGGGCCTCGAACTCTTCGTTGTTGAAGTATTTGACCGTCTCATAGTTCAGCAGCGAATCAATCGCACGGCTATGTGCCTTGGAATCCAACTCATTCATGACCTTGCGAAACTCGGTGCGCCACTCGGTCACCAGCACGGTGAAGGTGATGTAAAACGCCAGCGCAATCAGAGTAATCCAGGCAAACCAGACATCGAACTTAACTGCCAGGAGCGTCAGCACCATAGCAACCTCAATCAGGGTCGGGACGATGCTGTAGAGCGAGTACGAGATCAGCGAGTTGACCGCCCGCGTACCACGCTCGATGTCACGTGTCATGCCGCCAGTTTGGCGCTCCAGGTGAAAGCGCAGGCTCAAGGCGTGCAAATGGCGGAAGACTTGCAGCGAAATGGTGCGTGACGCACCTTCGGTGGCCTTGGCGAAAATCAGCTCGCGAAGCTCGGTGAACACCGTGGTAGACAAGCGCAGCAGCCCATAGGCAAACAGCAGGGCCACCGGCACCACCAGCAAGGTTTGGGCGTCGATGCCGGCCTTGGGGTTCATGGTGTCAACCAGTTGCTTGAGCAGCAAGGGCACGCTGACGTTCGCGGTTTTGGCCGCCACCATAAAACCCAGCGCCGCAATGACGCGCCATTTGTACTCCCACAAATAGGGGAACAGGCGACGCAAGGTGGCCCAATCAGACCGGGGTGCCGAGCGCTGACCAGGCAGCGGTGGCAGTTGGGGAGCGGCACCGCCGTAACTGGCGGAGGAGTGGCTGCGCATGGGGGACAATCTCAATCAATCATTCAACCCAGGATTGTGCCCATGTCTGCTAACCCTCGCCCCCAAGATGCCCCAGCTGGAGCGGTCAGCCTGCCCACTGACGAGCAATTGGTACTCAAGGTCATCCCGCTGCCGAAAGATGTCAATGGCAACGGCGATATTTTTGGTGGCTGGGTGATGGCCCAGGTGGACTTGGCAGGGGCGGTGATTGCAGCGCCTGTCGCCGATGGTCGAATGGCCACCGTGGCGGTGAATGAATTCATTTTCAAGCAGCCGGTGCGGGTGGGCGACATACTGTCATTCTTTGGCAAACTGGTGCGCATTGGCAGAACCTCTATCACCGTCAAGATCGAGGTGTATGCCGAGCATTTTCGGGCTCAGGGAAAGTACACCAAGGTGACAGAAGCGTCACTGACTTATGTGGCTATTGACGATGCAGGCAAGCCGCGCGAAGTACGCCACCCTGGCGCCTAAGCGCTATATTTATAGAAGCTACTAGCCAATATTTTAAAAGGGCCAGAAGCAACTTTTTTGATCAATTGGCTATACGAAGCCCAAGCGCTTGGCGGCTGACAGCACCATCACCACATCGCTGGTGGCGGTGGTGAATGGGGTGTCGGGTGCCAGGGCGTCTTCGGCCTCTTCGTTGCGCCCAGCGTTGATCAGTTGTGCCACCTCACCCGCCACTTTATGGAAGTGGGCATGGTTGCTTATCAGCGCGGTAAAACTGGCGCGACCGCTCAGGCGTTGGCCGTCGGCATAAATCCATTTGCCAAGGGCGCAGCAGTCATCGCGCGACAAGGTGGCGGCATCGACTTTGTCACCTTTTTCAATGGCGTCGCGCAGCTTGACTTTCCACTGGCGGTGCCCGTCGATGATGGCATCCACATCAATGCCTTCCACCATGGTCGACGCCTTGGCTCCTGGCAACTGAAATTCATCTACCTGAGCTGCCATACGTACCGCGGCCTGACTCAGCACCGTGGACGAGGCGGCCGTTTCCTCCACCAGTGCAGCGTTGGCCTGGGTGTTTCGGTCCAGGTCATGCACCGCTTCACCAATTTGCCCGATACCCAAACTTTGCTCGCGCGCGCCGTTGGTCACCTCGTCGAGCAGATTTTTAATGTGTGCGGCGTTTTGCACAATCTCATGCATGTGCTCACCGGCCTGGCGCACGATCTCCGAGCCTTTGGTCACCTCGTCGGTGCTGCTGGTAATCAAGGCCTTGATTTCTTTGGCTGCGGCCGCACTGCGCCCAGCCAGGGCACGCACCTCACTGGCTACCACCGCAAAGCCGCGCCCTTGTTCGCCCGCGCGGGCGGCTTCTACTGCGGCGTTGAGCGCCAGAATATTGGTTTGGAAGGCAATGCCATCAATCACACCAATGATGTCGCTGATTTTTTTGGACGAGGTCTGGATCATCTCCATGGTGTGGGCCACCCCCTGCATCACTTCACCGCCATGGCTGGCTGTTTTGGCGTTGTCATTGGCGATATCCGAGGCCTTGTGAACCGCATCGGCGGTGTTCGCCACCGTCGAATTGGTTTGCTCCAGCGCCGCTGAAGATTCCTCCAACGCGGCCGCGGCTGACTCGGTGCGGGCCGACAAATCGTGCATACCTTGTGCAATTTCCATGCTGGTGTTGACCACCTCTTCGGTGGCCTGATGCACTTGCGACACCGTGATGGCCAAAGCCTTTTGCATGTACCCCAACTCCTTGAGCATGCCTGCCAATTCGTCACGGCCCACCACCGCCACCGGCGAGCGCAAGTCACCCATTGAAATACTGATCAAGTGCCGGCGCAATGATGTCAGGCCGGCCATCATCTGCTTATAAAAGCCCATGACAAAAAACACAGAGACCAGCAAACACAGCGCGCTAGACAACAACAACACCCACATCTGAGTGCGCAGGCCAGCCACTCGATCGACCAGCATGCTCTCAAGTACCACCAGGTTTTTCTCTACCTGGTTGAACTGGCCATCAATCAAGGCGTTGGCTTTTTTAACAAACGCCACCGGGTCGCCGGTCAGGGTCACTGACCCCGGCGGCACGATGGCTCGGACGTCTTTGGCAAATGCGGCGGCGGCCCCCGGTGCACCCATGGTCAACTTGCTGCCGTAGGTTTTGGACACCAGTTGAACCTTCTCCAGCGCCTGCTGGGCGTGCTCGGCATCATGCTCCATGACGGCCAGATAGCCGGCCAAGCGCCCATGGTCCGCCGGCAAAATGACGCCGGCTTTCAGCGCACTGCGCACCAGCCCACGCACTTCAACGGTGTTTTGAATGACTTCTGGCGCTTGCACCAGCGCCGCGTTCATCAGGTAATAACTTTCCAGTTCGGGGTCCAGCGCCAGACCCGAGCCGTCGGTCACCTCTTCGAGCAATTTGCCTAAGGTTCGTGACACTCCAATCATGCCCTGGAACACCACTTCCGGGTCAGCCTTGACCCCCGCCGCGGGTTGCACACTCTGCGCCTTGGCCACCGCGTCGGCAAACACTTTGAAGGCGCTTTCTGCCCCTAGCAATTGGCCGCTCTTGGTATTTACTGCGACGAGATTTTGAAACGCTGCATCAAAGGCCTGACGCGCTTGCGGCAACTGATCTCCACCTTCGCCATAGGCCGCGTTGCGCGCCTGTTGGCGCCACTTCCCTGCCAGGTCAATGGCGGGATAAATGGCGCTGGCGTACTGCACACCTGCCAACTCGGTTTTTGCGACCTGAATGTCGTTAAGTTCTTTGCTCACCACCGACCACAGCAACCAGACGATCGGTATCAGGAATCCAAGCGCGATGACGGCCATTTTTCCGGGAAAGCGCAACTGGCGCATCAGCCCGGCTGCTGGGTTCCAAAGAGACAGGTTCACCAACGCATTAAGCAGCTTTTTCATTTTTGTCCACCTTATTGACAGTGTGAGTATGGCACTTTGCGTCGGACAAAACCACGACAAATATCAAGTTCAGGACACGATGTAGGCCGCCGAACCCGTGGACAAAAGTTTGCCGTCAGACCCCAAAAACTCCATGCGGGTGGAAGCCACGCGCGAGCCCAGGCGCATGACTTCTGCGCGCAATTCAAACCACTCACCGATTCCGGGACGCAGGTAGTCCACGCGCAGGTCAATGGTGCCAAGTTTGGCAAAGCGATGCAGGCGCTGGGCCGGTGTTTCATCCATGTGGCGCGCGCCAATGGCCGCCATCACAGCCATCCCACCCATTGCATCCAGCCCAGCACTGATCACGCCTCCATGCACCCGGTTGTAGGCGTAGTGACCCACCAGGTCGTTGCGCATGTCAATGCGAGCGGTGACCTTGGTGGGTGCAATTGAAGTGACCTTCAAACCGAGGATGCGGTTAAAGACAATCATCTCCTCGAAGATCTTCGTGACGCCAATGATGAACTCAGGCTCAAAAACAACCGGGGCTGCCGCAGCCGTGCGTGGGCTCATGGCTTGGCCGCCTGTTTGATGCGAAACGCCTTGTTGATCATGGCAATGGACTCGGCACTGTCCCACTCGCGCGCACCGGTGGTTTTGCTGACCACGCGGCCTTTGGCATCCACCAACACGGTCAGCGGCAGGTGGTCGGCACCCAGCATGTTTTCCAGTTCCAGGTTGCGGTCTATGTAGTGGTTGAGCGTCGCGCTGTTTTTGCGGAGTCGCAGTTTGGCGGCTTCCATGTCATCGTCGGTGGAGATCCCGATCACGGTGAATTTTTGTCCGGCGTCACTCCAGGCCAGGCGTTCCAGCGAGCCCATCTCGCGAATGCATGGCGGGCACCAACTGGCCCACACGTTGATCACCAGAGGCTTACCTCGATAGTCGGACAACTTGCGGTCTGGGCCGTTCAAGCCGCGCATCACCGCCTCGCGCAGTACGCTTCCCACCTCCACCTCGCCAGGTGTCTTGGCCAGTGCGTGCCGCCCGCCCACCAAACCCAGGGAGAGGCCAAGGCCTAAAGCAATGCAGGTGCGGCGTGTACCGGATGGGTGCATGGGTGATCTTTCAAATGCTACTTATTTTGAAGCTACTTGCGCTTATTTTGTAAGGGCTAGCTTGGCATTTTCACATAAACTTCGGCGCCAATCGATTCACGACGCGAGTGCCTCCTCACAAGGATGAAAAATCCGGCAAACGCTTTTCCATGAACGCAGTGAAGGCTTCCCGCGCGGCCGGCTCACCCAACATGCGGCCAAACAAGGCGGCTTCCTGGGCGATGGTCTGCGCCACCAGCGGTGCCTGCGCCTGCTTCATCAGCTGCTTGGTGGCCAGCAGGGAACTTAAGGGCTTCGCCGCCAGCTTTTGCGCCTGGCGCTGT
>DFWT01000109.1 GCA_002381045.1 Rhodoferax sp. UBA4127
GCTCCAAGCTGGCAATGTCTTCCAGCTTCTGGGCATGTTCGGACAGGCCAGACGCCGCACCTTCGGTCAGGTTCAACGCTGCCAAGGCATTGGAGAGGGTGCGCCCCATCAAGAATTCCATCGACAGGTAAACCACCCGGCGCGCCTTGCTGGCGTGCTCTTGTGCCTGCGTGGCCACCCAGCGCTGCGACAACTGGGCCCGCGCNNGAAGGGGTAGCAGATGCGTTCAAGTTTGTTCCTTGGAGCGTGGGCGAAAAAGAAGGTACAGCATTTTGCATGCCAGTTAAAAGTCGGTTTACCGAACGGTTACTGGAATTGCGCCCGGTTTGGCTGTTCGTCCGTAAATTTCACACAATCGTCGCAGTTGGCTGGCATGTTCAGAGTTGACTTGACTCCAATCAAATCGCCAAACCCAATTGCCCTCGGCAGAACCAGGCAAGTTCATTCGGTGTTGTTCACCCAGCCGCAATACATCTTGCATGGGGTAAATAGCCATGTCGGCCACGCTGGCGCACGCGGTACGGATCATCACCCAACTGATATCAAAACCATCACTGGCCAGGTACTGCCGAAGGTGGTGTTTTACAGATTCATGCGCCAATTGCCACCACCCACTGCTTGTATTGTTGTCGTGACTTCCCGTGTAAACCACGCTGTCAGGTCGATGGTTATGTGGCAGATGTGTGGACCCGCTTGCACCTGTCTCATTCCAGGCAAATTGCAAAATGTGCATACCCGGAAAACCGTGTTCACTTCGAAGCTGATCAACGCTCGGAGTAATCACGCCCAGGTCTTCGGCAATGATCGGTAGCGGTCCGAGCGCTTTGGTAATTGCAGAAAAGAGCGCATCGCCTGGTGCCTTGACCCAGCGCCCATTGATCGCTGTTTTTTCATCAACTGCCACTTCCCAACACGCATCAAATCCTCGAAAGTGATCGACCCGAACAATGTCGACCATCGTAAAGATCTGTTGCATTCGCGCAATCCACCACCGATAACCTTCTGACGCGTGACTGGTCCAGCGAAAAAGCGGGTTTCCCCATAGCTGGCCGGTGGGACTGAATCCATCGGGTGGCACACCAGCGACGACACTGGGTTGACCTTGGTCGTCAAGCTCAAACAGGTCTGGGCGTACCCAGACCTCAACGCTTTGATGGGCAACAAAAATAGGCAAATCGCCAACGATTTTGATGCCCTTTGAATTGGCATAGGCCCGCAGACGCTGCCATTGGCGAAAGAAACACCATTGACAAAATTTCCAAAAGGAAATGCGATTTTCATGCGTCAATGCAAAGGCTGCCAAGGCATCAAGGTCACGTGACGCCAATGGGGCTGGCCAGTCACACCAGTTTTGCCCCTTGTGCCATTCTGCAAGTGTCATGAAGAGCGCGTAGTCATCAAGCCAGTAAGCGTTCTGTTGGCAAAAGCCTGCGTAGTCTGCGCGCGCGGAGTCAGTAGCAGAAGCGCCAAAAAAAAATTGAGCTGCGCGTTCCAACCGGTGCATCCGGTAGGGAATAACCCGATCGAAATCAATATGCTGTAGGTTGGAAAAATCGGGTCTGTCCGCATCTTTCGGACTCAACCAACCGTGTGATTGAAGTTCGTCGATATCAATCATCAAGACGTTGCCCGCAAACGCAGAATTACTCATGTAAGGCGAATGACCCGATCCCGTGCCAACCAAAGGCAGTACCTGCCACAAGGTTTGACCTGCCACAGCCAACCAATCCACAAAATGGTAGGCACCGGCACCCAAATCGCCAGAACCATGGGGCCCAGGCAAAGACGTGATGTGCGCGAGCACACCGCTGGCCCGTGGAAAACGCATGATGACTGGGGCTCCTTAAATGAACAATAGACGACAAACTAACGAGGGCTTACCCCAGAGGCAGCCCTGTGCAGTTCAGTGCTGTGTAGTGGCGCTATAGCTCGCTGAGGATGCGTTGACGCTGCTGCTTGTATTCCGCCTCGGTAATGATCTTGCCGTCAAACAACTGTTGCAAGGACTGCAGGCGCCCGGCAATACCTGCAGCAGCGGGGGTGACGGCGGGAGCCGTCGCTGGTGCGCCCTGGGGTAGTGGAACTGGCGCGATGATTGGCGGGTTGGTGGCGACCGCCTGCGCTGCGGGTGCTGGCATTGCGAGCGGTATGGCTGGTGGGACGCTAGGCGTTGGAGACTTTGCAGAAGGCGATTGCGGGTCTAGAAGCGTTTGAACGGGTACCGGTGTCACCGGACTTGCAACCGATGGTTTGTCTGAACTGAACATACCCGCGAGATAGTCCAGCGGATTTGATAAAAAAGTTTTCTTGCCGGATGCTTGCGCTGGCGCTGTGGATGACACTGGCACGGCCGCCTGTGACACCACGCTTGCTGCGAAATCATTGCCCGCGTGGGCTCCCCACGATACGCCGGTCAAGTCGGCATTGCTGGCCAGCGTGGCCGTTTGCTGATTTGCCGAACGCGTGAGTAAATCAAAAATGGGAGAAGGTTTGTTGCCGGTACCGTAACCTACGCCGTCGCGCGGGCGACCGGGTTGCGCTTGCAAGACGCCCAATGTGAATTCTTCAAGGGGCTTTTTCTCGTTGCCGCTGATCATCGACAGCTTCATTCCGGCAGAGCGTTCGGCCGCAGTGACAAAAGCAGTCAAAGCCCAGTCGCTGCCATCAGATAAACCGACAAAACTGCTTGGTATCAAAAAACTGATGGTGCGGCCATTCACCCGTGTTTTTGTCGGGAAGAAAATGGTCTGATCAATGCCTGCTTCAATTTCTCGGGCGCTGCGCTGCGGGTACTGCTGTTCAAGCACTTCAAGCAGTTTGGCCCGTGTCGCCTCTGGGCGTGGAGTCAATATAACGGCGCGCTCCCAAGCGAAATCGGGTGCAATACGAGCCTGTCGGCCCGGCAAGGTAAATGTATTGCCCGAACCTTTGACCCGATCGATATCGATGTAAATGTCCAGATTGAATTGGTAGAACCCCTTGCGCGCGAATTCCGCCAAAGAATCCGCGCCCACCTCGCCCGATGCATTGGCAGGGTTGCGAATGGCATTTTGAAACTTGGCATCGAACCAGAATCCTTGCTCGTCGCGGCTGATTTGCAGTTGTTGCAAGTCCAGGTCACCTGCCTCATAGCCACCTCGTTGTGGGTAGGTCAACCGTCCGTCCCCATGGTCGTCCCCGGTCGCATCACCAAGCGTCGCAACGACTGTCGATGCAGCCTCTACGGCGAAAGCCGCCATCAGCAAAGTAGCAAGTAGGGCATGTTTCATGGTCGACTCCGCAAAAGTTCAAGCAAAACAAAAGAGAATGCTTCCCTTTGGATTGCAAAGGGAAGCATGGTGCCGGCAGGTTCCAAGCCGGCACCACGACTTTAGAAGATTGCTTTCAAATACGCCTTCATGCGGTATTGTTCAAAGTCAGTTCTGGGATTGGCGATGTCCGGGAAACCAGAACCTTTGATCCACTGTGCCAAGGCACCAATTTCCAATCCGGTGAGGTTGTAGCTGGCTTTCAGACTGAGAATATTCTTGTCAGTATTGAACTCATTGCTACCTACCTTCTGATCGCGGGTGTAGCGACCATAAGATACAGTGGTGTTCAGATCGTTATATAACTGTTTGCCTACACTAAAGACATAACCGTTATCCGTCACATCAACATCATCTGCGGCAACTGTCGTATTCACCTTGTCAGAATCGCTCACACGTTTCCATTTGAAACCAGTTTCTAACCCGCCAGCAATTGGGAAAAGATGGCTTGCTTTAAATACGGCAATATTGGTGGAGCGGTCTTGATATTGCTTGTAGACATCGTAGGTACCTTGCCCATGCCCTACGTCATAGGTGGCTGCATCACCGCCATAGTTCTGCCAATTGGTGTTATAACCGATTTTTGTGAGTTCCAAAGACATTGGCGTGTCAGATGTTTCGTAGTTGAGCTTCATGGTGAAGCCCTTCCAGCCGATACTCGACTCCGACCCAGTTTCTTCGAAGTCTGTAAAGGCATTATCGGCGTGAATTACCGGCGTCTGGGTCATGTCGTTGGCGCGACCACCCAGCCACAAGGAGTTGCCCCAATTGGCCCATGCAGCTTCTGATCCTTCGGTCAGCAATGTGTCGGTTTCGCGGCGAGAACCGGCTAAAGTGACATAGCCTGCTCCGATATTAAAGTATTGAAAATTCGCAGACAGGCCAGCAATGGGAGTTTTACCCCAGTCCACGTCCAGTTTTATCGCATGGTCATCCACATTGCGCCCAGGTGTCATGCCCCAAGAACATGCACCAGTAGTGGCTGATTGGCCACCGCACCAACTGGGTAAGCCACCCCAAGCAGCCCAATCTGCGAGAACTTGTGCATTGTCGATCGCGAAGTGGGATCTGTAATACGCCCCGCGAACATCAAAGGCATCTGATAGCGCCCCCTCAGCTTTCAACGCAAATACTGAGTTTTTGGATCGACTTGCATAGTCGGTTCCTTTTAGCGGAGTTGTGTCGGCGTAGTCTTTAGTTTGTATTGAGGTCTGCTGAAAGCTACCTGTGAGTTTCATCCCACCGACTGCACCTTTGATTTGTCCAATGTAAGTTGCATCCTGAACGTTAGAGGTATAGCCAGTGTCAAAATTTGGACCAAGATATTCAGGACGCGAGATCCGTGCAATCTCATAACTTGCTTTTCCGAGCAGAGGTCCCTTAAAGTAGAAACCATTAATATTGTCGCGGTCGATATAGCGGATCTTCCCAACCGTAAACGGATCAAACATACCCCAATCGCTCGACCCAATTAGGGCTGTGTTCAGCCAACTGTAACCAGGGGTCAATTGCACGTATGCACCACGTAACTTTATATATTTCAGCTCTGTATCGTTGTTATTTCCCTCTTTGCTGAAACCACCAAATTGGGTCCAGTAGGCGGACGGGCTACGGCTCTGAAGTCTTACACCGGCTTCTACCTGTGGGGATATGGTCGCTTTCATTCGGAGTTCAAATTCAGTCCATTGGCCAGTATCTGTGCCAGATGCAGTATCGCCACTACTGCTGCTGACAACTTGACGGTCGCCATCCAGGAATTTCATGTAGATATTGGAGCCGCTGAAGTCGATCGTGGCTGCCATGCTGGCGGGTACGGCAAATGCCATACCGATAGCCAAGCACAAAGGGGTAAGGGTCAGTTTTTTCATTGCGTTGATTCCTTTCAATTTCAGGTTACTTCTTGATCATTTTCAAAGTGGCTTTTTTGACAGACTCGCCAGTTGGGCCGCAGGTAGAGGCCAACATGTCTTTCTGTGTGGCACCGGGGCCTTCCAACAGGTCCATCACATGGGGGTCGCAGTCACCGTCGTTGCCACCACCAAAGCGGTGCTGGCCTTCGTATTCATTGACCTTGCGGCTCAACAAGTCGGTCTCAGCGGGGAAGCCTTCGTTGGACTGCATTACCACTTGGTAACCCCAGCCGTCGACATTGCCGTCGCCACCCAATTCAGCCAAGGGCACCGAACCCTTGATGGTGCGGTTGCTGCCACGTGTGAGGTTGGGGACCACGATGTCATTGACCACGCTTGCTGCCTTGACCTTGGCTTCGCCAAGTACCCGACCCTTTTTCTGTGGTGACAGAACCACCACCTTGTCCCAGCCATTACCGGCTGTGAAGTCCACATTCAAGCCAGGCAAAGTGGCCAAATGCGCGCCCTTGCCGGTGTTGATGAACACATAAATCATCTGCACCGCAAAACCCACACCCATGCCCCAGGGGTCTTCCAATGAACTGTTGACGTCCACTGCAAACTCAACCTGGTCACCGCTCTTGGTAGCGGCAAAGCGGGTCATGTCAAATGACCCGGACTTGTAGACCCCGTCGGTGGGGTAGACGTAATTGCCCGGTCCGTTATCGTCACCTTTGGCGTCGGTGAACTCCACGGCATTGGCCGCCGCACTGCCCAGTGCAAACAGGGTTGCCAGGCAAATTGTTGACAGTTTTAGTTTCATCAAGTGGTCTCCATTTAAAAAGTAGCAAAGAAAAATTGGCCTAAGCGGTCGGGCGGGGCATCAGATTCACAGCAAAAGTCCAAAGGCTGCAAAAAAGATAGGGGGTATCAGGGTCACTTCACACTCCCGGCAGTGAGCCCAGACACAAGATACTTTTGGAGGTAGAGGAACAAACTGACCACAGGCAGCGACACAATCACCGAGCCCGCAGCAAAGTAGCCCCATTGCGAAGAAAAACCACCCACAAAAAAGCGCAAGCCCACAGGTGCGGTGTAGTTGGCTTCTGATTCCATGAAGATGGATGCCAGGATGAACTCGTTCCATGCAGTCATGAACGAGAACAAGGCGGTAATGGCTATAGCTGGCGTGGCCAGCGGCAGGATGATTCGAAAGAATATTAATTGTGGGGAAGCGCCATCTATTCGGGCGGATTCCTCAATATCAACTGGGATCGTGTCAAAGTAACCCTTGAGCATCCAGACGCAGAACGGGATAGATGTGGTGGCATACACAATCACCAGCCCCGCATAGGTATTGCCTAGGCCCAACCACTTAACAATGATGATGAACAAGGGAATCAACATCAAGGTGCCAGGGAACATCTGGGATACCAGAAACATCAGCATGCCCGCATTGCGCCCGGGGAAGCGAAAGCGGGAAAACGCATAAGCCGCAGTGCAGGCCAGGAACACACCCAGAACAGTGGTCATGACCGACACCAGCACGCTGTTCCAAAGCCAAAGTCCAAAGGATTGGTCGGTCCAGACCTCGACAAAATTTTTTACCGAAAGTTGCTCGGGTATGGGCAACACCCCTCGCAGCCGCTCAAAGAAGCTGGGATCTTTGGGCAGGTCAATCATGCCAACACTTTGTTGGCCAGAAAACGCAAGGGCCAGCACCCAAAGTACGGGGTAGATGGCCAGCAAAGTGAAGCTGATCAGTCCGATATGCAATAGCAAGTGATTGGATTTCTTGTCTGCCATATCAATACGACTCGGTCGCCTTGGTCACTTTGGTTTGGAAAAATCCGTACACCAACAGGATCATGAAAATGACGGTGGAGTAAGCAGCCGCATAGGCATACTGGTAATTCTCAAAGGCAATTTTGTATGCCTTGGTGATCAGAATTTCGTTGGCGCCGCCCGGCTCTCCGCCGGAGACCAGGAAGATGATGTTGAACATGTTGAACGTCCAGACCACTGACAAGACGATGGCTGGCACCAGCGTAGGTTTCAGCAAGGGAAGAGTGATGTGGCGGAGGCGCTGCCAACGGTTGGCCCCTTCTACCTCGGCCGCTTCGTACATGTCTTTGGGAATGGATTGCAAAGCGCCCAGAATCACCACCATCATGAACGGAAAGCTGAGCCATCCATTGGTTGCGAGCCCCGTGATGAATGAACTTACAACCCCATCAAACCACGCAACCGGCTCAAGCCCAAACATTTGGAGAAATTGGTTGATCACACCGAACTGAGGGTGAAACATGCCGCGCCAGACCAACGCGGTGATGTAGTTGGGTATCGCCCAAGGCAGGATCAAAAGAACACGATATACGGTCTTTCCACGCAGGCCCTCTGTATTGAGTGCCATTGCCAGAATGAAGCCAAGACTCAGTCCAATGGCGACATTGGAGATCGTCCAGATCACTGTCATTAACAGGGTCCAGTAGAAATTTTGGTAGTGCCATACCAGACCATCGGGTGTTTGTTCGGCCACATTGAAATCACCCAGAATTGCCTTGAAGTTGTCCCAGCCGATCCACCGTTCGGAAAATGGAAGAAATTCATTAAACAGCGTCGTGTCAGTAAACGCCAGTGAGATGCCGTAGGCAAATGGAAAGAACACCAGCACCAGCATACCGACCATGGCAGGTGCGACGTAGGCGTAGGCGGTGGTGTACTCCTTGAGTGCCGCGAGTGTCCGTGCGGCAAACCCATACATGAAAAAGACCAAAACACCCAGACCCAAGAAATTCACCAGCCACAAGGTGCGTTGAAGAAACTTGGTGCGAGATTCAAAATTGCTGATTTGCGCTGTAGCCAGCACGTTGCCGTCAGCGGCAATCATCCCCAAGGGGCGCTGGTAGTGGTCGGTATCCCAGGGAGACACACTGCCCATGCTTTGCTGCTCAAACGTGTAACCCACTTTGTCAAGTCGCTCAACCACCTGGCGGTAGCTGCTTGCAACTGACTGATTGACTCGCTCGGCNNGTAAAAATCTTGGAAAACTCCACTTTGCGGTCGGCATGCAGGCCAATAAACGGCCCGAGGACCAGGGCAATCACCAGGAGTGTGAGCGGTAACTCGAACGAGTCTGTAGACCGATTGGCGCTGTCTGCGCCAGACGCGTTGAAGCGTACTTGCAAAATGCCAGCAAACTTGCCCTGGTCGAGGTACGGCACCGTGACCGTCATATGGCCGGGTGTGCGCTCCTCAACCTGCACAATTTTCTTCCGAACCACTTCTTCTGAGGCGTTGGTCTCCCGTGCGGTACGGATCAGGTTGCTGAGATCAAACAATGCCTTTTCTTCGCGCTTAAGTTGCCGTGGTGCTTCGTCATCGCTCTTGGTGGATGCAAGCAACTGCATGCCACCCACAATCAACACCGACTCCAGCTCTGGCGTTGACGCTTTGACCGCCAATACACGGGCTTGAACATCTTCAGCCGGCATGTCTGCAACAGCCCCTGCCAGTGCATTCGCTTGCAGCACAGCTAACCGTTGACGATGTTGCAAGCGCTGGTCGGACTGTTCTCCCCGGAAAATCAAGGTACTTAGCCCAAGCACCAACGCCAACGCCAGGACCAATCCCAACACGGACGATTGTTTGAGTCTGGCGTGAATGCTCATGGCGTGGAGGTACTTATGAAGCGACTGCTAGGCTTTGGGCATTGGGTCATTGACCCTTGCGCAATGCATTGATGCTGGCCTGAATGGTTTCGGATGCCTCCTTCAGCGCAGCTTCTGGAGTTGAGGCACCTTTGACGATCTTGTTCATGGCGGTGGTGGCGGGTGACCAGACCATCGTCATCTCCGCTTGGTTTGGCATAGGTTCCGCGCTACTCAACTGATCGTGGAAAGCTTTTAACACTACGTCGCCAGAGACGCGCTTGTCCTTGTAGATGGCGGCATTGGTGTGCAGTTGGCGGCCTTCGAGTGCCAGAATCAGACCCGCTTCTTCAGACGCCAGAAACTTGGCGAAGTCATAGGCCTGTTCTTTTTGTTTTGAGCTTGCAGAAACGTAGGCACCTTCGATGGTTAACCACGGGCGCATGGGTTTCTTGCCCGCCTCGTCCAAAATAGGTAACACGGCCAAACCGTATTTGATCGAAGGAGAAATCTCACCCAACGCCCACGGACCATTGAGCACCATGGCCACTTTGCCTTCATTGAACATGGAGGACACCAAGGCTTCAGAGGGTTCGGTGGGCATGACGCCATCGGTCTTGAACCACTTCATCATTTGTTTGATGGAGGCAATGGTTTCTGGGGTATTTAGGTCTAGTTTTCCTTCTTTGTTAAATACATGACCGCCAAACGCATTCATCAAAGCGGCGTGAAAGTAAAAGTTGGTGTACCAGTAGGCGAGGCCGTAACGCCCCGACTCAGCGTTGGTCAGCGACTTGGCCAGCTTGATCATCTCAGTCGATGTCTTGGGCGGAGTCTTTACCAAGTCTTTGTTGTAGATCAAGGTAATGCTTTTGTAATTGAGTGGCAGACCGTAGACAGAGCTCTTGTAGGTCATGGCATTGAGCATTCCTGGCAGGAATTGATCACGGGTGGGCTTGTCCATAAAGAAGTCAATAGGCTCCACTGTCTTGCCGGACTCGATCCACCCACCCAAACGATCCTGGGCATAGATGAAAACGTCAGGGCCTTTGCCGCGCGGCACCGACGCGCTGATCTTGTCGGCATAGGCATCGTAGGGAATGGCCAAGGTGGAAACCTTGATGCCCTTGCTGGCCATCTTGGTCTCGTAAAGTTTGGCAACCTTTTCAAATGCTGCTTTCTCGCCTCCGCGATAGGCATGCCAGACCACGAGCTCGGCAGCTGAGACGCTTGCGAACAAGCCCGTCAAAAACAGGCCAACTATTCCACGAATGACTGTTTGAACACGTTTCATCGTTTTCTCCGTTGCATAAATAACTAGAATTTCAGGCCAAGCGCTGTTCGCTGATGGGGTCGAACAGGTGCATCGCGTCAGGCTTCATTTGCATGGCAAAGGTATCACCCGGCGCGGGAAGTACTCGGTGGCTACGAAGGCGACCAGTAATCACTTGATCATTGACCTTGAGGTGAACGATGGACTCGTGCCCCAGGGGTTCAACCATTTCAACTACACCTTGAACCTCGCTGGCCTGTGGCCAATCGACCTCGTGGTTGACACCAATATGCTCGGGCCGTATGCCCAATACAACTGCTTGACCACGCATGCGCTGCGCAGCCTGCTTAAACGCAGCACCCACAGGCATCCGGGCGTCAAAGACCAGCACCTCGCTGCCGTCCTCACTGAACCGAGCGGGAAGTATGTTCATGCGGGGCGTTCCGATAAAACGCGCTGTAAACACATTGGCCGGCTCGTCGTAAAGGTCCATGGGCGTGCCGCACTGCATCAAGTTGCTAGTTTGGGAACCTTCGCAAGCGCGCATGACTGCAATGCGGTGCCCCATCGTCATGGCCTCGACTTGGTCGTGAGTGACATAGACCGTGGTGGTATTGAAACGCCGCTGCAATTTGCTGATTTCTGAGCGCATTTGCACGCGCAACTCGGCATCCAAATTGGACAGTGGCTCATCAAATAAAAAAACCGATGGANNCGTTGACGTTGGCCACCCGACAACGCTTTCGGCTTGCGCTCTAACAGGTTCTCCAGCCCAAGTGTGGTGGCCGCATCCATGACCCGACGCTTGATCTCGTCAGAGGGCATCTTGCGAATGCGCAGCCCAAACGCAATGTTCTCGAATACGCTCATGTGTGGATAGAGTGCGTAACTCTGAAACACCATCGCAATGTCACGGTCTTTGGGTTGCAAATCGTTGGCGACTTTGTCCCCAATCCAGAGTTGACCTGAGCTAATAGTCTCAAGTCCGGCAATCATTCTCAGAGTGGTCGATTTTCCGCAGCCAGAAGGCCCCACAAATACCATGAACTCGCCATCTTTGACACTAAAGTCAAGATCTTTGACGACAGAGACATCGCCGTAGCTTTTCTCTACATGGGCAAAACGAATGGAGGCCATCAGGGAACCAGCTTTCTCGTTGGCGTTGTCAGAATACGAACAGATACCGGCGCCATGTCCAGTTTGATGCGCCCGCCTTCAACTTGGACTGGTGCGCCACTGATGGCATCGATGACCGGCTTGCCAATCCAGGCTTCTGGCGCTGGATAATCGGCCTGGACCACATCGGGATCGCGATTTGCTACCAATATGACTTGGTCACCCGAGTCCAGGTCAGTCCGCTGGTAAGCCACCAGCTTTTCCTGGGGCGTGGAAAGAAGCGTGTAGGACCCACGAGTCAATGCCGGATGTTGCTGCCGCAGCCGCAGCAATGCCTTGTAGAAGTCACGCAGAGATTCATCACGTGCCACGCCGTGACCAGGATAGACCTCACGGTCACCCCAAGGCATGTCGTTGCGGTTGGTGGGCCATTCGCTGCCGCCGCGTCCAACCTCTTCGCCGTAATAAATCACAGGAATGCCGATAGACGTCATCTGAACGGCAGCACAAAGGCGAAATTTGGCTTTGTCACCTCCTAGGTTGGCCAAAGCCATGGGCTCGTCATGCGTCGACATGTAGTGGGCGACTTGGTAGCCTTTTCGGATTGAATGGCGTTTGCCTAGATAACTGCCAAAGGCAATGGATCGCCCGCGGCCGTTGGCAAATGACTCGCAACTGCCCTTAAAGCTGAAGTCAAACCCGGAGTCGACTTCATCTCGGGCAAAGAACGGGTCGAGCGAACTGGCGGTGCCACCCCAGTATTCAGCAAGCAAAAAGAAGTCTTGGCTAACTTCTGCACGAGTCCGCTTGCGATGCTCCAGCCAAAAATATGTCTCCACATGCTTGTAGGTGTCCAGACGGAAACCATCAAGGCCTGTTTGCTTCGCAAGCCTGATATTGGCTTGCAACAGGTATTCCCTGACTTCCGGGATTTCAGTTTTGAAGTCAGGCAAACCACCTACTCGGCATTTGATGGCATCGACTTCGCAGTTTCCTTCGGCTGTGCGCATCCAAGATACGCCATCTGAGGTCCTTCGTTCGTTGTACTTTGAGTTGTACCCAGAATGGTTGTAGACCACGTCGAGCAGCACCTTAATGCCGCGTTTGTGCGCCTCATCCACCAACTGCTTCAGATCGGCCACGCTACCAAAGTGAGGCTCCATGGCCTCGAAGTCTTCAATCCAATAGCCGTGAAAACCGAAGTGTTGAAATTCAGGAATGCCCAGTTTGGCTGGTGCTTGGGCATACATGGGATTTGGCATTTGCTTTTGGACTGGATTGATCCAAAGTGCGGTTACGCCCAAATCGGACAGCTCGTCGAGTTGCTGGGTCAGACCCTTGATGTCCCCACCGTGATAGCCACCAGGATTTCCTCGCTGCACCTTAAAGTTGTTGCCGCTGTCACCATCTGCGAAACGATCCAGCAAAACAAAGTAGAGCACCTCACCAGACCAGTCTTTGGCCGCAAATGCCGACCCAGGGACGCACGCCAGAATCGCAGACAAAAGCACTGCGACCGCGTGAAGCCACTTTGGAGTGACATTTGGGTAAACCAGCAAAGAAATTCTCCTGTTTTTCTGAATCGATCTAGAAAACGGCAAGGCGAATTCTAGATCGATCTAGAAAAACAAAGGCAAATTTCTACATAGGATTT
The DNA here is from genome assembly GCA_002381045.1 of Rhodoferax sp. UBA4127. Classification (GTDB taxonomy): domain Bacteria; phylum Pseudomonadota; class Gammaproteobacteria; order Burkholderiales; family Burkholderiaceae_C; genus Rhodoferax. The sequence goes on from DFWT01000109.1 coordinate 12,852, forward strand.
TCCCTAATGCTGCAATATTCTGGAACGATTCAGAAAAAAACAGCTATAAACGGCGTTCTCTATTCCTGAGAAGCGACTGAAATCACTGTTCTTGACTAACCCCCATTGTTCAATATGGCCACCAAAATTTCAGTTTCAACGCGGAAAACCTTGTCTAAGTCAGGGTTGCCGGCGAGGCTGACACTTAACGATGTTGCCTTGGCGACAGGTGTGAGTCGCAGTACCGTATCCAATGCGTTCGGGCGACCAGATCAGTTGTCTGCCAGCTTGCGTGAATCCATTGTGAGCAAGGCTCGGGATATGGGGTATTTCGGCCCTGACATGGTGGCCAGATCTATGCGCAGACGTGAGTTGCGCGAGGTGGCTGTGGTGTTTCACCATGACCTCAGTTTCGCGATGAAAGACCCCGCCAGCCTTGAGTTCCTCGGAGGCATCGCCAAAGAACTTGATGCCAGGCACCTGGCGCTTCAGATTATTCCGAAGATGGGGCGCAAGCTGATGCTTGCCGCGGCATTTCAAACCTTGGCAGACGTGTTGATTGTCCATGCAGATATCGACAACGAGTTCATTCCCGAACTGCAATCCATTTCCAAGCCGCTGGTGCTGGTCGATTCTGTAGTGCCAAAAGTGGTTTCTGTTCGCATCGACGACCAATCGGGGGCGCGCCTGGCGATGCAACACGCGCTCAAGTCACGCCCTCAAGTCATTGTTGTTTTGTCTTTCTATATTCCGGACGCAGAACGGCAAAAAATTCTTGAGCACAGGCGAGCCAAGCGGTTTGGCTACGTCGGGGTCGAACGCACCAAGGGCTATGGAGAGGTCTTGAGCGAGCAAGGATTTCCAATGAACAAAGTTCACTGGCTCAATATCGATGACCAGTCCGTTGAGACCTCCACGCACGCTTGCTTGACAGCGCTTCGAGAAAATTTGCCCAATGGTGTTCGTCTGGCTGTGCTTGGAATGAGTGACAGGATGGCGCTTGCCGCAGAGAAGGTTATGACCGGTTGGTCCAATGTGACCGTGACGTCTATTGTTGGCTTTGATGACATTCCAGCGGCTTCAGCGGCCGGCTTGACAACCATTAGGCAAGACCATTTTCACAAAGGTGAATTGGCGGTCAGAGCGGCTATTGATGGGATCAAACCGGGCATGTTGCCAGTCTCACTGGTGGTACGCAAGACCTGAACGCTCGGCACAAGTTACTGGAGATGCCCATGAAAGATTGTTTTTCCGTTAACCGCGACCCCTCTTGCGCGACACGTCCCTTTTTACGACGTTCGGCCAATCGCATTGGCAAATTTCGGCTGGAGTCAAGAAAGCTGTTCGCGCTTTCGGTGCTCTCCTTAGCGCTCAGTGCCTGTGGTGGCGGTGGGGGCAGTGGGGGCAGTGGGGGCAGTGGGTCTGCAGCCACGCCGATCACGCTGCCGACTTTTGATAGTTCCGCCGTCGTAAGAACGGCTGCGGCTAGCGCGCTTCCAGCCGGGTGGCAAGACGGCGTGTTCATGGAGATTTTTGTTCGTGCGTATCAGGACAGCAATGGCGACGGAATTGGCGACATCAAAGGGCTGACCCAGCGCCTCGATTACCTTAAGACGCTTGGGGTCACAGGTTTGTGGCTGATGCCGGTTAACCCCAGTCAGGACAAAGACCATGGCTATGCGGTTGCCGATTACCGGGATATTGCCGCTGAATACGGCACCGTGGCTGATTTTGATGAGTTGCTGGCGCAGGCGCATCAGCGCGGTATCGGCATTGTGATGGACTATGTCATCAACCACAGTGCTGCCCAGCACCCAGCCTTTGTGAATTCACGAAGTGCTCGAGACAATGCCTTTCGCAATTGGTACGTGTGGCAAGACTTTGCGCCATCTGGTTGGAGCATCTATGGCGGGAACCCTTGGCGCATTACGTCAGTGGGGTCTTACTTCGCCGGGTTTTGGGATCAGATGCCAGACTTCAACCTCAAGAACGGATCAGTTGTGAACTGGCATCACGATAACTTGCGTTTTTGGCTGAACCGAGGGGTAGACGGGTTCCGATTTGATGCGGTTGGCAACCTGGTGGAAAACGGAGTGTCAGCTTGGGAAAACCAACCAGAGAATCATGTAGTGATGGCAGGCGTGCAAGCCACGCTATCGACTTATGCCAATCGGTTCATGGTGTGTGAGGCACCTGGCATTCCCCAACGCTTTGCGCAGTCCGACTCATGTGGAAGAGCCTTTGCTTTTGGCTACCAGACAGACGTGGTTAGTGCTGCGCGAGGCAATGCAACGGATGCGGTGGCGCGTATCGCAAGTTATTGGACCTCTGCACCAGAGGGGATGGTGGGTTTTGCATCCAACCATGACTCCTTCGCTGGGCAACGGCTGTTTGATCAACTGGGTGGCGATCAAAACCGTCTGCGCCTGGCTGCTGCCACCTATTTGTTGCAGTCGCGAAGCCCGTTCATTTACTACGGTGAAGAGGTGGGTATGGCCGGTGCTGCCAACCTTAGCGGTGACCCTAAGCTGCGCACTCCCATGAGTTGGACTGCCGATACGTTGCGTGCCGGGTTCACTACCGGCACACCGTTTCGCGCGCTGTCGGGCAACGTTGCCGGCGCCAATGTCGCCACCCAGGACGCAGATCCATCGTCATTGCTGAACTTTTATCGAAGCGTGATTACGCTACGGAAAAGCCTGCCGTCATTGCAGCGTGGAACGTATTTGGCTGCCAACAACAGCGGCAATGTGATGACTTTTCGACGCGAGCTAGGGACTGAAAAAACACTCGTTGTTTTCAACTACGGCAGCGGTACGGGGGTTATCACGGCGACAGGGCTGACTGGCAGTGCCACCTTGCATCGGCTCTGGCCAGTTGGGTCGGCTGATCTGGTAGCGGATGTCACTGGTTCTGCCACGGTCAGTTTGCCCGCCCAGTCATTTGCCGTTTTCGCTGTGACTCCATGATGGGCAAGGTTACTTGAGTCAAACCAGTTTTTTGGTGGTTTCCGTATAATCTTTACCAATTCCGAGGAGCGTTGCAGCTCACTTCACGTTTGATGCGTGATGCTGAGTGAGGCTCGGATCCCGCTGAGGGTATTTACCCAGGCGATTCACAACGGCGCTCACCCACGGTTCTTGTGAGGTGAGACACCCTTCGCATACCGTGGTNNGGACACACTTCGCATACCGTGGTTGCACCTTAACTTTTGGAGTGAACCATGAGCGCTATCGAACCTGCAGCCGTCAAACGAGACTACATCATTGCCGACATCGGACTGGCCGACTGGGGCCGCAAAGAGCTGAACATTGCCGAGACCGAAATGCCCGGTCTGATGGCCATCCGCGAAGAGTTCGCCAAAGAGCAACCGCTCAAGGGCGCGCGCATCACAGGCAGCCTGCATATGACCATTCAGACCGCAGTGCTGGTGGAAACCCTGCAGGCTCTTGGCGCACAAGTGCGTTGGGCTTCATGCAATATCTTCTCGACGCAAGACCATGCGGCCGCTGCCCTGGTGGCCAAGGGCACACCGGTGTTTGCCTACAAGGGCGAATCCCTGACCGACTATTGGGACTACACCCACCGTATTTTTGAGTTTGGTGGCAAAAAAGGCACTGCCGCTGAAGGCCCGAACATGATCCTCGATGACGGTGGCGACGCGACGCTGCTGATGCACCTGGGCACCAAGGCTGAAAAGAACCCCAAGTTGCTTGACAAGCCCGGCAGCGAAGAAGAAACGTGTTTGTTTGCTGCCATCAAGGCCAAGCTCAAGGTCGACCCCACCTGGTACAGCCGCCGCCTGAAAAACATCATTGGCGTGACCGAAGAAACCACCACGGGCGTGCACCGCTTGAACGAGATGTCGGCCAAAGGTGAACTGATGATGCGCGCCATCAATGTGAACGACTCGGTAACCAAGAGCAAGTTTGACAACCTGTACGGCTGCCGCGAGTCTTTGGTGGACGCCATCAAGCGCGCCACAGACGTGATGATCGCCGGCAAGGTGGCATGTGTGGCCGGTTACGGTGACGTGGGCAAGGGTTCAGCCCAGGCCCTGCGTGCCTTGAGCGCGCAGGTCTGGGTGACCGAGATTGACCCGATCAATGCACTTCAAGCCGCGATGGAAGGCTACAAAGTAGTGACCATGGAATACGCCGCAGACAAGTGCGATATTTTTGTGTCGGCCACCGGCAACAAGAATGTCATTAGCTACAAGCATATGGCGGCCATGAAAGACCAGGCCATCGTCTGCAACATTGGCCACTTTGACAACGAAATCGATGTGGCTTCGCTGGACAAATGCAAGTGGGAAGAGATCAAGCCACAGGTGGACCATGTGATCTTCCCGGCCAAGGGCAAGACGCCGTCCAAGCGAATCATTTTGTTGGCCAAGGGCCGTTTGGTGAACCTGGGTTGCGGCACGGGCCACCCCAGCTTTGTGATGAGTTCCAGTTTTGCCAACCAGACCATTGCGCAGATCGAACTGTTCACCAAGCCCAAGGCCTACAAGTCGGGCAAGGTGTATGTCTTGCCCAAGCATCTGGACGAAAAAGTGGCGCGTCTGCACCTGAAAAAGGTGGGCGCGCAATTGTCTGAATTGACGGATGAGCAGGCGGCATACATTGGCGTGAACAAAGCTGGACCATATAAGGCGGATACATACCGCTACTAAGCACTTGATGCGCATTGATCAATTGTTGGTATCTCGTGGCCTGGCGAGCACCCGCTCGCAGGCGCAGCGCCTGATTGCCGGGGGCGTGCACTGGCAGCAAGGTGACACTTGGCGCACGGTTGCCAAAAATGGTGATGAGGTACCCGACGATGCCGAACTGCGTTTGCTGGACGATTCGGAGGCGCGCTACGTGTCACGTGGTGGGCTCAAGTTGGAAGCGGCACTCAAACAAGTTGACTTGAATGTGTCGGGTTTGCAATGTCTGGACGTCGGGCAAAGCACCGGCGGCTTCACCGATTGCCTGCTGCAGCAAGGTGCGGCATTTGTGGTGGGCGTGGATGTGGGCAGTGCCCAGCTTCACCCCAAGCTGCGAGCCGACCCCCGGGTGTTGTGCGTAGAAGGTGTCAATGCGCGTGCGCTGGATGCTTCTGATTTGGTAGCTTCTTACGAAGACAGCACAGGGGCTGACGGCCAGTTTGATATTGAAGATGGTGATGACACCCTGGCCGGTAATTTTATGCCTGAGTTTGACCTGATCGTGGCCGACTTGTCCTTCATCTCGCAAACGCTGGTGTTGCCTGCGGTGCTGCCTTTGCTTAAAACGGGTGGCACTTTGCTGACGCTGGTGAAGCCGCAATTTGAGTTGCAACCGGGCCAGGTGGGTAAGGGTGGCATCGTGAAGGACGCCACCATGTACGCCATCGTGGAGCGGCGACTGCGCGAGGCCTGTACCGAGCTTGGCTTGACCGTGACCGCGTGGTTCGACTCGCCGATTGCCGGAGGCGACGGCAACCGCGAATTTTTCATCGCGGCCAGCAAACCCTGATCCAAGCTTGGCGGCCATGCATGTGTTGACTTTTGCCTTGGTAGGCATCCAGCGCCCGGGGCCATTTTTTTATGACCAGATCTGTGTGGAAGGAGGGCAATGATGTCCCTAGAACGTTTCCCAGTCAGTATTGAATTTTTTCCGCCCAAGACCCCCGAAGGGGTTGAGAAACTACGCACCGTGCGCCAGGCTTTGTATACCCTGAAGCCCGAGTTTTGCTCGGTCACTTTTGGGGCTGGCGGTTCCACCCAAGAAGGCACCTTCAGCACCGTGCGCGACATCCTGGCCGAGGGAATGCATGCGGCCTCACACTTCTCTTGTATTGGTGCTACGCGCGCCGGTGTGCGTGAACAACTGACCACGCTTAAGGCCATGGGTGTCAAGCGCCTGGTGGCCCTGCGCGGCGATCTGCCCAGTGGTTATGGCACCGGTGGTGAATTCCATTACGCCAGTGATCTGGTGGCTTTTATCCGCGCCGAAATGGGTGATGACTTTCACATAGAGGTGGCCGCCTACCCCGAGACCCATCCGCAAGCCAAGTCGCCCGAGAACGACCTCAACGCCTTCGCCACCAAGGTGCAGGCCGGTGCCAACTCGGCCATCACCCAATACTTTTACAACTCGGATGCCTACTTCCGTTTTCTGGAAGATGTGGACTCACTGGGTGTGACGGTGCCGGTGGTGCCGGGCATCATGCCGATNNCAGTTGCGCGCTGGGGGTGCGCCGGGCCTGCATTTCTACAGCATGAATCAAAGTGCGGCCACGCTGGAAATCTGCAAACGCCTCGATCTCTAAGTTCGTTGCGCAGGCATGAAGGCAAAAAGACAATCAGCCGCTTGAAGCAACTGGGGGTCAACGCCCGTATACATCCTCAAACCGCACAATATCGTCCTCGCCCAAATACGAACCTGACTGCACTTCAATCATTTCCAAAGCCACCCGGCCCGGATTTTCCAGGCG
>DFWT01000118.1 GCA_002381045.1 Rhodoferax sp. UBA4127
GAATTTGAAGTGGCCATCAGGGGATGAGTTGTTGGCCGCAAACCCGCCTGTGATCGAGGTACATACCGAGCCCAGACCCAATGGACAGCACGGCTCACCATCCAAAGTTTACAAACTCATTGCCCAGCCCACGAAGTTTAAAAGTGCTGCGAATTCTGCGGAACCTGCTAAACGTGAGGCGCCATCAGGGGCTGAGGCTGAAATGGATTTGACGCGAAACGTGCGAACTCAGCGAAGTGAGGATGACTCACCTAGAGTGGATGAGCCAAATTTCGCACATTTCGCTGAATTCTCAAACACCAAAAACCCGGTGCAAAACCATACGGATAGCCACATTACGCTGGTTTCGCAGAATTCTCAGTCGATATCAAAACCTGTGATGGCAACGGACGATGTGGAGTACTTCTAGATGTTCGCGCACACTGCCAGTTCGATCGTCGATCGATTGCATAACGCTGGACTGAAGCTCTTTGTGTCCCCTAATCGGGGGCTGGCGGTAACACCTGCCAGCCAGTTAACGTCAGAACAGCGGGACCTCATTCGCAGCAGCAAGCCGCTCTTGATTGATTGGTTGATGGCAGCAAATGATGCGGACAACCTCTTACCCGATCCACCAGTCAGCCCTGCGCATTGGAAAGAACTGTCAGCGGCGTATCACGACCACCACTTCAAGTGTCAAACCTGTATCGCGGCTGGCCGTGGCGCAAGGTACGGTCAGCGTTGTGGGGTTGGCACAACCCTATGGAGCAGGTACATGGAACAAGCAGAGCGCATCACTGAATTTCGAGTCAACGCCAAGCGCGGTCAAAAGGATAACTGAATTGAATCAAATCGAAATTCTCACCGCCGCACTTCGTTGGCATGCCGCGCATGCACACCGCTTGAAGATTGGTTCAGAAAAAACGACTTTGGACAAGGCCGTCAAGCGGGCAGATGATCTTGGCGCCTTTAACCCCTATTCAGAGGGCTACGCGCTGGCCAGCGGTCTGCGCTCGGCGGCATTTGACGCAGCCGACCGATTGACCAAAGCCAAGCGAACTGAACGGGCCTCACTTCGAGCACTTGCAAAAGTCTGTGCGACCGAGCGAGGCAACCAAGAACTTGTCGTTGATGCGTTTGTGGTTGAAGACAAGGAACAAATGAATTTGAATTTCATGCCCATGATTCCAACAAATGGTCAGGTTAATAGTTAACTGCCAATGCAGATGTGCCTTGTACATCAGGGAGCGGGTGACATGGACACCTGCGCTTTGTAGGCCAGTTCTAGACCAAGGTGTAGTCAGTGAACCTATTTGTTAAAGCAGGAGAAAAGCAATGACCGAATCCACGACAAAGCGCACGGGACCCTGGAAAAAGGGTGAATCTGGCAATCCGGCTGGTCGCAAGCCGGGCACTGGTGAAGTAGCAAAAATTCGGGCGCGGATTGCCGCACGGGTGCCTGAATTGCTTGCTGCGTTGATGGAGAAGGCCCTAGAGGGCGATGTAGGTGCCGCCCGACTGCTCCTTGAGCGAACGATAGCGCCGCTGAAAGCCGTAGAGCAATCTGAGGCGTTGAGTCTTCCTGATGGATCATTGACCGACCAGGGCCGTGCCGTGCTGCGAGCAACGGCGTCAGGTGTGCTGGCACCCGGTCAAGGCGCTCAACTGATCGCTGCCATTGGCGCACTGGCCCGTGTGGCTGAAATCGACGAATTGGAGGCACGACTGGCCAAACTGGAAGGCAATCACCATGAAAAGTCTTGGTAGGCGAATTGAGCGCTTGGAAACCGGGCAGGCACCTTTTCAACGTGAATTCTCCGATGCCGAACTGGCCGTACGGATTGCATGGATGATTAACCAGGGTGGCGCAATGGCAGACCGTTTCTATGAATTTCAAGCAGCCATGGACACCAAGCACGGGAAACAAAATGCTTCGTTGATTGCGCCGCGGCTGATGCCGTAACAAGCTCGCGCGTCCGGTTCAGGGTTCAGTAGAGATTGATTAGATGGCGACCAGCAGGCCCTACCTCCAACTATTGACAGCCAGTACGAAATCGCACACGCCAGCGCTATTTAGCTAGTGCGCCGGTTCCGGCAGGCCCTTCGTGAAATCAACCTTCTCCAGAAACTGTAATGACTTGTTGGCCACATCTTTACCGGCATAGTTGGGACTTTGCATTACCGTGCAGACGACTTTGCCCGCGGCTGCGGCGTCTTTCAAAGTCATCTCCAATCGATAGCGATAGTGCATTCCGTGTTCCTCGGAAAAGTAGGCCATCATGCCTGCATACATCAATGTGTTTGTAAATCATCTAGTCCTCGATAAATTGCGCAATAAACTCACCCGCAATTCGGAGCGACTCATTGCTATTGAGTCCATGTCTGCCTCTCGAAATATGAGGAACAACTACCAATCGAATGCGGTCAGACTTGGCGTGAAATATGGTTTTTTCATGTCCATTCACGGAAAATTTATACTGTTCAAATTCGACATCGCATCCAAAAGCGGCGTTTGAAAACTCAGACCTATTAGTCGTTCCGACTCCGATAAAGACTTTGGGTCGATATTTGTCTACCCATTTCTTGATCGCTGGTAAGTGATTGTGATTGCACCACTCCCTGTACTCGATCTTCGTCATCCCTGTCTCCTTCTGTGCTGCAGGAGGCCAGTCAGAAACATTTCTGCATGCAAAGGGGTATAAATTCCCTTTGAAGTACCCTTTTGATTGCCTAACAAATGGTTGGGTCTTTTCAGCAAATTCACGAAAATTTTCAACTGGTACGCCACACATAGCTGCCAAGAGCTTGAATGCTTTTTGGTTGTAGGGCCACTTGAGCTGGGTCTGAATCGAGTAGTTGGGATCATCTTGGTCACCATGAAAGTTTGGGTCATCCCAACTCTTGTAGACTCCGTGCTCAATTCCAAATATCCATATTGTTGGCTCTTCAACGCTGCCCGGATCACCGCCATCGCACCCGTCAAATTCTTTGGTCGGGACAGTTTTGAAGTTGTATTCCATTATGTAAATCCTTTGTTCCTGACAACGCATACATTGCGAAGAAGCTGGTCAATTTATGAACACTTCGCAAATGGTGCTCAAGGCGGGCTACACCTAATCTTCCGCACCCTATCCCCAAATCCACGCAACCACCACTCCAGCATCTCCGAGTCAAACACCGTGGCGGCAATTTCATAAGCATCATCCAGTTCCACCACCTTCTGGTCGGCAGACAGTGGACATTCCACAACGTGCAGCCCGGCTTCCTTTTCAATTCTGAAACTCAGGCGGATTTTTTTGCCGTTGCCATAACCGAAGCGACCGTCTTCATCGAACTGCTTCAGGTTGAATTCCTTTGGGCGATCAAAGGTCAGGGTTGAAGCTTGGGCCGAGATGATGCGGTGCAGCGCCAGGCAGCGTTCGTTGTCATAGCCTTCAAATCGACAAACTAGGTACATGCGCGGCCCTTGCTGTGCCAGCCCCAGAGGCATGACTCTGCAAGTTGCCCTTTTGCCAGCAGCATTCTTGTAGTCCACATCCAACCACTGGTTGCCGTAGAGCGCATCACTGACCTGCTCGAAGGCATCTGGGTCCACTTTCGGTGGCAGCAGCGGCTGGCTGGTGCTGACCACGCGCACTTTGTCTAGCCATTGACGTTCGCGTAGGGCTGTTCCTTTCTCATCTAACTGACCACGCGCCTGGGCAAAAAAGCCTTGCATCGACTTCATCAGCTTGACCGGCAGCAGGCTGCTGAGTTGTTGTTCGGCCAGCGTGAGCAGCAAGGACTCTTGTGCGCTCAATGCCCCCAGTGAAATGCCCGTGGCGTTTTCTTTCCAGGAGTAGCGGTACGGTTTGGCGCTGTCATCACGCTCAATGTCGTAAACCTCGGACAGTGTTTCCAGCATGCGCTGGATGGTGCGTGGTTGGCGCTCAAAGCCGGCATTTTTCAACTGCTGGCGCAGTTCTGATGTCGAGATAGTGCCGCGCCTGGGTATGCGACGCAGCAGTTCAATCGATAGCTGCAGCGTTACCAGGGGATCAGGACGTTTCGGCATGACGGTGGTCAATACTTTGGCTAGAGCTTCAAGTCGGTGCGGCCTGCAAACACCTGCCACAAACGCACCATAGCGTAAGTATCGAGCTTGCAATAGGCCAGCAGTTGCTTTTTGATCTCTTCTTTGCGCTCGATCAAAGTGTCTGGGTGAATGGCCTCCAGAAAAGCATCCATTGCCATGCCACCGTCCTGCACACCATCAAGGGCGTCATAGCGCAGTTCCGGCACCACGGCAGGCAGCACCTTCTTGATACTCCAACTGCCTTGCTGGCTGGGGTGGTAGTAGCGTTCACGGGCGATGGGCAGCAAGTCCACCACGCGGGCATTGATGGCCAACAGCGCGTTGCGGAACTGCGGGTAACGAACGGCAAGTTCGCTCATGCGTGATGTTTCAAAGGCAGCGTTGTAAACATACACCGGGCCGCTGGTGCCACAGACTTCGATCAAGGTCTGTGCAAATGACTCGGATGGGTCCTTGCCGGAAATATCCAAAAAATCGGTGTGTTCAAGCTGACCTGATTCCGACAGGGTGTGCAGACTGAATTGGAACGTGTTCTGCTGGTAGGGTCGCGTACCTTTCCAGATTGGCACGGCAAACTGGATGGTCTCGAAGTCCAGAAAGTACGCAGGCAGGCTGTGGACAGCCAGGTCGGCGGCTGCACCAACCGAATCGAAGAACACGGTGCCAGAAAGAGTGTGGTTTTTGACTCGCTGTTGCTTGGCGTTGAGCAGCTTGTCATCAACATCCGTCAGGTCAATCACACCCTGCTGAGCCAGCTGCTGGGCCTTCGCCCCAAAGTACGGCAACCAGTAAGCTGGGTATTGCGCCTTCGGTTCATTGCGGCTGCAGTAGTCATAGAAGCCACAGGCATAAGGCGTGTCGCAATGTGCGCCGATTGCCATCTCTGGCTCAGATGGCAGAGCATCGACGCTTTGGGCCTGTGCAATCCAGGCTTTGACTTCGTCGGTGCGCGAGAAGGCTTCTGCCGTGAGGTCGTTCTCCTTTAGCAACCCGCGGTAGTCATCATCACCGGGGTAGGTCCATGAACTGTCGATGTGCGCCAGGGCGATAGATTGCAGTGGCACGCCAGCGGTCAGAGCAATGAAGGCTTGTACCGCAGCGTCATCACGGTGGTAATCCTTCACGCTTGTGGCTGATTTAACTTCAACCATGCGCCATACCTTGGTGCCATTTTCATTTACCGGCAACATGACATCAGCAAATGCCAGCGCGCCACCGGCAGAGAAGCCCGCTTCAAAAATGGGCTGGTTGGTGGAGTTGAGCAGTTCGGTGCTGCGTTTGAAGGCAGCGTCAAACCCTTCAGTGGCTACGTCGATCACTGCTCCAAGTCCCTCAGGGTCATAGAGGCGCTGGGCGATGTCGCCCACTTGAAACCCTACTTGAAAGCTCGCCTGAGTGGCGGCGGAATCTTCGCGCAAATCCGGGCGATGAACTTCCAACCACAGGCGTTTGGGACAATGGCGCAGGGGCAGCAGCTTGGATTTTGAAAAAGTGCGCATGTCCGACTCCCCGTCTTTGATCTCAGTCTATCGCCCAGCTCACTTGCACTAGAGCATCCACATCCTCAAACCTGAGCCGATCGCATTCATGGGCGTGCAATACCAGGCGGATTCGGCGCATTTCGTCAAAGATTGCACAGGCATAACCCCGTCATCCAATTCTTGAAGTCGGGTCGCAGGTCTGGTGTGCTCGGTAACAGGTCAATGGCTTCCCGGGTTTGTCGCCTATTCACAGACCAGCTTGATGGTTGATTGACTGACATGAGTTTTTTGGTAGAGGAATTAACTTGATTGTTGACATCTATGCGTCGATTTGTGTCGGTTCCCGGTCAAATTTGATGGATGCCGCTGGCTAGGATTGACACGCGGAAGTCGCCACTGTCCAGGGGCATTGTCGAAACGCTGCTGTAAAGGATGTCGGCATGGGCTTGCAAATGGTGCCTGACGAGTAACACGATGTCTCTGGTTTCACGCAGAAAAAGTCCGTGCGAAGGTACTTCAATCGCCACCAGAGCGGCCGCTGCACGATGCAGACGGCCTATCCCAACCCGGGGATGGTTTATAGCGAGGTTTGCGGCGTCCACGGCACCATTGATGCCGTTGGCAGCACCATAGCCAAATGTGCAATGCCCAGCCTTTCCGAGGATAAGACGCCGAAAGTCCTCGCAATCAATTCCGGTGATGCAGTCCTTTGTTGCAACCGAGTTGGTAATGCATCGAGACAGTTGAATGAAAGCGAGGGGGAAATTGGCTAGGTCGGATCGAATTGGCACCTCCGATGGTGTTACATCGGCCATCGCCGACCCGATCAGGACGCTCCCGATAGCCACCGAATTGAGGGTCTGAATGAAAAAACGCCGGTCCATGGGTATTTCTTCAATCATGGCGGGGTGATATGTCCGCAATGGCAGCAGTAAATGCGCTGTCGCCGATTTCCATTGAGATGGCCTCTACAAACCTAGCAGCAAACGCCACTGCTGGGAGGCGAGGCAACACCGCTTGCAGAACCTCGCTTTTGACATACGCCAACTCTGAGCGATCAAATTCGGGTTCTTCATCGCAAAACGGCTGAAATTTGAAGCTTGGATGCGGGTCCCCCGGACTTGTGCCGCCCAAGCGACTTAGGACTTTTGCAAACCGCGACTCAAGAGGAGAATGCCAAGTATGCCGAAGCTCGGGGTCAAGTTCTTTCCTGAAATGAACCGCAATCCTGATTGGATGGTCAATCTGAACCCAGTCGCCAGGTGATTTTCCGATGGTCGAGGACGGCGGAAATTTCGTTTTGAACCAGTTTGATAAGGCTGGCCCCAGAAAAATGATCTGTCTATCCACCTCAATTAAGCTTTCGATTTGCCTCGGGGTCAATTCTGGTAGGTTTGACATTTGCTCAGAACGCAGCTTTTGCAAACTCTGGTAGGCGGCGCAGATGACCTGATTTATACGCCTGGCCCGAGATCGAGCGGCCAGACATGCAGGTTGCAAACCGGGAATCTCCGCTCCCAAACCCGGCCCCAGCGTGTTCGAGACCATTCGATATTTTTCAAGAAGTTGATCCGTGGCCAGGGTATGACGCACGATGGTCTGGCCAAGTTTGAAGTCTTCTTGTGCTTGTCTCGTTGATGTTGCTTGTGGTGAGTCCATTTCAAATTCCCTCCATTTGCTAAGCTAAATGGCGCCGCCTGGTTAAAGTTCACTGGCGCTCGCTGCTCTGATTTGTTAACAGGGCGACTATGGACCTCAGGTGCGTCGATCTGTGTCGCAATGACGAGAGATTTTTGACCGTGGGCGTGCTCGCATTGGCGCAAAAAGACCCGAAGTGGAGTAGGTTCCTGCCGGAATACCCGTTTAGTCGATGAGCAAGACTATTGGGGCATGCCCAATTGCTACCAGTCAATTCTGTGTGAGTCACGCCAGCGTCGTCAAGTTGGTGCGCTGGAATTTGGTCGATTTGGAGCATTTGGGATAAGTCGGATTTGAAATCCGACTAACGGCCAGGGAAAAAACACAGAAAGTGCTAAGCTCAATAAGCGCCAACCCGCTTTACTTCTTTCTCTGATGCGAGCACGGCCAATGTCGTTGAACTAAAGGCACAACTCCTCGCCCAGTTGGTGTGCATGGCCTACCGACCGTACACCCATGACCAAACCATTTGGCATAAACGTCAGCAAATTTCAGCAGCAATCTGAAAACACCAAAGATTGCGACTGTGTATGCGATTGCGCGAATTGGCCTGGAAACAAAGGTCAGCACCGGAGAAAGTTGTCGTCCCGCAGTACATCGGCAGAGGCCGTTCATCGCCATACCCCTAACGGGGGACTCCAAGACAATCACATTAATGTGAGAATTGACCACTGGTCAGACAAACCACTTGTAGACTCTGCCGGATTTGTCGCTATTTTTTTATAGAGCAATCTACTTATATGGAACATGCGAAATTGACGAAATGTTTGGTTGAAGTTGCCGATTTATGCAGCATGAGCTTGCGGCACACATTTCGTTGTGCCTCAGGACTTCCACTGTGACTATCCTTCCAATCGAGACTTGGTATAAAGGTTGTCGATTCAGAAGCCGACTTGAAGCGAGGTGGGCTGTCTTCTTCGACACGGCGAAAATTCGATGGGACTATGAACCACAGGGGTACATAGTCAATGGCAGGTGCTACTTGCCCGACTTTTTTCTCCCAGACCTCAATTGCTACTTTGAGGTCAAGCCCACCTCGGAATACGACCTTGAGTTCCTTCAGACTTTTGCAAACGAAATCACTAAGTTCGTTGTTGTGGCTGAAGGCGGTATCCCCGACCCGGCCGAGTGGTCATGCCCCGAAAACAGCCAGCTTCGCGTGCTTCACTGCTCGTCGCCTGACGGCGAGATACACCCATGGGACGATACGACACTCGGCTACAAAGACATGTTTTTACAGTGCAACAATTGTGGACATATAAGCATTGCGAATGAGATGTACTGCAATATGAAGGACATCTGTGGTGCTTGCGATAAGAGCACCGCTCGACTAATGCCGCTATCGGATGCTTTGCGGGCGGCGCGAAGTGCGCGGTTTGAATACGGCGAATGCGGCTAAGGCCGAATACTTCGCCTAAGCCGCCGGACGATCAGCCTTGATATCCTAAGATTCTGGCGGGCAAGAACAGCATCGCCCGGACCAGCGCGAGCACGGCACCAACGCCAATTCCAATCAGCCGCAGTGGGATAGAAATCAACCAGACGATTGGCCATGCGACCAGCGCCAGCAATGCCAAAGGCCAGCAAATGACGAAAAGAATCAACCAAGCAAAGAAGCTAAGCATGGCTTTATGAGTTTTGACCTGCGGTAGCTGCCATGGTCACTTGCGTTGCAGACTGCTCATCGGCTTGCTGTGCAACAGTGTCAAAACTCCACAGCATGGTGCCCTGCACCAGAGCAGTAACTGCGATGGCGACGGTCAGGGCTGTGAGACGAATGCAGTTGGTAGTGTTCATTGAGGCTCTCCAATTGGCAGGCCACCTTGGCCCGTTGAAGAGAATGTAAATTCCGCGGTTTTAAATTGCACGGGGAATGCGATGAACTGCCGATTGGTGGGATGAACCGCGCAAATCCTGCGGTGGATTGCGCCCCCAAATGCAGGAATCACCTCAAAATCGCAGTCCAATCCTCTCCTGGCTTAGCAAATCAGGCGAACATCAATCGCCACCGCCGAACAGGTCACCAAAGTTCTTGGCCGCATCAGGGTTGCAACTTTTCGTTGGTGTTCCCTTTGGGTACTCCTCAGCAATGCGATCTTCCCAGTACGTCGTCGGGTTTGGTGCGCTGCACAGTCGTCGATAAACCTCTTCTGGGACGTGCTTGTAGGCAAGGATTGTCTTGTTGTCCCAGTGCAGTTCCAGTTGGCGTGAGGTGGGGTCGTAATCCGCCTTCTTGATTCGGCCAGTGTTGAACAATTTGGTGGGCATTTTTTTGCTATTTGTAAAGCAGTGACACAGTTTATCGGTCGATTTACAAAGTACCAGGCAAGGGTTGGCTGAATTCACTGTTGATAGTTTGGAGTCTTCAAATTCCCCGGTTGATTCACTGCTGCAATTTCTCCAAAGTTTGACCCTGCGCAAAGCAATGCGATTTGGCAAATGGGATTCCCCCGAATGGGGGATACCGCCTCAACATTTGCTGCCCTACGATGCCTTGCCTGCCGGTCAGCCCGGTGGGCAATGTTCAGTATTTGTCCACATGGGAGTTCCAAATGAAATTGCTTTCAGTCGTTTTGAGTTCGCTGGCCCTGGTTGCATGCGGTGGTGGTGGCGGTGGCACTGGCACACCACCCCCAACGGCAAGCACAGCCGTTACTTACACCGCTGCTGCCTTACCTGGTGAGTTGGTCACCTACACAGTGGACCCCGGCGCTTTGACCTATTCGTACACCATCACAGAGAGCCAATACGGGCTCACCGGACAGACCGGCAGTGGCACATTGACCTCGCTTGGTAACAACGGCTACTCACTGTCTGGGATTCCCAGCAGCCTCATCAAAGTGCTTCCAAACGGATTGCTGCTCGGCGCAATTCGGCACAACTTCGGCACTGGTGTGAAAACCGTTCCCGTCATGGGCATATCGAACCCCGTGACTAGTCTGGCTGGAGTCGCCGGAACTTACAACTCAATCTCATACGGCTGTATTGCTGGCGGCTGCGGCTCTGTTTACGGCACGCTGCAAATCAACTCAGCGGGGTCTTGGACCTATTGTTCGACCGGTAACTTGTCGGCCGTCACTCCAAGCTGCACAGCAACAGGTACTGGTAACTTGACTGCTTTGGGCAATGGCAAGTTCGCAGCCTATGATGGCGGTACATTGGTCGGAACGGCGTTTGCGATGGTGTCACCAGTCAGCGGCCAGAACTTGGTAATCGTTGATTTGAAGGATCCGCGCACCTCGGCACCGACTTTGGGCAAGGGCATTGTGGTTGCTTCATCCCAGGTCGCAGTGAACACGGCACAGACTAACGGCTCCTGGTTTGCGGTCGGCTCCGATCTGAGTTTTGGGACCTTCAATACCAGCGGCGGTAACCTTAGCTACACGTCATTCAACGGCGCGCCATACACGGCAACGTCATCAGTGACATTTGAGAGCCCATGGACTGGCATGGCATCCAATGCAAACGGCAAGGCCATCTTGGCTGGCTATGGTATGTACCTGTATGCAGCCAACAATGGTTACATGGAACTTGGTGTGAAGTACAACTGAGCACCCTTTCAAGAACTGTGGGTGGGGTGTCTGCAAGCCCACCCAAGTTCGGCCAGAGATCTACAAGAGCTGTCAATTTTTTAACGCGACTTGAAGCATGAAGTTAGCACTGTTTATCGCCATTTGCTTGGCATTTCAAGCGCACTCAGGTGCCATTGTGGGTCGCGTGGTGGCGGTCGCTGACGGTGATACCGTAACCGTGCTGGATGCATCCAAATCCCAGCACAAAGTCCGACTGAGCGGCATTGACGCTCCGGAGAAAAAGCAGGCTTTTGGTCAGCGCTCCAAGGAGTCCTTAAGTGACTTATTGTTCGGTGGGACAAGGAAAAGACCAAAACCCAACAAACGCGACAAGTATCCTTTGCGGGCAGTCGCACCTAGGGTTGTTTGGTGAACCAAAATGAGGACTGCATGAAATATATACCTGCTATCGCGTCTGCGAATCCAATACAGCAATTCCAATTTGGAAAATATTCGGCTGTTTTACTAGACGACATCGAATCGGCGGGGGTTGTCGAATATCGCTTCGTTCTTGTTGTGTTCGATGATACAGAGCAGCCTTGCTACTTTGTTGCATCTGAAGTAAATGCTACAGCAAAAACTTATGGTGGTGGTTCTCATTTTTTAGGCGTTTTTGACGAAGATGGCCACTCCTCATACGGAAGTTCCGATGACTGGGCCGACGAGTCCATGTTCACGGCTGAAGCAATGCGGATTGTTCGAGATAAATTTACGAATCAGTCTTGAGAAAGTTGAATCAGGACGCTGCATTGAATCCAAAATACTGGAAATCTCTTTTTAAATGAGTTGATGAATAGCCTCACTTCTCCATCCCTGCACTCAATCACAGTAAGTCCCAATCTTATAAATCGCTGTTCATTTGGGTTGGGAAAGTGTCTCAATTGCGTTAGTCTGTATAGTGCGTCTAGACTTTCCCATTGCGCTGCAGGACGAGAAATTAAATTTCATAATAGTTGTGGCTAAACAAATGGACAATCACTTTTATATCAAGAGACTTACATTGCAAAATGTTTACCTAATGAAATAGGTTCAAGAATCATCAGGAATCAAGCTGGTTTATATTCTTTGAATTCTATGATACCGGTGTCCGATTGTGATTGTTTTTCCGTCTGTAGTTCTTACCTTGTATGTGTCAAGCCAAGCAGATAGTTTGCCAAGTATTTGTCTCCCTAAGTCACGCTGCATACTTTTGCGACTAGCTTTATCCATAAAAACCGTCACAAATCCATCTCCATTAAATTGTTCACGCCCGTAGCGGTCGAGTAGTTCATCAATCATCGGAGGAATTCCTCGTTGTTGGCTTCGGATAATGGCATGTTTAGTGTTCAAGATTTGACTCCAGAAAGAGTTTTTAATTTAATTTCAGAGTTTGATTGCTCATAAAAAAAGAGATCAATTTCGTTTAGTTCAAACTCAGCAGCGACACTAGCCAATTCATCTGCGAGTACTTTATGTGCTTTCGTTCCTGGTACATTGATATCCTCAAGATAGCATGCTGCCCAATCCCATCTTTTTGGCATGGGGCATTTGTATATTCCACATTTCCAATCGTGACTATCATTGAGATAGCAGCGGACATAGTACAATGGATCAGAGTAAACTTCTTCAATTGCCTTCAATGGACTGGTCGAAAGAGATTCATAGCCAGTATCAAGTCCATTGACTTTTTTCGGCATATCAAGATATTTGAACAGTGCATCAGATCCACGGATGAAAATGACAAGTCTGCACAATAACGCATCGCGCAGTAAACAGTGCTGTTTTACTACTTTGTCAAGAAGTTCAGCAGTCGTGTCTTGAATTTCAATGTTGACTATTTTTGGGCTTTGGTGTGCGAGAAGTCCACTTACATATCGTCGTGCTTTCGCAGACATTCTGTAATTTTCCAACTCGCTATCAATGTATGGAAGTTCAATTGCCAAAATGTGATCGAGGAACGGTCCGCGGTTAATAAATAGCTTTTGAGTTTGAATGGTAAAGCTAGCCCAGAGAGTGGCAGGTATCCGAAAAGTGATCTTTTTCATGGAAGTTGATTGTGATTTGTGTTGACCTGGAGAGGACTTTACGACAACATCGATCATCTGTAAAGAGAAGTCTTTAAAGAGATATCGACAAAAAATGCGCATACCATCATTTAAACTGGCGGTTGAGCAAGAACGATCCACCTCAGACACTGCCATGTAAGATCTACGTTTTACATTTGTTAGGTGTCGCAATTGACATCACTTGGACTGACAAGAGGACAACAAATTGGATCTCAGAACGTCGGACGCATCAGTCGTCCTGGATCCAGCAATGGCAACTGTGAGCACAGTCAAGCGGGTCTAGGATCATCGAGGAAAAGGCGGTTGCACGCATCGGTTAGCGTGGCGGCACCAACGGACTGCTGCAGAAAATCGAGAAGGCCATGCGCCAGCTGTGGCAAACACTCAGATATCTGGTTTAGTCAAACATATAAATTTAAGACATCCGTTGAAAAGTCGGATTCATATCTGGAATTCGAAACTCATATCTGAAATCCGGTTTGTCGTTTCGAGCAAGGCCGATTCCTTGGCAACTTCACGATTCCCGTGCGCAAGTTACAAACATTCGCCTTCAGGTCAGTTTGAGCGGTGACTGTTCAAAATGCGCCCTTAAAGCGGCCAGTCACATCTTGGCCAAGCCATATTTGGCAACGACTGTGCGACGCCAGCTCACCAAGAACTCAGTGGCCTGCTCAAGCACATGCGAATCGAACCATTCTGGATCAGCATCTCGGTTGAAATCCAAGCCGTACTCATCGCACTTCTTCAAGAAATATTCGGCCAACACGTCGGCACAGCCATCAATGCAGTCTGACTCACCGAAGATCGCCGCAAAGTACCAGTCATCAATAAGGTCTTCTTCAAAGTTCAAATCCCAGTCCCACAAATCCGTGATGATTGTGTCGAGCGGCATGCACTCCCTCAGGCGTTCTTTCAGTGTCTCAACCTCGTCGTCAGTTAGGAACTGAATGGATGGCGTGTCAACCGTGACGCGCCCATCTGAAATCTCGAAAAGCATCTTCAGTCCAGTCAATGGACTATCCATCGCTTTGACAAAGTCGGTGATGCTAGGTGGCAGTCTCTGCGGAATTGCCTGTGATGATTCACATCGAATCAGCCGGTTGCCAATTGCCAGGCGTTTTCCAGCCATGGTCAAAGTTGCACCGTGAGGTGAAATTTTTCTGGGTAGGCCCTTCAAACTGGAGGTCTTGAATGTGTAAACCTTGGGCCACGCATCCCCACTGCCTGGCAGAACCAGCAACTCATTTGTTAGTTCAACTTTCAACACCTTGTCTTGAAAGGAAACAGCGAACCGTTCATCGTCAGTTGCAGCCGAGCCAGCAGCAATCAATTTCTTGTTTGCAAGCCGGAACCAGTCAGCTTCAACGCTGCACTCTAGGTGGTTGGCTCGGTGACCTGGCACCCAGTTTGGAGGGAGGTGCTTTTCAAGCTGGTCCCTGTCGGCAAACCATGGCGGTATCTCAAGATGAAAGATGGGCTCCGGCACATTCAAAACGACCTGGGCCACGCCCTGCTGGTAACTTTCCACTTCGACCGGCAGATAAAAGTCAGCAATGCACGCTTCGCGCCCGGGTAGCTCAACGCCTGAAAAGCGGAATTCAGAGTTGCATCCATAGCCCTCCAGCAGTCGGGCAGTCAGCATGAAATCGCCGATGCGACATCGGTACTTTGAGTGTTGTCCAGGGCGTTTTGGACTTGTCAACTTGAACCCCAGTTCCATCAAAAGATCATCAGTTCGCATTGATGTACCCAAGCAACTGAGATTCTGGTGAACAGCTTTGAAAATGTTGCATTGAAGCTCCCTATATATCGGGATGACCAATCCTACAAGAAATTGGAACATCTCCCGATATGTCGGGAAACGCTCCAACCAGTCCTCATGCCGCCTTTGGGCAGGTCTTGCGTAAGCATCGGCTGGCGGCTGGAATGAGCCAGGAACAGATGGGGCTTGAGGCTGACGTACAGCGTAATTTCATCTCGCTGATTGAAACCGGGCAAAACCAGCCAACCATCACCACCATCTTCAAACTGGCTGGCGCATTGAATTTGAAGCCGTCCAAGTTAATCTCTGAGACAGAAAAGTGGTTTGACTAGCAAGCGTTTGCCTTAACAAAGTTGCTCCTCCCAGTCTATGATGCGGTAGCTGAGTATGGGAGTGATGAACGATGCAATGGGTAGCCCCTGCCGAAAAAGACAGCGCCACCACGACGCTTGAAAAGCGCCTTTGGGACGCCGCTGACCAATTCCGGGCCAATTCTGGTCTGAAGCCACAAGAGTATTCTGGCCCCATCCTGGGCTTGATCTTTCTTCGCTTTGCCGAGGTGCGCTTTGCGCTGCTGAGGGCGAAACTGGAGGCCGAGGGCGGCACCTCACGCCGTGGAAGCCGTGTGGACGACCCAACTGCCTACCAAGCCGAAAGTGTGCTGTACCTTAGCCCCGTGGCGCGGTTTGACTATTTGCTGACACTGCCGGAGTCTGATGACATTGGCGCGAAGGTGAACGCTGCCATGCGCGAGATCGAGCAGTACAACCCGACGCTGGCTGGTGTGCTGCCCAAGACCTTCAACCTGTTCACTAGTACTCTGCTCAAAGAACTGCTCAAAAAGGTGTCGGAAATCCCGGCCACGCTGGACTACGACGCCTTCGGGCGAATCTACGAGTATTTTTTGGGCGAGTTCGCCATGACCGAGGGCCAGGGTGGCGGTGAGTTCTACACCCCGTCCAGCATCGTGCGCCTGCTGGCCGAAATCATCGAACCGTACCATGGCCGCATCCTTGACCCGGCCTGTGGCTCGGGCGGTATGTTTGTGCAGTCAGCTCGTTTTGTGGCGGAACACCAGAAGAACCCCGCTGCCGAACTTGCCATCTGCGGCGTGGAAAAGACCGATGAAACAGGCCGCTTGTGTCGGCTCAATCTGGCGGTGCATGGTTTGGAGGGCCAGATTCGCCACGGTGGCAACGTCAACAGCTATTACGACGACCCACACAGCGCCACCGGTCAGTTCGATTTTGTGCTGGCGAATCCTCCTTTCAACGTGAATGCGGTCAACAAGGATCGCATGGCCGACATGGTGGGTCCGGGTCGGCGGTTTCCGTTTGGACTGCCGCGCACCGACAACGCCAACTACCTGTGGATTCAACTTTTTTACTCGTCGCTGAATGCCAGGGGTCGCGCCGGTTTTGTGATGGCGAACTCTGCCTCGGATGCCCGTAGCTCAGAGCAAGCCCTGCGCCAGCAGTTGATTGAAGCCAGGGCCGTGGATGTTATGGTGGCCGTTGGCCCCAATATGTTTTACACGGTAACGTTACCTGTAACGCTGTGGTTTCTGGACAAGGGTAAAGCCAACACCAAGCGCGCCGACACCGTGCTGTTCATCGATGCCCGTCACATCTACCGACAAGTGGACCGCGCCCACCGCAACTGGACAGACGCACAACTCGGGTTCATTGCCAATTTGGTGCGGCTATACCGTGGTGAAGCCTTGGACACAGCTTTTGGCGGCGACGCTGCTGCTGCCAAGATCAAAGAAGTGTTTGGCAAGAAGTCTGTCTATGCCGACGTGGCTGGCCTGTGCAAAGCGGCTACCGTGCAAGAGATTGAAGCGCAGGGCTGGTCATTGAATCCAGGGCGTTATGTCGGCGTGGCCGCTGGTGAGGATGTGAGCGATGAGGACTTCAACGAGCAGCTTGTTGCGTTGAATGAAGAGTTGGAATTGTTGAACTCTCAGGCGCGGGACTTGGAGCAGACCATCGCCACGAATGTGGCGGAACTCTTGAGCGCGTGAGAAATGTACCCTGCCGTTCGGATTTGTGAAATTGCGGAAGTTAAGGGTGGCAAGCGTTTGCCACCAAACGCCAACCTCGTCACAACCCCCACAGAGCATCCATACATTAGAGGTCGCGACATTAGAGGCGGAAAAATATCCGTGGATGAATTGTTGTATGTGCGTGATGAAGACTTTGCGCAAATTTGCCGATACACAGTAAATCGCGGTGATGTTTGCATCACGATTGTTGGCAACATTGGCGATGTCGGCATCACACCCTCCAATTTGCACGGCGCAAGTCTGACAGAGAATGCCGTCAAGCTCGTGAATTTATGCGAAGACTTCAACGCCGAGTTCTTAGCCTATGCGTTGCTTACTCCAGATGCTCAGAGCCAAATGAAGCTTTCTGCGGCAGGGGCAGCTCAATCCAAACTTGGCATTTATAAAGTTAATGAGATTCGGATATCAGCGCCCCCTCTATCGACCCAAAAGCGCATTGCAGGTATCCTCTCAGCCTACGACGAACTGATCGAAAACAGCCAAAGGCGCATCAAGATTCTGGAGGCGATGGCCCGTGGTCTTTACCGTGAATGGTTCGTCAACTTCCGCTTTCCTGGGCATGAAGGCCATCCGCGTGTGGCTTCAGCGCTGGGTGAGATTCCGAAGGGGTGGGAGGTCAAGAAGCTGGGCGATATTTCGTCGTACATCAACCGTGGCATAACCCCGACCTATGACGAAGAGGGCGATTCGGTTGTTATCAACCAAAAGTGTGTTCGCGATCAGCGCCTTAGCCTGGAAACTGCACGTAAGCAGTCGAAGGCAGTATCACATGAAAAGCGGGTTTGTTACGGTGACGTACTAATTAACTCGACGGGTGTCGGCACGCTGGGTCGAGTGGCTCAGGTATGTGAGACCCTGGATAACTGCACAGTTGATACCCATGTGACGATTGCCCGTGCCGGGAGTGACCTCGATCTTGATTTTTATGGGTGCTGCTTGCTCAGTCTTCAAGAGACTTTTGAACGATTGGGTGTCGGAGCAACTGGACAGACGGAACTTGGACGAGCGACCATTGCCGCCATCGAGCTTCTCGTTCCGCCGCATGATGTTCAAAGGCTATTCGGCGAATCTGTTCGTCCCATGCGAGCAGCCGTGATGACCTACAGCAGACAAATTCAAAACCTCCGCCGGACCCGCGACTTGCTGCTTCCCCGTCTGCTCTCTGGTCAGATCAGTGTCGGGTGAGATAGGCTAAGAAATTCACCAAATGCAGCTTCCACCAGACACTAGCTTGCCATTTTTTGCTTACGGTGTCTTCAAGCCAGGGGAACTCGCGTTTTTAAGAATCAAGGAGTTCGTCCGAGATTGCTATCCATGTTCCGTCAAGGGGGCGATGAGACTTCGTGATGGCTTACCCATCGCCTCATTGTCTGAGGATCGGCTAATTCACGGTTTCTTGATTTTGTTTCGTAATGGACTGGAGGAACTGGCGTTTAAGCGCATTGTGGATTTGGAGCCGGACAAGCAATACCACTGGGTAACCGTGGAGATGGAGTCTGGCCTAGCAAACTTACTTGAAGGCAAATCACCGATGAAGGGAAGTGTCGAGGCAGAAGGTGATTGGAGTGGTATTCAAGATCCGCTCTTCACTGCTGCGATTGAAGTTGTCACTGAAACCTTGGAGGCGAACAGGGAGCCTGATTTCAATATGAAGCCGCTCTTCAAACTTGAGATGGCCTACTTGCTGCTATGGACATCGATTGAGCGATATGCGTCTCTTCGCTACCATTTGAAAGACAAAGCGACGGAGAAGATTTGGCAAATTGCGGACGAACCGGCATTCTGTAATGCGTTGAAGCGAAATGTGAATGGCTCACGCACGGTGCAAAGGGCGGATGACCCCACCAAGAGTTGTTTGCTCACGCCGGACAGGCCAAAAAAAGCACTGGAGTATTACTATCAGTTAAGGAGTAATCTTGTGCATCGCGGCAAGGGAGTGTTTTCGGATCATGCAAGGGTGATGGCGTCACTTGAAGAGCTTTTAAAAATATTTGAAGAAACCCGAAGCGCAGCGTTTCGGGACAGCGCTTGGATCTGAGTTAAAAATGTCTCACGCCTATACCGAAGACCAACTGGTTGAGCAACCGGCAATCAGCCTGTTTGCTGACCTGGGCTGGAAAACGGTGTCGGCGATGGAAGAGACATTTGGCTCGGCAGGCACACTGGGACGTGAAGCCAAGGGTGAGGTCGTCCTAGCAGTTCGCTTGCGTGATGCGTTGATCCGCCTTAACCCCGCCCTGCCTGCTGAAGCCATCAACAACGCCATCGACGAGATTAGCCGTGACCGCTCGGCCATGCTGCCAGAAGCGGCCAACCGCACGGTGTACCGATTGCTCAAAGAAGGCATCACGGTATCTGTGCCAGACCTTGAGCATGGTGGGCAGAAGACCGAACGCCTTCGCGTGGTGGATTGGGTAAACCCAGAGAACAATGACTTTCTGCTGGTCAGCCAGTTCAGCGTAACCGGCGCGCTCTATACCTGCCGCCCTGATTTGGTGGGCTTCGTCAACGGTCTGCCTTGGGTGGTGATTGAACTCAAGAAGCCAGGGGTTCCTGCACGGGCCGCGTTCGACGAGAACCTGACCCACTACAAGCGGGAGATTCCCAACCTGTTCTGCTTCAACGCGCTGATGATTGCTTCCAACGGCACAGACAGCCGTGTGGGTTCACTGACCGCCGACTGGGGCCGCTGGGTGGAATGGAAACGAGTTGCCCGTGAAGACGAGCCGCGCCGGGTGTCCCTTGACGTGATGCTACGCGGAACCTGTGACCCAACCCGCCTGCTCGACTTGGTGGAGAACTTCACCCTGTTCTCTGAACACAAAGCCGGGTTGGTCAAGATCATTGCCCAGAACCACCAGTTTCTGGGTGTCAACAATGCCATAACCTCCATGCTGGAAGCGCGCAAGCTGGGCCATGGGCGCGGCGGTGTGTTCTGGCAGACCCAAGGCAGCGGCAAGAGTTTTTCCATGGTGTTCTTCGCGCAGAAGGTGTTACGCAAGCTGGTGGGCAACTGGACGTTTGTGGTGGTGACAGACCGCACTGAGCTGGACGAGCAGATTGCCAAGACGTTCAAGACGGTGGGAGCTGTGAGTGACTCGGAAGGTGACGAATGCCATGCGGCCAGTGGCGCGCACCTGCGGGAGCTGCTTCGTGGCAACCACCGCTATGTTTTCACCTTGGTTCACAAGTTCCAGATACCTGAACTGCTGTGTGACCGATCAGACGTGATTGTGCTGACGGATGAGGCACACCGCAGCCAGTACGACACGCTGGCGCTGAATATGCGCGCGGCCTTGCCCAAAGCGATGTTCATGGCCTTCACCGGCACACCGCTGATTGCTGGTGAGGAGCGCACCAAGGAAGTGTTTGGCGACTATGTGTCGATCTACGACTTTCAGCAATCCATTGAGGACGGGGCCACGGTGCCGCTGTTCTATGAGAACCGCACACCCGAGTTGCAACTGGTCAACCCGGACCTGAACGACGACATCTACCAACTGATCGAGGATGCCGACCTTGACCCCGAACAGGAAGCCAAGCTGGAGCGTGAGCTGGGGCGGCAGTACCACCTGATTACCCGCGATGACCGCCTGGACACGGTAGCCAAGGACATCGTCCGGCACTTCTTGGGTCGTGGTTTTGTGGGCAAGGCCATGGTGGTGTCCATTGACAAAGCCACCGCCCTGCGGATGCATGACAAGGTGAAGCTGCATTGGGCAGCGGACTTAGCCAAGACGCAGAAGGAGCTGGGCGAGCTGGCCTATGTGCTGGTGGAAGGCGGCATGACCGCAGAGCAGGCACGGCGTGAGGCGCGGATTGCAGAGTTGAAACAGCGATTGAACGTGCTGACCACCACCGACATGGCGTTGATCGTATCGCCCGGGCAGAACGAAATTCAACAGATGCAGAGCCTGGGACTGGACATTGAGCCGCACCGCAAGCGCATGAATGATTCCATCCCCGGTCTGGATGAAAAGTTCAAGGACACGGAAGACCCGCTGCGGCTGGTATTTGTCTGCGCCATGTGGCTCACAGGCTTTGATGCGCCAAGCTGCTCCACCGTGTACCTGGACAAGCCGATGCGTAACCACACCCTGATGCAGACCATTGCCAGGGCCAATCGTGTGTTCCCGGGCAAGCACAGTGGCTTGATCGTGGACTACGCCAATGTGTTCGCGTCGCTGGAAAAGGCGCTGGCGATCTATGGTGCTGGCAAGGACGGCAAGACCCCTGTGAGAGAAAAGCAGCAACTGGTCGCTGAGTTACGCAGGGCCATCGTGGCCGCAACGACGTTTTGTGCAGGTCATGGTGTGGATCTGGCCGAGATTGAGCAGATGGCCGATGGCATGAAACGCCTGAAGGCGGTGTTTGACGCAGTGAACGCGTTGATTTCGCCGGACCCGCTGCGGCGTGACTTCTTTGGGCATGAGCGCTTGGTGGCAACGCTTTACCGGGCGGTGAAGCCTGACCCCTCAGCCTTGGAATTCGCCAGCCGTGTGGCTTGCTTGTCCACCATTGCCGATGCCATTCGGGTCACGCTGAACCCGAACCCGCCGAACATCACCCAAATCTTGGGCGACATCAACACGCTGCTGGATGAATCCATTACCGGCCATGCCATTCGTGAGCAAGGTCCACCGGCGCTTGACCTCTCAAAAATCAACTTTGAAGCGCTGGCAAGCCGGTTCCAGAAGTCGAAGCAAAAGAACACCGATTTGGAAGTGTTGAAAGCAGCCATTCGCGCCAAGCTGGAGAAGATGGTCGAACTCAACCGGACCCGTGCCGATTTCTCAGAAAAGTTTGAAGAACTGATCGAGAGCTACAACGCCGGTAGCCGCACCATTGAGGCGCTGTACCAAGAGCTGCTGGAACTGAGCAACAGCCTCAACGTTGAAGAGCAACGTCATGTGCGTGAAAACATGACCGAGGAAGAACTGGTGATCTTTGACATCCTGACACGGCCATCGCCAGAACTTGGCACTGAAGAGCGCGCCGAGGTGAAGAAGGTGGCGCGGGAACTGCTGGCGCGTCTCAAGGCGCTGCTGGTGCTGAACTGGCGGCAGAAACAACAGGCTAGGGCCAAGATTCAGGACGTGATCGGTTTTGCACTGGATGACGGCCTGCCCAGGGCATACACCCCTGAGTTGTACAAGCAGTAATGCTCGGCGGTGTTTGAACACGTTTATGAGAGCTACCCGGAGCGGGATGCTGGGGTGTACGTATGAACACTTTGGTGTTGCCATCGCGTCTGATAAACGCTAGGTGTTGGGTGTCATTCGCTATCGGGAAATTCAAGCGTGCTTAATCTGCTAAATCAGAAACTGCGGCGAATGTACGCTGCTCTTACGGGTCTCAGCAGTGATGACTTATCCGTGATTCAGCCAAAGATCACAGAGGGATTCGGCTTTTGCTTCATTGAGGTGGATTTCAATCAAAACTCTGATGAAATTGCCCTCGCTAACTCAGCTTTCCTGCTGGTTACCAATATCGCCTCACTTAAGGATCATCTGAAGGTTTGGTGCGGGAAGCAAGGTGTTGCATTTCAAGGCGATACCCTAATCAACAGTAATAGGGCTGTGGCATTGATTCACGATCTCTGGAACGTGGATAAACATGCAGAACTCAACGTGCCACCGCGATCCGGCATCAAGCCTAAGCTCCAAAACTTTCAAACTGCTCTCACTATTGCTTCTGGAACGTCAGCAGGCAGCGGTGCATTCTTCTCGATGGACCCACGCACGGGGAAGATTACAACCGGAACTTCCGGTGGCGGTTCGGTTCAACTCACGCTGGTTGCCCAAATTACAGACGAGACCGACAACGTCATCGCAGACTTCACACAAACGTGCAGTGAGGCCATCGAAGCGTGGTCTGCTATCTTCAAAGCGGCGGGCATTCCATGTCCATGACACCCACCCTTGTCGGCGCGGCCGTGCTTGGCCTAGGCGTTGGGGTACTGGGAGTCAAATCGGTGTGCTGGTGGCTCGGTGGCCAGTGTTCGGGATCGTGTCCCAGCTCCTGCTGGATATGGTCAGTCACACGGACGTGGCACCCTTCGGACCATGGAGCCAGTCAAACCCTTTCTATGTCGATGGCGCGCACGGGGTTCTGAGCATCGTCCTGCTTATTGGGCTTGCATGGTGGGTGTTGGACTGGTGGGATGCACGAAGGCCGATGACAGGAATCAAAAAAGGCCAAGGTAGAAGTTATCTAGAGGGTCTTGGTAGAAAAGCCACGTCCTTAGAATAATTGTGATTAAAGTTCATCGGGTCAGAGCTGGTGGTATAAAAGCCGTGTTGTTGGGGGGTATCGGGAGCAAAGTGGGGGAACAATCGGGGGAACGAACTGGATTTTTTGAGAGCCATCTCTAGTATCCATGCGGGTTTCAAGACGTCTTTCAATAGACCCCAGCTCCACCAATTTCAAAGGCTTGGACTCTGTCCAAGCCTTTTTGCGTGGCTGAATCGGGCGAATGCGAAAGCAATATGGTGCCAGCGTTTCAGTCAGTGCCGCCTGCTATGTCTTGGCCCATTGGAGTTTGCATGTACAACCCATCGCATTTTGTAGAGTCACGCAAAGAGGTTTTGCACGACCTGATTGCGCACTACCCGTTGGGAGCTCTCATTACCTATGCTGCGCAGGGCCTGGATGCAAATCACATTCCATTTGAGCTGGACGGCGCGGTGGGCGAACTGGGTAAGCTGCGCGCCCATGTGGCTCGCCAAAATGATGTTTGGCAGTCGGCCAAAAGTGGCGATGAAGTGTTGGTGGTGTTTCGCGCGGAAGAGGCCTATGTTTCACCCAATTGGTATCCCAGCAAACATGAGTTTCACAAGCAGGTGCCCACCTGGAATTACCGCGTGGTTCATGCGCATGGCCGCATCACCGTTCATGATGACGAGCGCTTCGTGCGCGGCCTGGTGGCCCGTTTGACGCGTCACCACGAGGCCAGCCAACCGACGCCTTGGAGGATGGGCGATGCCCCGCAAGACTACATTGACACCATGCTGAAGGCCATCGTTGGAATTGAAATTGAGATTACCGACCTAGTTGGCAAATTTAAACTGAGTCAGAACCGGGAAGTGCGAGATCGGATCGGCGCAGCAGACGCTCTGATTGCAAAGGGCGACATGGGTGTGGGGCAGGCGATGCGCGATGCGCTACCGCGGGGTCGCTGAGCAGATATCCCGCTACACTTTTCACTGGGTCGCGGCGGGCCAAAGGGTTCCCTGCCCGTGGTTTGAAACGCAGCTATCAATCCTTGATCAGGAAAAAACATGGTATTTGACGAGCAGTCCTGCGTCCTTGGCATCATCGGCGGCAGCGGTGTGTATGACATTGATGGTTTGACCCACAAGCGATGGCAAAAGGCAGTTTCAAGCTTTGGAGAACCCTCGGACGAACTGTTGTTTGGTGAACTGAACGGTCAACCGATGGTGTTCTTGCCACGCCATGGACGGGGTCACAGAATCCCGCCGTCCGAGATCAACTTTCGGGCGAACATCGATGCCCTCAAGCGTGCTGGTGTGACAGACGTGGTGTCAGTGAGCGCGGTAGGTTCCTTGAAAGAAGGGCTGCCGCCAGGCACCTTTGTGATCGTGGACCAGTTCATTGATCGCACTTTTGCCCGTGAAAAAAGTTTTTTTGGCACTGGTCTGGTTGCCCATGTGTCGATGGCACATCCGGTGTGTCGGCGTTTGGGCGATCACCTTGAAGGGGCCGCGCGTGAGGCGGGTATTTCGGTGGCGCGCGGTGGTACGTATCTGGCGATGGAAGGGCCGCAATTTTCCAGCTTGGCCGAGTCGGAGTTGTACCGCTTCTGGAACTGCGACGTAATTGGCATGACCAACATGCCCGAGGCCAAGCTCGCCCGCGAAGCGGAGATGTGTTACGCCACCGTGGCCATGGTGACCGACTATGACTGCTGGCACCCTGGTCATGACGCTGTGACTGTGGAAGCGATCGTAAAAGTACTTTTGGCCAATGCCGACCATGCGCGCACCCTCGTTAAAGCTGTCGCACCCAAGCTGAAGTCAGATGCAAACGCTTTGCAATGCAGCTGCCGAAGCGCCTTGCAGTTTGCGTTGATCACCGCCCCCGAAGCTCGCGACCCAGCCATGGTGCAGCGCCTGGACGCGGTTGCTGGACGCGTGCTGGGGCGATGACGATGGTTTCAAATTTGCATAGCGCCGGTGCGCAGCAAATTGAAATGGCTTTGCGCAGCCAGATGCTGGCCGCGGCCAGGCGGTTGAGTGAATTGGGTTTGAACCGGGGCTCAACTGGTAATGTGTCTGCCCGCCATGGTGACACTTGGTTGGTCACCCCGTCGGGCGTTCCGCCTGAAGAATTAGCAGCCGATGCCATGGTCGCCATGGATTTCACAGGAAAGGTTTCGGGTGCAGGCAAACCGTCTAGCGAGTGGCGCTTTCACCGCGATATTCTGGTGGCGCGACCCGAGGTCGGCGGCATTGTGCACACCCATTCGCGGTTTGCCACGGCGTTTGCCTGTTTGCACCGGGACATTCCCGCTTTTCACTACATGATTGCCATGGCCGGGGGAGACAGCATTCGGTGCTCACCTTATGCCTTGTTTGGCACCCAAGAGTTGTCCGACCACGCCTTGAAAGCCTTAAAGGACCGGAAGGCCTGTTTGTTAGGCAACCACGGCATGATCGCTTTGGGCGCCGACCTGGCGGATGCGCTGGCGCTGGCCATTGAGGTTGAGTCGCTGTGTGAGCAGTATTGGAGCGCTTTGCAATTGGGTGCACCCAACATTCTTTGCGCGTCAGAAATGGCCGAGGTGATCGAAAAATTCAAAGGCTATCGACGCCAGGGCCGGGCATAGCATGCAGCAATACACCAACCAAAACCAGACGGTTGAGACGCTGCGCTGGCGCAATGACCGTCTTGAAATGATTGACCAGCGGATTTTGCCGGCACGCTTTGAGTACCTAGCCTACCTCAACGCAGCGCAGGTGGCTGAAGGCATACGCAGCATGGTGGTGCGCGGTGCACCGGCCATTGGTTGTGCTGCCGCCTATGGCGTGGCACTTGAGGCGCTGGCTAGCCAGCAGCTTCAAGCCGACGAACGGACAGAAGCAATGGACACGGCGTTTGAGGTGCTGGCGGCGAGTAGACCCACTGCGGTCAATCTGTTTTGGGCGCTCAGGCGGATGCGCGGAGTTTGGCAAGCGGTCCAGCATTTGAATGCGGGTCAAGCGGCGGTGACCTTGTTGGCTGAAGCCCATGAGGTGTCTGCCGAGGATGTGCGCATTAATCGTACGATGGGTGCGTTGGGTGCAGCGCTCTTGCCAGATGGTGCTCGGGTACTGACGCATTGCAACGCTGGCGCCTTGGCTACTGCCGGGCATGGCACGGCGCTGGGTGTCATTCGCTCAGCCGTTGAGGCAGGCAAACGCATCTCGGTGATTGCAGACGAGACCCGCCCCTTTTTGCAAGGTGCGCGCCTCACCGCATGGGAGATGGTGCGAGAAAACATTCCGGTGACGCTGATCACCGACAACATGGCCGGGCACCTGATGAGCCAGGGACAGGTTGACGCTATCGTGGTGGGCACTGACCGCGTCGCTGCCAATGGGGACGTGGCCAACAAGATTGGCACTTACATGGTGGCGGTGCTGGCAATGCGGCACCGCATTCCGTTTTATGTGGCCTGCCCTTTGTCGACGATTGACCTGAGCATTCCAAATGGTGCAGCCATTCCAATTGAAGAGCGTGCGCCCGAGGAGNNGCTTTCGGGAATACCACTGGGCGGCGCAGGGTGTGCAGGTGCGCAACCCGGCCTTTGATGTGACCCCGGCTGAGTTGGTGACCGCCTTGATCACCGAAAAGGGCGTGGTGCATCAACCCAATGCCGAGCGGATCGCGCGCTTGTTTTCAGATTGATTTTTCGCAGACAGGCCAGGCTTTGGCGTTGCGATCCCATTACGAAGCTTGGGTGCCCAATTGCAAGATCAAATGGTGGTTGAGCCGCTCACGGGTGACCGAAGCCGGTAACGCGTCCACGATGTGAGGTCGCCCGGTGGCAGTCGGATGCAATTGGGGTGGGCGGATAGGCTCGCCGGCCTTGTCAAGCACCACCGCCACGTCCGGCATATTGGCCAATTTGCCTTTGCGCGTCACCACGGCAACCCGTTGGTCGTCAAGCTGCACGTAAGTGCCCGGTGGGTACATGCCAATCACCCGCACCAGTGCTTGGCCCACGGGGTTATCGTATTCGGTGCTGTTTTCCAACACGTTACGGGCTGACTCTTTGGCGCTGCGTGCATCCCGTGACTGCCGTGGGCTGATCATGGCCGCATAACGGTCAACCATGCCGAGCATATGTGCCAGGTAGCGCGCACGTTCAGACAACTCTGGCGCGGCCTCCCGCCGTTTCACTGGGTGGTGCCCGCGCACAATTTCCAGCCATAAGGCGTCATGAATACCGATGCCCCGCAATAAAGCGACACCCCGTGCCGCATGGTCGTTAATCAGAATTTGTTGCTCGGCGCTGGGTTTGAGTTGCTGGGCCGCCAACTGGTTTTGCAGTTCGGTCATGGCGACATTCATGGTGAACGCTGCGTGTACCAGGCAGGCACGCTCGTCACCAGGCAAGTCGAAATCCTCTGCCAGTAAGTGGCACAACACACCGCAGACCAAGGCATGTGAAGCGCTGTAACCCACCACCGGAGAGTGTGAAGCCAACTGGAACAGCAGGTACAAGGCGAGGTCGGCATCGCGCCAGCTCAAATCTTGCAGCCAGCGGCCATATTGGCGGATGCGGGCCTCAAACTCCTGGGCGCTATCCGGGTGGGCAAGAATCACCGCTAAGCCCGATTCCAAATCAGACCACTGACCGAGCAGGTCTTCGTATTCGTCTTCAGAAGCCACCAAGGGTTTCATGGGCTGCCGGTGGGTGAATGCCAAGGGGCTGGTGTCTCAGTCGCGAAAGTTGTCAAAGCTCAGCGGCACGTCGGTGATTTCCTTGCGCATAAGTGCCATGGCAGCCTGGAGGTCATCACGCTTGGTGCCGCTCACCCGCAACTTGCCGTCTTGAATGGCGGCCTGCACCTTGATCTTGCTGTCTTTGATGATGCGCTGAATCTTTTTGCCAAGTTCGGTCTCGATGCCATCGCGGATTTTGACCACCTGCTTGACCTTGTCGCCACCCATCTTTTGCACATCGCCCTTGTCCAGAAAACGCACATCCACATTGCGTTTGGTGAGCTTGTTGCGCAGGATGTCTTCGATCTGGCTGAGCTGGAAGTCGGCATCCCCAATCAGGGTGATTTCCTTGTCCTTTAACTCGATGGCCGCTGGTGTGCCCTTGAAGTCAAAGCGGGTGGTGATTTCTTTGGTGGTGTTCTCAATGGCGTGTTTCACGTCCACCATGTTGGCTTCGCAGACGGTATCAAAAGAGGGCATGGCAGGTCTCGCAAAATAATCGACAATTGTTGGATGTTAGTCGAGAAAAATGTCCCCCTCCAGCCGCTCAACAGCTTCCATATTCTGGCCAAAGCCCAATCACTGTTGAGAATCAAGGCCGAGAGTGACGTTCGGGCGTTGCTGAACGACCCCCAATGGCAGAGCAGTCACAAGCTGGTTTTAGGCGGTGGCAGCAACATGGTGCTCACCGGGGACGTCAAGCCCTTGGTACTGAAGGTCGAGGTGCCGGGGCGCAGGCTGATCGCAGACACTGACAAGCATGTGATTCTGGAGGCTGGTGGTGGCGAACACTGGCATGATTTTGTGGCCTGGACGCTGGCGCAGGGTTACCCGGGGCTGGAGAACATGGCCTTGATTCCGGGCACCGTGGGGGCGGCACCGGTGCAGAACATCGGCGCCTACGGGGTTGAGTTGCAAGACCGCTTTGAGTCACTGGACGCCATTGATTTGCAGACTGGTGAATTGTTTACCTTGAATGCCGCGCAATGTGCCTTTGGTTACCGGGATTCCATCTTTAAACATAGCAGTTCAGGCAATAAAGGCGAGGGCTACAGCCCAATTGGTCTTAAGGATCGGGCGCTTATCCTGCGTGTGCGGTTTGCCTTGCCCAAGCCGTGGACGCCGGTGCTGGGCTATGCCGACATCGTGAAAAAAATGCAGGAACACGGGGTGACCGCACCCAGTGCGCAACAGGTGTTCGACTGGGTTTGTGACATTCGCCGAGCCAAGTTGCCCAATCCTGATGTGGTTGGCAATGTGGGCAGTTTTTTCAAGAACCCCACCGTGACACGTGAGCAGTGCGCCGACATCATTGCCCGCGACCCGAAGGTGGTGCATTACAACCTGGCCGACGGTTCGGTCAAACTCGCGGCCGGCTGGTTGATTGATGCCTGCGGCTGGCGTGGCAAATCCGTCGGGCAGGCTGGTGTGTATGAAAAGCAGGCGCTGGNNCACCGGCGGCGAGGTCATGACCCTGGCCAAAGCCATTCAAACCAGTGTTTACGAGCGTTTTGGCATCTTGCTGGAGATTGAACCGGTGGTGGTTTAACCCCGGCGACTAGCCCTTGAGCTTTTTTGGGGCATGATCACCCCATGAAAAAAATCATTGTTTTAGGCGGTACCGGCTTCGTCGGCACCCATGTGTGTGAAAAATTGATCCGCGAGGATTGGCAAGTCACGGTGCTGACACGGCGCCTGTCGAACGCCGAAAAAATCCAGCACCTACCCGGGCTCACCGTGCTTGAGGTGGATGTCCATGACGAGGCTGCCCTGACGAGGGCAGTGGCCGGTCATGAGGCGCTGGTGAACCTGGTAGCCATCTTGCANNCAGGCTGCGTTTGAGCACACCCATGTGGCTTTGCCAAAGAAGATTGCGCATGCCTGTCTGGCCAACCACGTGACCCGCGTGGTGCACATCAGCGCACTGGGTGCTGATGCCTTGCAGCCTGAAAAAGCGCCGTCCATGTACTTGCGCTCCAAAGGCGAGGGTGAAGCCGTTCATNNCCGGCGGCAGTGCCGGTGCGGCAGCCGACACCGGTTTTGACCTGACGGTGTTGCGCCCCAGCGTGATCTTTGGCGCGGGTGACAAATTTTTGACCGTGTTTGCCAAGCTGCAAAAGCTGGCGCCGGTGGTTCCGCTGGCGGGAGCCTCAGCGAAGTTTCAGCCGGTGTGGGTGGAAGATGTGGCCAATGCGGTGCTGCGCTGCCTGGCCGACCATGGTCACACTAGCTCACCACGGACCATTGAAGTGGTAGGTCCAGAGGTCTTCACGCTCAAGCAACTTGTGCAGATTTCAGCCCAGGAGGCGGGCATCATGGGTGGCATGGGTCGCCCGGTGATTGCTTTGCCTGAGTGGGCCGGCCGAATGCAGGCCAAGTTGATGGGTCTGGCGCCCGGTGAGCCCTTGATGAGCCTGGACAACCTGGACTCGATGAAGGTGGACAACGTGGCCACCGGCAAGGTACCTGGCCTGGCCAGTTTGGGCATCACTGCTTCAGCACTGCGTCCGATTGCGCAGGGGTATTTGCGGGCTTGATATTGCCGTTGCTTTGACAATGGCTTGGAATTCAGCCGCAGATTCATTCGTGCCGCAACCGACTGCTGTCGGTACGTTTTAATACGACACAGATTCGAAAAGTTATAATATTGTTATTATTTTTTCGGAGTCGATCGTGCTAACAACCATGCGCAAAGTTGGCAATTCCCGGGGTGTATTGATCCCAGCGGCCTTTCTTGTGTCTTGCCGGATTGAAGATCAGGTAGACATGCAATTGCAAGATGGTCAGATTGTGATTAAACCCGTTTCGCGTAAGCTGCGTGAAGGCTGGTTCGTGCAATCCGCTTCAGAGCCTACACCCTCAAAGGTGGTGGCAGACGAACAGGCTTGGGACGCGTTGCCGGGGGTGGTTGACAGCGAGTGGGTATGGTGAGCCAAGTGATTGCGCGCGGTGAGGTGTATTGGGTCAACTTGGACCCGACTGTTGGCACGGAAATTCAAAAAAAACGGCCGGCACTCGTGGTGTCACCCGATGATATGAACACCGCTTTGCCCCGAGTCCTCATTGCACCCATTACAAGCGCTGGTCAGCCCCTGGGTTGCCGCCCGGAGTTGACTTTTCAAAGGAAAAAAGCACGTATCCTGCTCGATCAAATTCGCTGTGTAGACAAAGTGCGGCTGGGCAAAAAGATGGGCAAGATCGACGAAAAGCTTTGGCATTCAGTGTTGTTAGAGATGCTTGCCTGAGTATTGAAACCAGGCAAGCCGGGCCATGACTTGGCTTATTTTGCACCCCCACCCAGCTTCATAAAGTCGCCATCCTTACCCAATGACAACATGCCGCTTTGGGCGTAGATGCCCAGTTTGGCGCGGGTGTCCACAATGTCCAGGTTGCGCATGGTGAGTTGGCCAATGCGGTCAAGCGGGCTGAAGGGCGCGTCTTCCACTTTTTCCATACTTAGGCGCTCGGGCGCGTAAGTCAGGTTGGGGGACTCGGTGTTGAGCAGGCTGTAGTCGTTGCCACGGCGCAGCTCTAACGTGACGGTGCCGGTGATGGCGCTGGCCACCCAGCGCTGGGCGGTTTCGCGCAGCATGATGGCCTGGCTGTCAAACCAGCGGCCCTGATAGAGCAGGCGGCCAAGCTTGCGGCCGTTGTCGCGGTACTGCTCGATGGTGTCTTCGTTGTGNNTTGGCTTCCAGAAACAGGCTCACCAAGTCAGGGTACGCCACGCCGTTCAGCGCGACTGGGCGACCTTCTTCAAAGCGCACCGACACCTCTTCGGCCTTGACCACACAGTCGTCTTTCCAGAATGGCACGCCCATGATGGGGTTGACGATTTTGATGCCGCTGTTAAGTTGCTCCAGGTCCTTTGCTTCGTGGGTGGCGCCCAGCATGTTGCTGTCGGTTGAGTAGGCCTTCTCAGCACTCATCTTGTAGCCAAAGCCATGCGCCGTCATGAAGGCCGACATCTCGGCGCGGCCACCCAATTCGTCAATGAAAGCCTGGTCAAGCCAGGGCTTGTAGATTTTGAGAGCCGGGTTGGTCAGCAGACCGTAGCGGTAAAAGCGCTCGATGTCGTTGCCCTTGAAGGTGCTGCCGTCGCCCCAGATGTTGACGTCNNGGCGTGGTGTTGAAGTAGGTCACACCGGCGGTGGAGATGTGAAACGCGCCACTTTGCAGGGCGGCCAGGCCTTCAGCGGCCAATTGCGGGCGGCAGTTGATCAAGCGGGCTTTTTCAGCGCCGTATTCCATGGCCTTGCGCGGAATGTCATCGTAGTCCGACTCGTCAGGCTGGCCCAGGTTGGCGGTGT
>DFWT01000213.1 GCA_002381045.1 Rhodoferax sp. UBA4127
ACCACACCGGCGTCAACTGGGGTCGTGACCTGCCCGAGCCCGAGCTGGTGGCCGATCTGCGCAATGTGGTGGCTGGAGATGCCTCACCCGATGGCCAAGGTGCACTGGCCATTGAGCGGGGCATTGAAGTCGGCCACGTGTT
The DNA here is from genome assembly GCA_002381045.1 of Rhodoferax sp. UBA4127. Lineage (GTDB taxonomy): Bacteria > Pseudomonadota > Gammaproteobacteria > Burkholderiales > Burkholderiaceae_C > Rhodoferax. The sequence goes on from DFWT01000213.1 coordinate 143, forward strand.
CTATTTGGGCACCAAGTACAGCGCGGCCATGAAGGCGAGTTTTCTGGACCAGAACGGCAAACCGCAGTTGCTGGAGATGGGTTGTTACGGCATTGGTATCACCCGTTTGCCAGCGGCTGCGGTCGAACAAAACCATGATGAGCGCGGCATCATCTGGCCGGACGCTTTGGCGCCGTTCACCGTGGTGCTGTGCCCCATCAATGCTGACCGTTCGCCCGATGTCAAGACTGCTTCCGAGCAGCTTTATACGGAGCTGCTAGCCGCGGGCGTGGATGTGATTCTGGATGACCGTGGCGAGCGCCCGGGCGCCATGTTTGCCGACTGGGAACTCATTGGTGTGCCACACCGCGTGAACATTGGCGACCGCGCCCTCAAAGAAGGCAATGTGGAGTACCAACACCGCCGCGACGGTGCCGCCAGTGCGGTGCCGGTCGCGGACATTGCCAAACTTCTTTTGGCCAAGCTCGCCGGGTGACCGACCTCCGAGTTATGCCAAGGGGTGGGGTGTGAGCCGCGCTCGGCGAACTTTCATCACAAGCTTTTTAGGGCTCCCGCCCTTATGGGTGCTGAGTGGATCGCTCTTTTTTCAAGAGCATGCCCAAGCCGGTGGGCAGATTGAAGAGCCCATTGCTGATGCCGTTCGCAATGCCATGCGTGCGGCCGTGCATGGTGATGCGCCGCCCGAGCCGGTGTTTGCATCCACAGAGGCACGTTTGCACTATTTGCGCTGGAAGATAGAAATGAACAGGCGGCTGATCAGCCGTAAGACTGACCTCAAAACCTTTTTAGAGCGCGATGAATTTTTGCAGTCTGTTTGGTACAACTGCAAGCGTAGCCGCCTGGATGTGGACCTGGTAATGGGGTTAATTCAGGTGGAAAGCAACTTTCGTAAACGTGCCATCAGCGTGGTCGGTGCCCGCGGTTACATGCAAGTCATGCCATTTTGGATGCGCCTGCTGGACGAGGGCGACGTGTCCAAATTATTCAATATGCAGACCAACTTGCGCTTTGGCTGCGTGATTCTGCGTCACTACCTGAACCTTGAAAAAGGCAACATCTTCATGGCACTAGGGCGTTACAACGGCTCGCGCGGTAAACCGCAGTATCCGGATGCGGTGTTTGCGGCGCAAAAGGTTTGGGCATTCAGCGTCTGAACTTGCCTGCCTCTGTGATGATGGACAGGTCGGCAAAGTCCAGCCCGGTGTGGCTGCTCGGGCTATAGCGCACTTCCAGGCCGCCAATGTCGTAATTGAAGTTACCCAAGGTGGTCAAAAGTTTGTCGCGGGTTGGATTGTTGCCGCTGCGGCGCAGGGCTTCCACCAGCACTTTGGCGGAGGCAAAACCTTCCAGCATGGCCGGACTGACCACTGCTAGTCCTTTGGCTTTGGCCAATTGGGTTGCGTCTTTCACCAATGCGTAATTGAAGCTTTGCGGCAGCACCTGGGTCACGATCACACCACGCCCCTGTTCGCCCAACAGTTTGATGAACCCGTCCGAAGCGTTATTGGAAAGCGTAATGAACTGCGCACCACTGCCGGCCGCCTTCATGGCTTTGATGCCGTCGACCACCGCCGTGCCGGAACCAATCACCATCACCGCCTGCGCGTCGGTTTTGAGTACCTGCGCAGCAATGCCTGAAAAATCGGGCTTGGTCCGGTCGAATTTAGCCACCAGCACAGCAGTGAGTTTGTTGTTGGCCATGCCTTTCTGGGCGCCTTCCAATCCATCTAGGCCAAAGCTGTCGTCCACGTGCACCAGCGCGATGCGCGTCACACCAACCGAGGCCAGGTGAGTAATGGCTTTTTCGGCCTCGCGCTGGTAGGTCGCACGCACGTTGAACACATTGGGTTGCAGGGGTTGGTGAAACACCATCGCCCCGGTGGAAGGGCCAATCAGGGGCACGTTGTGTTGCTTGAGCAGGGGCAAGATGCCCTGGGTGTGCGGTGTGCCGCGCGTCATGAACAAGGCCAGCACCTTGCGCTCTTCAATCAGGGTTTTGGCGTTGTCCTGGGTGAGCTTGGGATCAAACTTGTCGTCGAGGGTGACAACTTGAATTTTTTCGCCGTTCACGCCGCCTTTGGCATTGATGGCATCAATGTACAGATTTGCACCCAGCATGGATTCCTTCACCGTGGCCGCAACTGCACCGGTCACGCCCACAGTTTGGCCGATGAGCAATTGCGCCTGGGCAACGCCATGCGCCAAAAGAAGAGTGATACCCGTGACCAACGAAACAATGAAGCTCATAGCCTTCTCCAGTTTTTTTCAGTCTAGCACCGCGTTCTTAACGTGGGTACAGCCATGGATACCCTTTAAGACCAGTTCACGCAGGCCCAGTCCCTAGAATTTAGCCCCTCACCAAACGGGACCAAGCATGTCACAGGGAACCATCCGCATCCGCGGGGCGCGTCAGCACAACCTTAAAAACCTGGACCTCGACATCCGCACCGGTGAACTCACCGTGGTGACAGGACCCAGCGGTTCAGGTAAATCCAGCTTGGTGTTTGACACTTTGTTTGCCGAAGGCCAGCGGCGTTATGTCGANNCGCTCGACCGTGGGCACGATGACCGAGCTGAACGACCACCTGAAATTGTTGTTTGCCCGTGCGGGTTCCTTGTTTGACCGGGTCACCGCGCAGCCTGTGCGCCACGACACGCCCGAGACGATTTACGCAGACATTCAGGCGCGTGCCCATGCCTTGGCTCTCAGTGGTCGTCTGGATCAGGTGAGCAGTGCCGCAGAAATTCGCTTGGCCATCACCTTCCCAGTGGAGTTGCTAGGCAGCACCACAGCTGCGGAAATCGAACAATGGTTGTCTGTGAGTGGCTTCACCAAAGTGCAGGCGCAGCGCGTTGTCGATACCGCCTCCGGCTATGGCTCCAAATGGGACTCGGAGCCCGACGTGGCGCAAGGCGGCAAGAAGAAGCCAACGTCCTCCAAATCGGGCTCTCATCCCAAGGAAGCGACAACCACTGCAAGCTCTATGCGCAAAGTTTTGGATGTTGTCGCCGACCGCTTTCGCCTGGGTACGGCCGAGCGCGCGCGCGTGCTCGAATCCATTGAAGTAGCCTTGAAACACGGCAGCGGTCGCATCAATGTTTATGTATTAAATGAGTCTCTAGCCCAGGTAGAACAAGCGCAAACAGCTACTGAAAAAGAAGCGTCTCAGCCAGTTGTGTGGCGCTTCTCCACCGGCCTGCATTGCCCCGAAAGCAACCAGCGCTATACCGACCCGATTGCCTCGATGTTTTCCTTCAACTCGGCGATGGGCGCGTGTGACACCTGCCGTGGCTTTGGTCGCGTCATCGGTGTGGACTACGGCCTGGTGATTCCGAACGACAAACTCACCCTGCGCGCCGGTGCCATCAAACCGATGCAAACACCGGCCTGGAAAGAAGCGCAGGACGATCTGATGCGCCATTCGGAGGTCGCAGGTATTCCGCGTGACACGCCCTGGAACAAGCTCACGCCTGAGCAGCAGCAGTGGGTGATCAATGGCTCGCCCAACTGGAACGGTAAGTGGAACCAGCACTGGTTTGGCATCAAGCGTTTTTTTGAGTACTTGGAGACCAAGGCCTACAAAATGCATATCCGGGTGCTGCTGTCCAAGTACCGCAGCTACACGCCGTGCCCGACCTGTGCGGGCGCACGGCTGAAGACCGAGAGTTTGTTGTGGCGAATTGGCAGCAAGGCCCAGGCCGATAGTGTGCTGTCGCCGTCCAAGCGGTTTATGCCAGTGGGCGTGGCGTGGTCCCGAGAGCAACTTGAGGCGCTACCGGGCTTGTGTCTGCATGACTTGATGCAGTTGCCGATGGACCGGTTGCGTCGGTTTTTTGATGCATTGCAGGATGGGCTTTTAGCTTCGTTGGGTGACGTGGGGCAGGTTACGTTGGGGGTGGCGGAGCCTGGGGTACCGGCGGCCGCCTCATACACTCGCTTCGCGATTGCAAAATCGGCAACCACCGATACCCCAGGCTTCGCTTCGCGTTCGGGTGAATCGGATGCCGACCAACCAACTGCCTTTTTGGACGGCAGTTTGTCGATTCGCCCGGCCGAAGGCATGGCAGCGCTGGGTGACAATTTGGCAGTTGCGAAGCAAATGCATGAGGAGCCTAGCGCTGCCCTGTCTTCGGCGCTCCCAAAAGCGACTTCGGAAGCTGACCACAAGACCCTGAAACTGCTGTTCGACGAAATCAGCACGCGCCTGAAATACCTGTGCGAAGTCGGCATTGGCTATTTGACGCTAGACCGCCAAAGCCGTACGTTGTCCGGCGGCGAGGTGCAGCGCATCAACCTNNCCGGCGGTGATGCTGGCGGCCGATCGCATGATCGACATGGGGCCAGGCCCGGGCGAGCGCGGTGGACAGATTGTGTTTGACGGCTCCACCGAAGATTTGCGCCAGGCTGATACGCTGACAGGTGCGTATTTGGGCGGGCGCAAACAGGTCGGCATGGGCTTCAAACGCCTGGTGGCTGCCAACACGCCACGCCTGATTCTGGAAGGCGCCAGTGACCACAACCTGAAAAATGTCTCGGTCGAAATTCCCTTGCAACGTCTGGTTTGCGTGACCGGTGTCAGCGGCTCAGGCAAATCCACGCTGATTCAGGACACCCTCACCCCAGCACTGCTGCGCCACTTTGGCAAAGCCACTGACACCCCCGGTGCGTTTGAGCGCCTGCTGGGTGCTGAGTTGTTAAGTGATGTGGTGTTCGTGGACCAATCGCCAATCGGCAAAACCGCACGTTCCAACCCGGCCAGTTATGTCGGTGCCTGGGACGCAGTGCGTGAAATTTTTGCCACCGCCGCCTTATCGCGCCAACGTGGCTACACCGCTTCCAAGTTCAGCTTCAACAGCGGGGATGGCCGTTGCCCCACCTGCGGCGGCTCGGGCTTCG
>DFWT01000062.1 GCA_002381045.1 Rhodoferax sp. UBA4127
TCCATGAACTCGCTCATGTCAACCCGCACCAGGTGCTCTTCACTGTCAAACAAAAAGCCTGCCAGCGCCTTGCACAACTCGGTCTTGCCCACGCCTGTGGGGCCGAGGAACAGGAAGGAGCCGGTCGGCCGGTTGGGATCGCTAAGGCCTGAACGGGACCGGCGGATAGCGTTGGCCACGGCGCCAATGGCTTCGTCCTGCCCCACCACACGCTGGTGCAGTTTGGCTTCCATTTGCAGCAATTTGTCGCGCTCGCCTTGCATCATCTTGGCCACCGGGATGCCAGTGGCACGGCTCACCACTTCAGCGATTTCCTCTGCGCCCACCATGGTGCGCAGCAACTGCGCACGACCACCATCTTTGGCAGACTGGGCTTTGCCAGCTTCATTGTCCTGGGCCGCCTTCAGTTTTTTCTCAAGCTCGGGTAACTTGCCGTATTGCAGTTCGCCAGCCTTGTTGAAGTCGCCTTTGTCGGTCAGTTCCTTGATCTGAAAACGGACCTTTTCCACCTCTTGCATGATCGTTTTTGAGCCCTGGGCTTGCGCCTTTTCAGCTTTCCAGAGCTCATCCAGATCGGCAATCTCCTTTTGCAGGTTGGTGATCTCTTCGTTGATCAACTCTAGGCGCTTTTGCGAAGCCTCGTCTTTCTCGCGCTTAACCGCCTCGCGCTCGATCTGCAACTGAATCAGTCTCCGGTCTTTTTTGTCCATCACCTCCGGCTTGGAGTCCAACTCAATCTTGATTTTGCTGGCTGCTTCGTCAATCAGATCAATGGCTTTGTCAGGCAGGAAGCGGTCGGTGATGTACCGGTTGGACAACTCGGCAGCGGCCACAATGGCTGGGTCAGTGATCTGAACACCATGGTGCACTTCGTAGCGCTCTTTGAGGCCGCGCAGAATGGCAATGGTGGCCTCAACGGACGGTTCACCCACCAGGATTTTCTGGAATCGGCGCTCCAGCGCAGCGTCTTTTTCGATGTACTTGCGGTACTCATCCAGCGTGGTCGCACCCACGCAATGCAGTTCACCACGGGCCAGCGCAGGCTTGAGCATGTTGCCGGCATCCATCGCGCCTTCGGCTTTGCCAGCACCCACCATGGTGTGCAATTCGTCAATGAAAACAATGGTCTGGCCTTCATCCTTGGCCAAGTCTTTGAGCACATTTTTCAGGCGTTCTTCAAACTCGCCACGGAACTTGGCACCGGCCAACAGTGAGGCCATGTCCAGACTCAGTACCCGTTTGCCCTTGAGCGAATCCGGCACCTCCCCGGCCACAATGCGCTGCGCAAGACCCTCCACAATCGCGGTCTTGCCCACGCCGGGTTCACCAATCAAGACGGGATTGTTTTTTGTGCGGCGCTGCAGCACCTGAATGGCGCGGCGGATTTCATCATCGCGGCCAATCACAGGGTCCAGCTTGCCCATGCGGGCCCGCTCGGTCAGATCAACACAATACTTTTTCAGGGATTCACGCTGGTCTTCGGCATCAGCGCTGTCCACGCCCTGGCCACCACGCACGGCATCAATGGCTGCTTCCAGGCTCTTGCGCGTCAGGCCTTGGCCGCGCACACTGTCGCCCAGCGGGCCTTTAGCATCAGACAAGGCCAACAAAAACAACTCGCTGGCGACGAACTGGTCGCCCCGTTTCATGGCTTCTTTTTCAGTGGCTTGCAGCAGTTTGGCCAAATCTGGCCCCACCTGCACCTGGTCTTGCCCGGTGACGGTGGGCAGTCGACCCACCGCATCGTCTGCCAACTTGCTCAAGCCCGATACATTGACCCCGGCGCGCTGCAGCAGCGCTTTTGGGCCATCGGTCTGCACCAGCATGGCCGCCAGCAAATGCGCGGTTTCAATGTAGGCGTGGTCTTTTCCAAGAGCCAAGGACTGGGCGTCGCTCAGGGCTTCCTGGAACTTGGTGGTGAACTTGTCGATGCGCATGATGCGTCTCCGAAAGATTTAACTATGTCGGAGGTGGGGACATACGCGCCCTTTTCAACCCGCTGGCACTTTCCAATAGGCGTAACGCCAAACTGGTCCAAAACCAACCCGCTGGTACAGGTTCAACGCCGAGGTGTTGCCAGTGTCCACCTGCAGAAAGGCCCGAGCCAAGCCCATCACTTGTGCTTGCGAGGCCATTTCACGCAGAATGGCAGCCGCCAACCCTTGACGACGATAGCTCGCCGCCGTGCGCATGCCGTGCACGCCAAGCCAGCCATGGCTGACGCTGGCCGCACCGCAGGCTACGGCTTGCCCCTTGTGCATCACCTGCAGGTACAGGCTGTGTTTGGCGCGCGACAAGTTGCGGACTCGCGCCGCTGCATCCACCGGATCAAAGCCAGATCCCAAAAAAACCGACTGCCAGGCCGCGTCAGGTTGATGGTTCACAGTGACTTGCCAAGCGGATGCGTCGGCTTGGCACAAGTTCGCTATGTCCGCCACAGACGCGACCTGCACCCAGGTGGATTGGTGTGGCTTGAAACCACCCTGGTGGAGCACTTCATGCAGAGCGAGCGCGGTATCTGGCAGACGGAAAACCGGGGCCTGTCCATGGCATTGGTACTTCTGAATGATGTGTCGCACTGCCTCGTCAGTTGCAGAGTCAAAAGCATGCGACAAGGGCACGGCGCTGTGAGCACGCCCAACCGTACCAGCATCCATGGGCAACAACCAGCCCGACCATTCGTCACACCGATCTGGGGCAACTGCGGCCACTGTGGCACGCTCAATTGACTCGACGTCAAACGCGCCGACAAGGGCAGTCGCAAGGTGTGTCACAACGGGTATGGCCTAGCCATTGATCGTATGAATACCCCACTTGGCCAGCGCTGCGTCGTCACTGACCCGGGCGTCCACCCAGCGGGCACCGTCTGCAGTCTGCTCTTTCTTCCAGAACGGCGCTTGCG
>DFWT01000249.1 GCA_002381045.1 Rhodoferax sp. UBA4127
ATCCATTGAATTGGTGTGCCCTGCAGGCAGCCTTCCGGCTCTGAAGGCTGCAGTCAACAACGGTGCAGACTGTGTGTACATTGGGTTTAGAGATGCGACAAACGCCCGCAACTTTACAGGTCTGAACTTTGACGAGACGACCATCCAGACCGGTATACGGTATGCGCATGACCGCGGTTGTAAGGTGCTGTTGGCACTGAACACCTATCCACAGGCTGCGCATGCACAGGTTTGGCAAAACGCCATTGACAGGGCTGCGAGCAACGGTGTCAATGCTGTCATATTGGCCGACCCAGGCCTCATGGCCTATGCCCAACGGCACCACCCCGAACTGCGGCTGCATTTGTCGGTGCAGGGCTCGGCCACCAACTACGAGGCCATCAATTTCTACCACCAGCACTTTGGCATATCGCGCGCGGTATTGCCCCGCGTGCTGTCCATGACGCAGGTCGGGCAGGTGCTGGAGAAAACCCGAGTCGAGATTGAAGTGTTTGGCTTCGGCAGCTTGTGCGTGATGGTGGAGGGGCGTTGTGCCCTGTCTTCCTACGTCACTGGCGAAGCGCCAAACACCAACGGTGTGTGTTCGCCGCCCAAGGCCGTGCGCTGGGTAGAAACGCCCCAGGGCCGTGAGTCGCGCCTGAATGGCGTGTTGATCGACCGCTACGCCGACGGTGAAAACGCGGGTTATCCCACGCTGTGCAAAGGCCGTTTTGATGTGGGCGACGACAAAAACTACTACGCCATTGAAGAACCCACCAGCCTCAACACGCTGGAACTGTTGCCCAAGCTCATGAAAATGGGGGTGAAGGCCATCAAGATCGAAGGTCGCCAGCGCAGCCCGGCCTACGTGGCGCAAGTCACCAAAGTGTGGCGCGAGGCCATCGACAACTGCCGCGACAACCCGCACCGCTACTCGGCCAAGCCGGCCTGGATGAATGGTCTGGACAAGGTTGCCGAAGGGCAGCAACACACCTTGGGAGCCTACCACAGGCCTTGGAAATAATGAAACTCGCGTTAGGACCCCTGCTGTACTACTGGCAGCGCGACGCTGTATTCAGCTTTTATGACGCCGTTGCGGCAACGCCGGTGGACATTGTGTATTTGGGCGAGACGGTGTGCTCGCGCCGGCGTGAACTGCGTATGGCCGATTGGCTGAGCATCGCCGCACGCTTGCTGGAGGCGGGCAAAGAGGTGGTTTTGTCCACCCAGGTGCTGATCGAGTCGGGCTCGGACGTCACCACCCTGCACAAAATCGCGGAGATGTCGGTCAATGGCGACTTCATGGTCGAGGCCAATGACATGGGCGCGGTGCACTGTCTGGAAGGCAAGGTGCCCTTTGTGGCCGGTCCGCATCTCAACATCTACAACGTGCCTACACTGCAATGGATGGCCACTTTGGGCATCCAGCGCTGGGTGATGCCTCTGGAGATGGGGCGCGACGATCTGGCGCTGATGCAGCAAGACCGCCCTGCCGGTGTGCAGACCGAAGTCTTTACCTACGGACGCATGCCCCTGGCATTTTCGGCCCGCTGTTTCACCGCGCGGCATTGCAACTTGCCCAAGGACGATTGCCAGTTCCGCTGCATTGAACATCCCGATGGTCTCATGCTGCGCACCCGCGAAAGCGAAGGATTTTTGGTGCTCAACGGCATCCAGACCCAGTCGGCCAAAGTCTACAACCTGCTGCCTGAATGGGGTGCCATGCGCGACTTGGGTGTGGATGTGGTGCGTGTCAGCCCGCAAGCACAGCACACGCCGGTGATTCTCACGCTGTTTCACAGTACTATGACTGGGCAGACATCTACTGACGCGGCCATGCAAGCCATGGCAGACCTTATGCCTGACCTGGCCTGCAACGGCTACTGGTACGGCAAGCCTGGTCTGGAGCAATTGGCAACCCAACCGGAGCTTGCATGAGTACCAGTCAAATTTTGCTACCCAAACCCATGGGCGACCTGCTGTCCCGCCTGCCCGCGTACCCTGGCTCGCTGCTGTTTGTCACCGCCTTGAATCTGGCACTGGCCAAGAGCCTGACACCGGACATCACCCAATTCCTGCTGGGCAAAAAGCTGCGGCTGCGGGTGACGGATGTCCAGTGGACATTTGACTTTGCATGGGCCAATGGCCGTTTCACCGCCTGCCAGAACAAGGGGGCCGCGGACCTCACCATCAGCGCCAGCGCCCATGACTTTGTGCTGCTGGCGCGTCGCCAGGAAGACCCGGACACCCTGTTCTTCAGCCGCCGCCTGTCCATGGAAGGCGACACCGAACTGGGCTTGCTGGTAAAAAACACCATTGATGCCATCGAGCTGCCGGTTTTCCATCTGGAGCGCTTCAAACCTGCGCAGGTGCTGGAGCGCCTGAAGGCCAAGTTCCGGCCCCGTTGAGGCGTCAAAGTTCCTGCCATGCCAGCCGACAAACGCCAACTGCCGCTGGTGTACTCCTGTTCGGGGTGCTCCAGTGCAGCGCAGCTCACCAACCAGGTTGCTTTGCAACTGGACCGGCGCTGCGCGGCGGAAATGTCCTGTATCGCCGGTGTGGGGGGAGATGTGCCCTACTTGCTCAAAATTGCCCAGTCGGGGCGGCCGATTGTGGCGCTGGACGGTTGCCCGCTGGTGTGTGTCAAAAGCTGTTTGTCCCGGCACGGCATCGCGGCGGACCGCCACTACCAGTTGGGCCAGTACGGCGTGAAAAAACGCTACCAAGAAGACTTTGACCCCGCACAGGCCGAACGGGTGATCGCCCTGGTCCTGGCTGATCTGCAATCACCTCTGACGGCTCCAGGGGCTGCCGAGGCAGATCACCCATGACTTTCACCCACTCGCCTGCGCCTAAGCGGATCATTGTGGCCATCTCCGGCGCCAGCGGTGCGGTCTATGGGGTACGCCTGTTGCAGAAGCTGGCCGAACTGAAGAATGTGCAAACCCATTTGACGGTCTCTGAGGCGGGTTGTCTCAACCTGCAGCAAGAGCTGGACATGGAGCGTGCCCAGGTCGAGGCCCTGGCCGACGTGGTGTACCCAGTGCGCCATGTGGGCGCTGCGATCGCCAGCGGGTCCTTTCAGTGCGACGGCATGGTAGTGGCGCCTTGCTCCATGCGCACGCTGGCAGCCATTGCCCACGGCATGTCGGGCAACCTGATTACACGCTCGGCCGATGTGATGCTCAAGGAACGCCGCCGCCTGGTTCTGATGGTGCGCGAAACCCCCTTGAACCTGGCGCATCTGCGCAACATGACCAGCGTGACTGAGATGGGCGGCATCATTTTCCCGCCCGTGCCCGGCTTCTACCACCGCCCGCAAAGCATTGCCGAGATGGTGGACCACACCGTATGCCGTGTGCTGGACCTGCTGGGCCTGCCCCCCGTGCATGCGCCGCGCTGGGGCGGGCTGGCGGTGGCCGACCCGACCGATACCCTCCTTTAACCGACACCACCCCATGGCCTACCGTGATCTGCGGGAATTCATCGCCCAGTTGGAACAACTGGGTGAACTCAAACGCGTGAGCGCATCCGTCTCTCCGCATCTGGAGATGACCGCCCTGTGCGACCGCGCCCTGCGTGCGAACGGCCCGGCCCTGCTGTTCGAGCAGCCCACCGGCCACACGATGCCGGTGCTGGGCAACCTGTTCGGCACCACGGCCCGGGTGGCGCGCGCCATGGGCGTGGCCGATGTGCGGGAGCTGCGGACCTTCGGCGAGCTGCTGGCCAACCTCAAGGAGCCCGAGGCGCCCAAAGGCTTCAAGGACATGCTGGGCCTGGGCGGGCTGCTCAAGACGCTGTGGCACATGACGCCCAAGGTAGTCGGCTCGGCCCCCTGCCAGGAGGTGGTGTGGGA
>DFWT01000025.1 GCA_002381045.1 Rhodoferax sp. UBA4127
TGGGCGAGCGCCTGGAGGCCGCTGGTGTCAGTTTTGTCAAACCGACGGGTGGCCACGCGGTGTACATCGATGCGCGCACCGTGCTGCCGAACATGCCGGTGGCCCATTACCCAGCTTGGGCGCTGTGTAACGCCCTGTATTTAGAGGGCGGCATTCGTGGGGTGGAAATCGGCTCGGTGATGTTTGGCAAGCGCCTGGCGGATGGCACTGAGACATACCACAGCATGGAACTGGTGCGCCTGGCCTTTCCGCGGCGCATGTACACCCAAAGTCACTTTGATTACGCCGCAGAAGTGATCGCCGAAGTGAAAGAAAAAGCCGCCAGCATTCGAGGTGTCAAGATCTCCAAACAGCCGCCCTTTTTGCGCCATTTCACCTGTGAATGTGCCTGGGTGAGTGACTGATTTTGTTGTAAAAAATTTATGTGTCTAGCCCTTATAGAATATGCATAATCAGCTATAAATACGATAGTTGAATGGGAATCGAAGGGCAGGGCTGGTCAGTCGTACCATCTGGCCTGTTTAGCGGCGAAGGCAGAGTGAAATCAAAATGATGGATCGTTGGTCTCTGATAAGGTGGTTGGCGCGCAGTGTTTGTGTGCTGACCCTTGTCTTTGGTGCTGGCACACGCGTACAGGCCGCGGGGATAGATTTACCGGTCCAGTACATGTGCGATCGCGAGTCGATCTTTGTGTCAGGCCAGCTTGCCACTGACCTCGTATGGCAAAGCCCAAAGGGTTTGGAGTTTGAGGTGGCACCAGGCGCGACTTGCTGGATGCGTTTTTCAATGCCGGCTCAGGAAGTCTCAGCGTTCAATGGCACGCAGTTTTTGCGTATCAGTCAAGAACAGGGGCTTGAGATTTTTCTGTATGACGCACGCGGTCAGGTGGTCGCGGCAGCGCCGCAAAATCGCAGCAATATCCGGTCGGTTTCCAGCCAAACGGTGGCGGTGTTTCCAGTCGACCAGAACACGCCACGCACATTGTTCGGCAAAGTGCACTCCACTAATGTGCTGTACACCGTGCGCGTCAGCGTCGACAGAAACGATCACGAACGGGTGATTTCTGATGGGCAAAGGCGAGACGCAATTTCTGCCGCACTTTTTGCGGTTTTGATGACAGTGGGTCTGTTCAGTGCGTTCTATGCCGTGCTGACCAAAGAAAAGTCCTACATGCTGTTTTCGCTTTATGCCCTTTTGACTGGCATTCAAGTGTTTGGCAATTACGGCGTGAGTTTGCCCTTTGGCATCAATACGGCCAACGGCATGTCACTGTTGGCCGAGCCAGCCAGCAATATCCTGCTCATCTTGACCGTGCTGAGCTTGGGCAAGTTCATGGAGCATAGCCCTGCGAGTGTCTTGTGGCTTGGCTTCAGCGCATTTTTGTCAGCCATTCAAGTGAGCTGGCTGCTGTTACTGATAAGTGGCTGGATTTCCCCGTCATTGCAGTCCGACTGGTTTTACGGTTTCCAGTATGGCGCGACCAACCTATTGTCTTTGGCAATTGTTTGGGGTGGCATTCAAAGCTGGCGCCATGGTCTGACTATTGGTCTGGCGCTTGCCGTTGGCGCCGCTCCACGCGCTGCCTTGTGGATTGGCCACAGCGAGGCATTCAATACGGTAGTACTCGGTGTCTGGCCAACTGGTCTTGGATTCACCGACCCCGCCGGTGTGATCGGCTTGCTGGTTTTGCCCGTGATGCTGCTGGCGGGTGTGGCGCTGCGCAGTCGCGAGGCACATCGACAAACGGTGCAGCTTGCGCGCACTGACTTGCTGACCGGCCTCCCCAATCGTGACTGGTTTATCGAAATTGGAAACAGTGAAGTCGCAAAGGGAACCAGGTTGGCTGTGTTGGTTCTTGATATTGACCGCTTCAAAACGATCGTAGAGGTGCTCGGATTTCAAGCAGCTGACAGCGTCATGAAACAGGTCAGCGGGCGGCTAGGTTCGATTCCTGGGGTGACCTTAGGCAAGAGTCAGGAGATTCACTTTTGCCTGCTCTGGTCTGATCCAGACAAACTGGAATCTTTGCGCACCAGTCTGAGCAATGCCTTTGCGCAACCCATTCAAGTGGAGGGAAGCTGGCTGGACGTGTCGCTCTCGATTGGTGTGGCAGTCGATGTCAAACACTCGGTGGCGCAATTGATGCGCAATGCTGAGGTCGCACTTGATGCCGCAAAAAAATCCAAGCTCGGCTGGTTGCAGTACGACGCCCAACTGGAAACATCACGCCCAGAAAACCTCAGCATGTTGTCTGAGCTTAGTTTGGCCATCGCCGAGAACCAGTTTCAGTTGTACCTGCAGCCCAAAGTGCGCATGCAAGATGGCATGGTGAATAGCGCAGAAGCCCTGATTCGTTGGGTTCACCCCGTCAAAGGAATGATTGCCCCCAATGACTTCATTCCGTTTGCCGAACAAACCGGGAAGATTCGGGCCATCACCTTGTGGGTGTTGAAGGAGGTTGCCCAATTCACAAAGATAATGCGCGACCGCGGTCAGCCCTTGCTGGTTTCCGTCAATGTTTCAGCCCTGGATTTGCAGGATGTTGACTTTGTGGTCCGCATTTATGAGCTGGTTGACTCAGTGGGCGCGTTGCCATGTGATATTCGGTTGGAAGTGACGGAGAGCGGTGTCATGGACGACCCAGAGACCTCGCTGGTGACGCTCCACGCATTAAAAAATGCAGGTTTTTCGCTATCCATTGACGATTTTGGAACCGGCTATTCATCGCTGTCGTATTTGCAAAAAATGCCGGTGGCCGAAGTCAAAATCGATCGGTCTTTTGTGCATCATGTACGCTCAGAGAGCGAGAGCGCTGCACTGCTGGATTTCATTGTGGCGCTTGGGCATCGCCTGGGGCTCACGGTGGTCGCAGAAGGTGCGGAAACCCCTTACGAGTGGCATTTGCTTAAGCAACTTGGGTGCGACTATGTTCAGGGTTGGGTGGCAGCAAAGGCTATGCCGGTTCAAGAATTCTTGGCTTGGCGCCAAGTGAATGCACCGTTCGAACCTGTCGATTGATTTGCTTGCCAGGCGGCAAACTGCAACGCTTTGACACTGTGGTCGCACCACGACTTTATCCGTGCGGTTTATCATTGTTTTTCAGCGGGCGGTTGTCACTGCCCGGCTATCGTTTGAATCCAATCTGAAAGGATCTGCCGAATGAGTTCACCTCTCAATCCAGACGATGAAGCCGCGTGGTTACGTAAGCTGGGTTCTGCCGCCAACAACCGTGGATGGACCCTGACAGAGCAGCTGACACGCACGCCGGAAGAAGACCAGGAAATGCTCAATGCAGCGCACGCATCTGTGCACCTGTGGCGAACGATCGGCAATGACAATAACTTTGCTTTGGGTCACCTTCTGCTGGGCCAGGTGCATGCCCTCTTGGGCAACGCCTCGTATGCCATCAACTACGCGAATCTGGCATACGCCTATTTCACATCCAGGCAAAGTGATCCCTGGGAAGTGGCCATGGTTCATGCGGAGCGGGCCAATGCAGCACATTGCGCCGGCCTGGCTGCGCTGCATGAGTCACACTACCAAACAGCAGAGAAACTTGTTGCCGCTTTGTCAGACCTGCAAGAAAAAGAAATTTTGCTCGCCACTCTGCGGGTAGTGCCCAAGCCGGGTGCTCAGGTCTAGCATGGCAGTGATTTGATTTTGTGAAGCACGCTGGCCCTGTGACCTTGGCGAGGGTAAAAAATTTACTTGATGGTCTGCGCAAAATCCCTGGCCTGGTTGAGAGGCGGCCGGTTACCTTTTACCGAAAGTCAAAAGCTTTTTTGCATTTCCACGAAGATCCGACTGGCGTTTTTGCCGATGTGCGGCTCGATGGTGATGACTTCATGAGATATGCAGTCAACAGCGGCCAAGAGCAATTGGCCTTGCTCGATCGCATTCGTTTGACATTTTGAAACTTGATGTACGTATTCAAATCCGAGAGCCTCGGAACCACTCAGGAGTCGCACGATGGACAAACCTATTTCCCCAATTCACCAAGGCGTGGTGATTTTTGCCAAGAACAAGGTGAAAGTGTCTGCGTTTTACCGCAGCACCCTTGACTTGCTGCCGTTTGAGGAGGCCGCTTCGCATGATGTTTTGCGTGGCCATGGCCTGGAGGTGGTGGTGCACGCCATTCCACGCAAGATTGCGTCAGAGATCAAAATCACCCAGCCGCCAATGGTGCGTGAGGACACACCCATAAAGCCCACGTTTGTGGTCGCCAGTCTGGAAGCTGTGCGGGCGGCGGCACAAGCTACCGGCGGCTACTTGAAACCACTGGAAGGTGCCTGGCATTTTCGTGGTGCGACCGTGCTGGATGGCCACGACCCGGAAGGCAACGTCGTGCAGTTCAAGCAGCTTGATGCCTAGTTGCGCCGTGCAATGCAATGAATTCGAAGCTTTTGCTTGAACCCCTTCAGCGTGAAGACCAGGCAGAGTTCTTGGCAGCGGTGAGTGCAAGCAAACGACTGCATCGCCCCTGGGTGAACCCACCCGCATCGCCGGATCTGTTCCAGGCCTTTGCCCAGCGTATGCAAGGCTCGGTCAACTATGGTTTCTTGGTGCGAATGGCGAAGACCAAGCAACTGGTGGGATTCATCGAAGTGACCAACATCGTGCGTGGCGTGTTCCAAAGTGGTTACCTGGGCTACTACGCCTTTGCTGGCCATGAGCGCCAAGGGTTGATGACGCAGGCGATGCAGCAGTTGGTCAAAAAGGCATTTTCAGAACTTCACCTGCATCGTCTGGAAGCCAATATCCAACCTGAGAATAAGGCATCAGTTGCGCTGGTGCGGGCCTGCGGATTTGTGCAAGAGGGTTATTCCGAGCGCTACCTGAAAATCCGCGGCCGATGGCGTGACCATGAACGTTGGGCTATTTTGGCGTGCTAGTTGTGTCGGCTATTTGGCCGCATTCAAACGCTTCACCCCCGCCACAAAACGCGCCAGCGTATTGGACAACACGCCGCTGGGGATCATGATTTCTATGAGCTGAAAGCGGCTGCGTGTGGCCATGGCTTTGTCTAACGCGGTTTTGAGTTCAGCACGGGTGCGCACCCGCACACCATCCCCGCCCAGGCCGCGTGCCATGTCGGCAAAGCCCCAGTCGCCCAGATCGTTGAAACTGGATTCGGGTTGGAAGGTGCGCAGCATTTCCCAACTGGCGTTGTTGAACAGCAGCACGATCGGATCCCAGCCGTAGCGCTTGCAGTTGCCCAACTCCCAGCCGGTCATCTGAAACGCACCGTCCCCCACCAGAATCAAAGGTCGCTCACCGGTGGCCGCTTGTAAGCCCAGCCCGGCGGGCACACCAAACCCCATGGTGGCGTAGTAACCGGGCGCTACCAGCGCGGTGTGTTTGATCTCCATGGCAGTGAACAGGCAGTCGCCCATGTCGCTGGCAATTGGCATCTTGCCGTGCTCGGCCATCAGGTCATTCACCGCGGTGGCAATGTCTGTCGGCGTGATGGTCTGGGCATCAGCTGGCATACCTACGGGGAAGTTCTGCGCTGTCACGGTAAATGCTTTGTCGGGACCGGGCAGGCGTCCCAGCATGCGGTTCACCACAGCCGCCAGTGACAGCTTGGCATAGGTGTGATACCCGATGTTGACCTGGCCATTGAGCGCTTGGATGGTTTTCCGCATATCGATCTTGGTCTCGGATACGGCAAAGTTGGTGTCGCAAATGATTTCTCCCAGCAGGAAAAGACCGTCCGAGCTCTCTACCAGGCGGGTTACCTCCGGAAAACCGGCCACACCCATGTAGGTACCCACCAGAGGCACGTCCTGATCTGACAGCAAGCCACGGCCCATGAAACTGGTGACCACCGGCAGGCCCAGGCGGCGCGAGAGCGCGGCCACCTTGGCTTCCAGCCCATAACGACGTACTTCCACACCGGCCATGAGGACCGGGGATTTGGCGTGTGCCAGGCGCTCCAGAATTTCGTCCACACATGCATCCAGCGCGTCGGGGTCCGCCTTGTGTGCCGACTCCGCAATGACCTCAGCGCAAGGCACGGCGACCATGTCGCGTGGGATTTCGATGTAGACCGGCTCGGAGTGCCGCAGACAACTGGCCAGCACCCGGGCGATGTCGGCCGGGGCACGCTCGGCGTCGTCCAGTCGGCACTGGTCGCAGGTGATTTCCTTGAAGATCTGGAACTGNNGAGAGCACCACCAGCGGCGACTTTTCCGCAAATGCGGCAGCCACTGAATTGATCATGTTCAGGGCACCTGCACCATAGGTGACGGCAGCCACGCCCAGGCTGCCGTTGATGCGCGCCGAGGCATCAGCTGCAAAACCCACGCCGGGTTCATGGCTCATGGTGTAGAGCGGCAAGATTTGCGACTCTTCAATGAAGCGGAAATAGGGCAGGGCAAAGTCGCCGGGGATGCCAAAAATTTGCCGTGCCCCGTGCCTTTTGAGCGCGTGCAACAGTTGTTCAGTGAGATTCATGGGTGTGGTCTCAGGATGTGGAAGGTGGCCGAATTATGGCTGTGCCTGCGCCTTTTGATCTGGTCTTTGTCAGCGAGTTGGCTTTGTTCCGAAGCTAAGATTACCCACTATTTTTCAAGGAGTTTTCAGCATGGGCATTTCAGTTGTAGGCATCATTGGCGCAGGCACCATGGGCAACGGCATCGCACAGGCGTGCGCTGTGGCTGGCTTAAGCGTGGTCGTGGTAGATGTGGCCGATGCAGCGGTGGCCAAGGGCATCGCCACCGTTTCGGGCAGCTTGGACCGGTTGCTGAAAAAGGAAAAAATCACGGCTGAAGCCAAAGCCGCGGCCATGGCGCGCATCAAGGGCAGCACCAGCTACGACGATCTGAAGAGTGCACAACTGGTGATTGAAGCCGCCACCGAAAACTACGATCTGAAAGTCAAGATCCTCAAGCAGTTGGATGCGCTGCTGGCACCCGAGGTGATTGTGGCGTCCAACACGTCGTCGATCTCGATCACCAAGCTGGCCGCGGTGACACAGCGCGCGGATAAGTTCATTGGCATGCACTTTTTTAACCCGGTGCCGATGATGGCGCTGGTTGAAATCATCCGCGGCCTGCAAACCAGTGATGCCACGCACGACGCGGTCCACGCGATGGCCACCGCCTTGGGCAAAACACCCATCACGGTCAAGAACTCTCCCGGCTTTGTGGTGAATCGCATTCTGGTGCCCATGATCAATGAAGCCTTCTTTGTGCTGGCCGAGGGCCTGGCCACCCCCGAGGACATTGACGCGGGCATGAAGCTGGGTTGCAACCAGCCGATTGGCCCGCTGGCGCTGGCCGACATGATTGGACTGGATGTGTGCCTGGCGGTGATGGAGGTCTACATCGCCGAGTTCGCCGATAGCAAATACCGCCCCTGCCCCTTGTTGAAAGAAATGGTGGCCGCAGGGCGCTTGGGTCGCAAAACCGGGCGGGGTGTTTACAGCTATTGAAATAGTAGCTTCTGTCGGATATTTATAAAGGGGCGCTCTCAAATCCAAGTG
>DFWT01000289.1 GCA_002381045.1 Rhodoferax sp. UBA4127
GCTCGAGGGCATGAACTGCGGCCAACCCATGGCACCGGCGTAGCTGCCGCGCAGGGCCAGAGGGTCTTGCCCACTGTGCCATGTCAGGCTTAAAAACTGCCCAAGCTCGTTCATAAAAAACTCACGCCGCTCGGCTGCGCGGGGGTGGCTGTCGGGGAAGTCAAAGCTC
Source organism: Rhodoferax sp. UBA4127 (assembly GCA_002381045.1). Lineage (GTDB taxonomy): Bacteria > Pseudomonadota > Gammaproteobacteria > Burkholderiales > Burkholderiaceae_C > Rhodoferax. The sequence goes on from DFWT01000289.1 coordinate 170, forward strand.
AAGGTCGCCAAGGCATCCAACACCCGGAAATTGCCGGTTTGCTGGCCATAAATGGTCTCTACCCCAATGATGCCGACGATCAGCTCAGCGGGCANNATGGACGGAAAGTACTGCGCCTGTGAAAGAACATGGCGAACCCACTGCGGGTCAAGGCCGTGGTGCAAGGCGATTTCGTCTGCGGCCGGCCCAAGATCAACACGTTTGGCGTAGCTTTCACCAGTGGGTGTTTTCTGGGTTTTCTTTGATTTTTTGACTTGCAGATGTTTTTGGGTGCTTGCCATCGCATCAATTGGGCTAACAGCTATCAAAATAAAAGCAAAGGTGACGGCTGAGAGGACGACTGTGGCCGCGCGTGGGGGGGTCAAGAAGGCGAGAGGGGTCATGGTGTGCGCAAAGGCAAAAGGCGTTTCAGGTCGCGTCTCAGTGTAGCCAACTGTCGCTTGACATCCGCACCCGATGGAAGTGGCTTGGCGGTGGGCAAGTGTGCATTGTCTTGATGCGGCGGCCCGGCTGCAGGCCCGTAGCGCACCGCCTCCAGTTGCAGCAACCAGTGCTGTAAATCAGGCCGCTGCAAGTGCGCGTTGTCTTGACTTTGCAACGCGTGGATCAGTTGCCTCGGAGAACTTTGAGGTGGAATGGCCACGCCCGCTTTGAGCAAGGCTTGACGCGCCTGTGTCAACAACTTATGCCATGGGTCCTGATGCTGGCGTTCCCAGGCGCTCCACAGCGCACCTGCCAGACTCACTGNNGTGTAGTTCAGCACCCACTGGTTCCAGCGGTTGTTGACCGCATCCCAGGCGGCACGCAGCGACATTGCTACTTGTGGGTTGAGCGTGCCAAACAGGGCCGTGGCCACGGCACCTCGCGGTGTGGCCAAGCGCTGGAACGCGCCAATGCGCCCCGGTGACACCGCACCAGTGGGGTCGACCCGGACCCAGCCTTGTCCGCTGAGCCAGACCTCGGACCAGGCATGGGCGTCACTTTGGCGCACGGTCCAAAACCCATCCAATGGGTTGCGCTCGCCGCCCTGGTAGCCGGTCACCACCCGCGCTGGAATATTGGAAGCCCGCATCACGATTACAAAGGCCGCAGCAATGTGTTCGCAAAAGCCCAGCTTGCGGTCAAACCAGAATTCGTCGGCGCTGTCACGGCCATACACGCCAGGCTCCAGCGTGTACTGGTAGCCGCCGTTGCGCAAATGGTCCAGCACCGCTTGCACCCGCTGGGCCGGGTCAGGGTGACTTTGCACCAGGTCTTGGGCCCACAGCCGTGTGCGCAGGTTGAAGTTGGGTGGCAAAACCAGCGCGCGCCTGAGCTGGTTGGGGCGCACGTCAACATCAGACTGGTAGCGGGTGAAACTTTGCACCTGGTAGCGCAACAACTCAGTGACCGGGCGATTCAGCAGCCATTGGCCGTCGGGCGTCTGGCGGGGCGTGTGCCCGGTGACCAAGGGTGCGTTCGGTGTGGCGTCTAGGGTCAAAAGCCAAGGCTGCTGATTCGGCTCCAAAGTGATTTGGTAGCTGATCGGGTCGCCTTGCACTACCAACTGGGGTGGCGGCAGCTTTGGTATTTGCTCAAACCAAGGCGTGACAGTCCAGCGCTGGCCGTCAAACTCGTTGAGCACCGGCCCGCGGAAATACATCTCTGAGGGCTGCGGCGCTGGGCCTTCAAAGCGCAAGCGCATCGCTACGCTGTCGTCGAGTGCCAAACTGGCGATGTGGCCTACCGCCATGCTGGCAGACAAGCCGCTACGCCCGGTCATGGCGTCTCCCGGCAGCCCCCAAAGTGGTGCGATGCGAGGAAACAGCATGAACAGCACCAGCATAATGGGCGCACCCAAAAGCGTCATGCCACCGGCCAGTCGCCCCGCTTGCCACAGTGGCGGTCGGCCCACCGGCATGTGGGCAATGACCAGCGACGTCAGCAAGCCCCACAAGGCCAGCAACATGGCCAGCGCCGTGACCAGCGACTGCGAGTAAAAGAACTGGGTGAGCATCAAAAAGAAGCTCAGAAAAAACACCACAAAGGCATCACGCCGAGCCCGCAGTTCCAGGGTTTTCAGGGCCAGCAGAACCATCAGCAGGGTCACACCGGCGTCACGGCCCAACAGGCTTCGGTAGCTCAGCATGGTGCCCAGCACCGTCAGCAGCAGCAACCCCACCCGCCACAGGGTCGGGGGCAGCGGTCGGTTACCCACTGCAAGCCAGGCACGCCACAGAATCACCAACGCGCCCATGGCGCTGCACCACAGGGGCACCTGACCGATCAATGGCGCCGCCACCCAAGTGATGACTACCAGCATGAACAGCGTGTCACGCGCGTCCCGTGGCATCTGGGCGAACTTGGGCAGTTTCATTGTGTCGATCAGGCCAGAGCCAGCGCCTGCAAACAACGTTGCTGGTGGGATGGACCATTGCCAGGAGTTAGCTCCTGGCCAGGCAGGCGCAAACCATAACGTTGGCCTGTGGCTTCGGCCATTTGGACCCAGGCACACAGGCGGGAAAGCTGGGCTTCGGGATTGGCCAGTTGGGTCAACTGGGGGGTTAACCACAGCGTGTGTGATTGCCAGGCCACATGGTCTCGGCTGACCAACTCGCCGGTCTTGGCGGCCTTTTTCCAGACGATGTGTTTCAGGCTGTCGCCGCGCCGATAGGGCCGCACGCCATCGGGCTCACCCTGGAGCGTCTGGCTGGTGCTGGCGTGGCTGCCATCCTCTGAGCCGCCGGTGGGCAGAGGCGGCGGGTGGGGTTCGGGCGCGGGGTAAACCATGACCTGGGCGTGTGGTCGCCACAGGGCCCAGACCTGAAACGTGCCCAGCGGAAACACGGTTTTCAGCGTCACTGTGGGCAGGCGGTGCAGGCCACGCTGCGCGGGTTTGAAACCGAGTTGGACTTGCGCTGAGGCTTGGGGCAAAACATTGGTCCAGGCCCAGTGCTGGGTCCCATCCAGCGCGACTGCAATGGCATAACGGCTGCGCTTCTTTTCATTTTGAAGATTTATGAAAAACAAGGCATTAGCCCTTGCGTAAACTGCGTTAGGCGCTACCAGATGCATAGTAAGTCCACGCAGGTTGGCATGGCTGACATGCATTGCCACCACGGCGCAACCCGCCAGCAAAAAGGTCAGCAGGTAACCCAGATTGAGCTGGTAGTTGATGGATGCCACCAACAACACCAGCAGCGTGATACCCAACATCCAGCCCGCACCTGTGGGCAGGATGTACACATTGCGCTGAGTCAGTGTCAGTCGGTCAGTCAGGGGCAGACGCGACTGAAACCACTGGTGAAACCGCGTTCGCACCAATGCAAAGGGGTTCCACGCCCGAGCCACTTTGCGGCTGGTTGTGCCAAACCATTGGGTCCCACCGATGGCGTGAGCGATACCTGAGGCACTTTGGGGACGATTCATTACGGCAAGGGCAAAGCATCCAGCATGGCTGCCACTTGGGCAGATGCGCCGTGCCCGGCGTCTTCTGCGGGAATCAGGCGGTGGGCAATGGTTTGCGCCAGGATGCCACGCACATCATCTGGCGCCACAAAAGTGCGGCCATTGATCAGCGCACGGGCCTTGGCCGCCCGCAACACGGCCATACCGGCGCGGGGGCTTAGACCCTGCACAAACCATCGTCCAGAACGGGTGGCGGTCACCAAATCCTGTACATAGTCCAGCAGTGCCTCGGAGGTGTGCACTTGCTGAACCTGGGCTTGCAGCCAAGTCAATTCTCCGGCGTTCAACAGGCTGGGCAAGGTGTCGAGAATGGCCCGCCGATCCTGGCCGAGCAACAACTGCCGCTCGGCGGCGCGGTCTGGATAACCCAACGAGATGCGCATTAGAAAGCGGTCAAGCTGGGACTCTGGAAGCGCGTAGGTGCCCAACTGGTCCAGCGGATTTTGCGTGGCAATCACAAAAAAGGGCGAGGGCAGGGGGCGGGTTTCACCCTCGATGCTGACCTGCTTTTCTTCCATGGCTTC
>DFWT01000243.1 GCA_002381045.1 Rhodoferax sp. UBA4127
CGCCCTTGGCGTAGGTGATGCCGTCGAAGTTGACCGCGATGTCGTGCAGGTCGCGCATGTCGGCATAGACCGGGTGCGTGTCGCTCTGCTGGTCCTGCTGATAGGCCCAGGTCTTCTCGTGGCTGTGGAAGGTCGTCCAGGCATCGGGCCATTCGGTCGCCTCGGCCTGACACACCGACGAGGCCCATTCGGCGAACGACTCGTTGAGCCACAGGTCGTCCCACCAGCGCATGGTCACCAAGTCCCCGAACCACATGTGCGCCATCTCGTGCGCGATCGTGTTGCTGCGCGCGGTGAGCTGCTCGCGCGTGTAGGCACCGCGAAAGAGGTAGGTATCCCGGAAGGTGACGCACCCGGGGTTCTCCATCGCCCCCGCGTTGAACTTCGGGACGAAGACCTGGTCGTACTTCCCGAAGGGATAGCGGATCCCGAAAAGCCCGTGGTAGTAGTCGAAACTCGCCTTGGTGACCTCGAACATCTGCGCCGCCTGCTCGCGCACCTTGGCCTTGGCGTTGTTGGACAGGCCGGATGTCATGGGGCCGGCGGGTACAAACACTGTGGGTAAATGCCCAAAATGCAGCGCACCAATCAACAGGCCCGGCACGATCTTGTCGCACACGCCCAGCATCAGCGCACCACTGAACACGTCGTGGCTCAGCGCCACGGCTGTGGCCATGGCAATCACGTCGCGCGAAAACAGGCTCAGCTCCATCCCAGGCGTGCCTTGGGTCACGCCATCACACATGGCCGGCACGCCACCAGCCACTTGCACCGTGGCGCCAAGTTTGCGCGCTTCCAACTTGATCAAGTCTGGGTAATGCTGCAGGGGTGCATGTGCCGACAACATGTCGTTGTAGGCGGTAACGATGCCGATGTTGGGCGCTTTTTCAGCCACCACCCGCAATTTGTCATTGCCAGGCAGCGCTGCAAAGGCATGCGCCACGTTGGCACATCCCAGGCGTTGTGCGCCGGGCGGGCGCTTTTGCGCTTCATCAAGCCGGGCCAGGTAAGCGGCACGTGTGGCTTGGCTGCGCTTGGCGATGCGCTGGGTCACTTGTGCAACCGTGTCGTTGAGTTTCATGTTTTGCAAAAGGTTTGGTAACAAAATTACAACGGCATGGTAACCGGGTTTTTGAACTTGCGATGTGCTGTGGGTTACGAACCGGGTACCAAACGCGTGATTGGTTTGACATGCACTTGCGCCAGGCGAACGCCCACAAAAAAGCCCGACCAAGTCGGGCTCTGAATCAGCTAAGCGGCGGCTGATTTACTGCAGCGTCACCTCAACCCGGCGTGCTTCGGCGTTGCTGCCGCTGGCTTGGGTTTCTTCTGGTTTCTTCATCTCGATCAGGTCTTGGGCGACACCCGCTTGCAACAGGTCGGCGCGCACGGCCATGGCGCGTTGTTTAGCCAGTTCCGCATTCGCCTCGGCGCTGCCAGTGGCATCATGAAAACCACTGATCACGATTTTCTTTCCATGACCGACACCAGCCACCACGGCTGCCAAGGCCTCTTTGGCACCTGCTGCCAAGTCGGCCTTGCCAGAAGCAAAGTAAAACTTGACCACCCCGTTCTCTACCACCACCGAGGCCGCATCCACAGCGCCTGCCACCGCAGCCACCGCCACGGGCTTGGCGGCATGCCGCTTGTTAACCTGATGAATGCTCAGACCAATCACCAACGAGATCACCAGGGCAATCACAAAAAAAACAACACCCAGCACAAAACCCTGGTTTTCATCTGCTTGAGAAGACATGCATCACTCCAATAAATTAATGCGCCAGATTTTACCGGGCACTCAGGTCCGGCAACTTACAACGGTGTGCCGAAGGATCCAATGCACTGGTAGCTTGCAGCTGGTCCATGAGCCTTCATGTCTTCGTATACTGCCGCCATGACCCACATCGCCGACCTGCGCAAGAGCTACGAGCGCGCCGAATTGAACGAAGACGCGTCCCACGCTGACCCTTTGAAGCAGTTCGATCAATGGCTTGCCGAGGCCATCTCTGCCAAAGTGCCCGAGTCCAACGCCATGACCGTGGCCACCGTCGGTCACGACCTGCGCCCCAGCACCCGCGTGGTGCTGATCAAAGGCTTTGATGCGCGCGGCCTTGTGTGGTTTACCAACTACGAGAGCCGCAAAGGGCAACAACTGGCCGGTAACCCCTATGCCGCGCTGCAGTTTCATTGGGTAGAGCTTGAACGTGTGGTGCGCATTGAGGGCCTGGTGGAAAAGGTCAGCGACGAGGAAAGCGACACCTACTTTCACAGCCGCCCGCTAGACAGCCGCATTGGCGCTTGGGCCAGCCCGCAGAGTCAGGTGATTTCCGGCCGTGGCGTGCTGGTAGCCAATGCGGCACGTTACGGCGCGCAGTTTTTACTGCAACCGCCGCGGCCTCCCCATTGGGGTGGCTACCGGCTAAAGCCCGACACCTGGGAATTCTGGCAGGGGCGCAAAAGCCGCTTGCACGACCGACTGCGGTATCGAAGCTCATCCGCCTCGGATGCTGAATCACTATGGATTAGAGAGCGGCTAGCGCCCTGATCATAAGGGCTACAGGCACTTTTTATGCAAAGACTCAATCCAATCACTGCAGCACAAGCATCACAATCGATGTGGTTACCAAGGCCAGCACGGTAGACACCGCCATGCCGGCCGTCACCAGGTCCTGGGCCACCTCATACCGCTGGGAAAACAAGAACACATTGGCACCCATGGGCAGCGACGCGGTGACCACCATCACCGCATAGGGCACGCCGGTCATGCCCCAAGCCCAGCCAAGCGCTGCCATTAGGGCTGGCAGGCACAGGTTCTTCATAAAGGTGATGCCTAACGCACCGCGCAAATGCGGCCCCACCTGAACTTGGGTCAAAGTCACACCCACCAGTACCAAAGCCATCGGGCCAAAGGCATTTCCCAACAGTTGCAAGGGGCGGTCCACCACCTCGGGCAACACCAAGCCCGTCTGGGCAAACACCAAACCAACGATGATGGGCAGGGGCACTGGGTGAATCACACCATTTTTGACAGCTTCCAGGACTGTGTATGCCATGGGTCGCTGACTGCCCTGCCCTTTGCGGCGCTCATCGCGCGCGCTGACAAGTTCCAAAATGACGGTGGCCAGCGTCAGCAACACCAGCGAATGAACCGAGATCAGCGTAAACAGCGTGACCAAGCCTGCCTGTCCATAAGCCAAGCCAATCAGCGGAATCCCAATCATGACCGTGTTGCTGAAGGTCACAGACAGCGCCAACACCGCAGCGCGCTGGCTGAAGCCCTGCCAAGCCATCGTGGCACCAAACAGCAGCAAGACCGCCACAAAATAAACCGCAATCGGCTCGAAATTCAGTTGCTCCACATGGACGCTGCTCATGGTGCGAAACAGCAGTGCCGGCGTAAGCACCATGAACACCAGGTTAGACAGGTCCTTGGAGGCCTCGGCCCGGATCCAGCCTACCCGAGCAGCGACGAAGCCGATGGCGATGAGCAGAACAACGGGGAGGAGCGAAGAGAGAACCGGGTGGTGCACAGCAGGCGATCAGAGGGGTCGCTTGATTCTCACCGCAAACAGAACAGGGCATCCGCGATACCCTTGGCGTGCGCAGGCCGTCAAGGCGGCGTGAGGCGCGCAGCCTCACAAGAAAATTGCAACAAGCGGCAGATGCCGCTCGAAGACATTAGGGCGACATGGCCCCCGTCAAAACTACTTACGAGCGGCGGCAGCGCTTTCGGCCATTTTTGCCTTGAGCACCACATAGGCTACGCCCAAACCCACCACAACCGCTGCAATCACAACAAAGCTCATCAGTCCGTAATCAGTCGAAAAAAGGTCTTGCAATGCTTTCATGGTGGCTTCCTTCAATGGGGTCGTGNNTCTGGCCCACCTGGCGTGCAAAACGAACAGGTGAGTGGCACTGAAGTCAGCAAAAAGTGCTTTTGCTTCTCGCCAGGTTCCAGCGGCATCATGAAGCCTTGAATGCGCTGCGGTTTGTCGTTCAGGGCTTGCACGTCGGACGGGTACACCGGAAGCACCCGCTTGTTGACCACCTTGGTTTTGACATCCGTCAGCACCGACCATGGCAAGACATCGGCACGCTGCGGCAGGGGCGCAAACGGGCTGTTGGGGCTGTGCACGCCAGGCCCCGACCCAGCGCCAGCGATGGGCGAACTCAGCTGAGCAAGCGCTGGGCCCGCCAGACCGGCAAGCAACGCGTAGGCCACACCCGCGGCGCGCAGGTTTGGCACAAAACGTGAGTAGTCGCTTGACAGGGACAGGCGTTGAAACATCATCGGCGGATGTTAATGCGTGTGCTTCATGCCACAAAATTTGCCAATACCCAAGCCCTTGCATTCCACCTGCAATTGCTTTTCACAGACCGCATCACTCTTGCCTGACTCTAGGCACTTGGCCGCGTTTTCGTGCGCCTGCGCCATGGTTCTGTGGCGCGCAATGTCCTCCTTGGTCGCTTTATCCAACTCCGCTGCGCCTACTATTGAAACAGAAGCACACAGCGCAATAAATACTTGGGTTAGAAGCCAGTTTTTCATAGAATTACCTGCCTTGTAAAAGTTCCAGAACACTCACACGATACGCCCCCAGCGCCGGCAGAATAGCCGCCACCAGCGACACCCCCAATGCCACCACAGGCACCCCCCAAAGTTCAGGTGGCCAAGCCATACCGCCGATCAGCAAGGCGTTGTCCAGTTGCACCAGCCAAGCCAGGCCAGCGGTCATGGCTTGCCCGGCCAGCACACCCAATACGGCGGCCAGCAGCCCTAGCCACAAGGCTTCAAGCAGTAACAACGCCGCCACTTTGCGCTGCGATGCGCCCAACATACGCAAAAGAGCCAGGTCACCCCGACGCTCGCGCACCGCACTCCACAAGGCAATAAATACGCTCAGGCCAGCTGTGAGCAGTAAAGCGCCGGCAAAGGCGCGCAATACATCGGTTCCCAAACCGAGCATGCTCAAGAGCCGGGTGATTTCCATCGCGGGTGCGGCGGCTTGCATCTCGGTGCTGGTGTTCACATAGCGCGGGAAAGTGACGGCTGCCAAAGGTGACTTGTAGGTGATCAAGGCCATGGTGAGCTCGCGCTCCTCCATCATGATCTGGCGGTCTTCGTCGTCTACAGCGGTGTAGTCTTCATGTACCTTCCAAACTGAAGCGGTATCGGTCAATATCAATCTGTCCAACACACTGCCACTGGGCGCCAGCACACCCACCACGGCATAGACGCTGTCGCCATGGGCATGACCACCCTCGCCCAGGCCGTGTGTCCCGACAAACTTGTCTCCGAGGGTCAGCCCCAGTTTGCGCGCGGTGGTGGCACCTAGCACGACCTGCATCGGCTCGGTCCAAATCTTCCCTTGTGCCAGCTTGGCCTGGTAGTGGGTGATGTAGTCCGGCGAGGTGCCCACGATGCGAAAACTGCCCAGGCTATCGCCCAGGCTGATCGGGATCAGTTGGGCCACCATGGGGTGTTTTTGCAACTCTTGCACCGCCTTCAATGGGATGTTGCCCGGTGGCACGTCAATATGGAACACACCCGAGAGAATCAGCTGCATTGGGCTGCCTTTGGCCCCCACCACCAGGTCAATGCCTTGCAGGTCGCGCTCAAAGGCTTTGTTCAACTGGTTGGAGACCAACAGCAAAAAGGTGATCGATGCCAGCCCCAGGCTAAGCAGCAGAAGGTTCAAAACCGCACCCAAGGGGCGCGACCAAAGGTAGGTCCAAGCCAGAGACAGTGTTTTCATGAGCGACCTAATCAGCTCCACTATTCATAGCTTTTTGCCCTTATTTCAAAAGGGCTAGCGTCGAATTTCTTATAAATCATGCTGGCGTCTCCGGTGGGCTTGGCTGGCGCGGCAACTTCAGTGTTTGCACGCGTTGGTGGGCGGCCGCGTCGGCAGACACCTGTGCCAGCACGCGCGCATCGTGGGTGGCAATCACCAGCGTGGCCTGCTGCGTCTGTGCGGTGCGCAGCAGCAACTGCACAGCGTCGCAGGCGGCGTCATCGTCCAGGCTGGCAGTGGGCTCGTCAACAAGAATGATTTGTGGCCTGAGCAGAACAGCTCGCGCTATCGCAACCCGTTGCGCCTGCCCACCCGAGAGTTGCGCGGGCAAGCGCTCGCTCAATTCCGCCACCCCCAATGTGCCCAGAGCTAGCGCAATGGCTGCGCGGTCTTCTGGCAAGCCTGCGGCCCATTGCGCCAAGGCCAGGTTCTGAGCCACGCTGAGCGCCGCACTCAGATGCAATTTTTGCGGCAAAAAGCCAATGGCTTTGGCGCGCCATGCATCGGCCGCCATCCCTTGCAGACCAGTCAACGACCGCCCAGCTGCGATGAGTTGGCCAGATGTAGGCGCCACCAAAGCCGCAACCAAAGCCAACCAGGTCGACTTGCCACAGCCTGAGGGTCCGGTCAGCAGCAACACGCTACCCTGGGGCAGGTCCACGTCGGCAAAGCTCAGGGTGGGTCCGTTGGGGTATTGATACGCCAGGTTCTGCGTGCGAATCATGGGCTCACTCTGGCTTGGGCCTCGACCACTTGCACGGGTTCTTCGTGGTTGGCGCTGGCGCAGTCGGCGCAGACGCCGCGCACCGCTAAATCCAGACTCAAACCCTGGTAACCCAAGGCCTTGAGGGCTTGCAGTGCGCTTTGGGCGGCCACTTCCAGGTCGAGCGCATTGCCTTGCAAGGTACCCAGCAGCGGGCTGTCGCGGTGACAACTTTGGCACTCAAAGTGCGGCAACGCATGCACGCCGGCTGGCATGGCCTGGTAACGGCGCACCCGCTGGGCGTCCACTCGACACAGGAGCAAACCAACTTGGGTGAGCCGGTCAATCAAGCGGTAGAGCGTGACGCGATCTAACGCCTCCCCGTCTGTGCCAAGCCTGTCGCTGGACTGCAAGGCGGTCTGAAGCTGGCTGTGGGTGTAGCTGGTGTCAGGGTGGGCAAGTAACCAGCCCAGTACCCGCCGTGCCGCTGCGGTGCGGCGCAAGCTGTGGGCCGACAAGAGCGCGTCAATCGGGTCTTCGGTGCGCAGAGGTTTGGGCTTGGGCATGGCAGGTGACACAAAAAACGTCGTAATCTCTGGTTAATGCAATTGAGTTGCGATAAACTATACCGCAATTCAGTTGCATTATGCCGCTTACGCCCGTCTTGATTTGTTCGCATGATTCCTCTTGCCCCATCGCCGCGTCACACGGATTCCCATGACCATGACCACAGTCATGGCCATATGCATGCGCCAACGCAACGCGACGCCGCTCAGGCAGCCAGTGAGAACAAACGCACACCCAGCGTGCTGGCCTGGCCGGCCTGGCTGCGCATAGCGACTGTGCTGCCCTTGGTGTTGGGTCTGTGGCTGGCGGTGTGGTGGGCCAATGAAGGAATCGCCCTGTGGTGACCATTGATAACCTGACGGTAAGCTACCGACAGCACCCTGCCCTGCACCACATCAGCGGCCAGTTTCTGGCTGGGGCACTCACCGCCGTCATCGGCCCCAACGGATCAGGCAAGAGCACCCTGTTGAAAAGCATCATGGGCCTGGTCAAGCCCGCCGGAGGCTGCGTGCACATCAGCCCTCACCAGGCACGCATGGCCTACCTACCGCAAATGACCGAAATCGACCGCAGCTTTCCATTGCAGGTACGCGACTGTGTGCTGCTAGGGTGCTGGCCTGCGCTGGGTGCTTTCGGAGGTGTCAACGCCAGCTTGCTGGCACGCGCCGACGCCGCCATCCAAGCCGTTGGACTGGAGGGTTTCGAGCACCGCACTGTGGGCTCACTCTCCAGCGGGCAGTTTCAACGTGTGCTGTTTGCCCGCCTGCTGATGCAAGACGCCACCGTGATCTTGCTGGACGAACCCTTTAACGCCATGGACTCGCGAACCACTGACGCCTTGCTGGCCTTGGTACACCAATGGCAGGCGCAAGGGCGCACCGTGATTGCCGTATTGCATGACGATGTGCAGGTGCGCAGCCATTTTGACCAAGTGGTGCTGCTGGCGCGTGAGTTGGTGGCATGGGGGCCGACCTCCCAAGTGCTAACCGAACCCAATTTGCAGCGCGCCCGTGCGCTGGCTGAAGCCTGGGACGACGACGCTGACATTTGCCATACCGATGAGGTGGCGGCGTGAGTGCCTTGTGGGACCTGCTGATTGGTCCGTTTGCCGAGTTCGCCTTCATGCGCCGGGCCTTGGTGGCCACTTTGGCTCTGGCCATCAGCGCTGCACCGCTGGGGGTATTCCTGACTTTGCGGCGCATGAGTCTGCTGGGCGATGCACTCAGTCACGCGGTGTTGCCAGGGGTAGCACTCGCCTATTGGCTGTTTGGGTTGTCGCTTCCGGCCATGGCACTGGGGGGCGTTTTGACAGGGCTGGCGGTGGCGGCGGTAGCTGGCCTGATCAGCCGCGCCACCACCCTGAAAGAAGATGCCAGTCTGGCCGGCATGTACCTGCTGGCGCTGGCAGTGGGCGTGACATTGATTTCGCGCCAGGGCAGTCAGCTGGACTTGCTGCACATTCTGTTTGGCAGTGCCCTTGGCGTGGATGCCCAAGGCCTGTTACTCGTCGCAGGTGTCTCCAGCGTCAGCGTACTCGCCCTGGCCGCCTTGTACCGTGGCTTTGTGCTGGAAACCTTTGACCCGGTGTTCCTGGCCGCCACCGCCACAAGTGGCTGGCTGCGCCGGGGTTGGCTTTGGCAACAACTCTTCTTGATGCTGGTGGTTGTGAATCTGGTGGCTGGCTTTCAGACGCTTGGCACGCTGATGGCCGTGGGTTTGATGATGCTGCCCGCCGTATCGGCCCGGCTGTGGCATGAATCCTTGGGCGCGCAACTGCTTAACGCCGCAGCTCAGGCTGCCGTGGCAGGTGTAGTAGGGCTGCTGCTGTCCTACCACCTGGACACCCCCAGCGGTCCCACCATCATTGGCTGTGCGGGTGTGCTGTATGTGCTGTCGCTGCTGGTGTCACCCGGCGGTTGGCTACCACAGGTGCTGAAACGCCCGCACCGGGNNCCGACGCACATGAATTTGCCCCGAGCCCTGCGCACGCCAAGGCCGTGCTGAGTGCTCGCTTGTTTGTGGTCAACGGCCTGAACTTCGAACCCTGGGCGCAAAAGCTGGCCAAGTCCGCTGGGTACAAAGGCGAGACAGTGGTGGCATCCAAAGGCGTGACACCGCACGAAATGGCTGCCGAAGCGGGCCACGCCCATGCCGAGACCGACCCGCACGCTTGGCAAAACCCCTTGAACGTGGTGCTGTATGTCAACAATATCGCTGCTGGACTGACCAAGGTGGACCCCAGCGGCGCGGCCACTTACCAGGCCAATGCCGAGGCTTATGCCAAACAGCTCAAAGACTTTGATGCGCAAGCCAAGACGCAACTGGACGCGATTGCACAGCCCAAGCGCAAGGTCATCACCTCGCACGATGCATTTGGATATTTGGCTGCGCGCTACGGCATCACCATGCTCGCCCCCGACGGTGCCAATACCGACAGCCAACCCAGCGCTAAGCACGTGGCGCAGTTGATCCGTCAAATCAAGCGCGAAAAAATCAAGGCGGTGTTTGTGGAAAACATGAGCAACCCCAAGCTAATTGCGCAGCTCAGCAAGGATGCCGGGGTGAGCGTGGGCGCCACGCTGTACTCAGATGCTTTGTCTGAGACCAGTGGCCCAGCATCCACCTACATGAAGATGATGAACCACAACCTGACGCAGCTGGTGGCAGGGATGAAGCTGAACTGACTGCGGCGAAAGTTCTAGTCGCGCACCAGCCGCGCAAAGGTTTTGCGGAACTTGGCCACCTTGGGGGCGGCCACCGCCATGCAATAACCCTGGTGGGGGTTGCGCTCAAAAAAGTCCTGGTGGTACTCCTCGGCCGGACAATAGTTGGCTTGAGCTGCAACTTCTGTGACGATGGGTCGGCCAAAGGCCTCGGCTTTTCCAAGTTCTTCAATCAAGGCCAAGGCCACTTGTTGCTGCGCAGGCGTGTCGAAATAGATGCCGCTGCGGTACTGCGTGCCCTGGTCATTGCCTTGCGCATTGAGCGTGGTGGGGTCGTGAATCACAAAAAAGATTTCCAGCAACTCACGCACGCTCACCAAGGCAGGGTCATACACCAGCTTGACCACTTCGGCGTGGCCAGTGCGTCCGCCGCAAACCTGCTCATAACTGGGGTTCACGGTTTGGCCGTTGCAATAGCCGGATTCCACATCCAGCACGCCTTTAACGCGCACGTAAACGGCCTCTGTGCACCAAAAACAACCCCCGCCCAATGTGATTGTTTCAAGCGTTTGTGCTGACGTGTTCATTTCAATTTCCTTTGCCCGTGGTGAGCGACCGGCACATCCTAGCGCCTAGCAGGCCGGCAGCCGTAGTTAGGGGTTTGCGAGGCTCATGTTTTAAATTCAAAGCGAAAGGCCCACCAGATACCCTTTCAAATTGACAGGTCACAGGCTCAAAGTTACATTAATAACCCGTTAGTCATTAACCAAATGCCAAGAACTCCATCCATTTCCCCACACCTGCCAGAATACCAGGCGCGGCGTTCGCGGCGCAAAGATGCCCGCCCGGGTGAACTGTTGGCCGCAGCGCTGACCCTGTTCGTTGAAAAGGGCTTTGCCGCGACGCGCGTGGAAGAAATTGCCCAGCAGGCGGGGGTGTCCAAGGGCACCTTGTTTCTCTACTTTCCCAGCAAAGAAGAATTGTTCAAGGCGGTGGTTCGTGAAAACATTTCGGTTCGATTTGCCGAATGGGACGCAGAAATTAGTGACTTCACTGGACCCACATCGGAACTACTGCGGGAATGTTTGTTTGGCTGGTGGGAGCGCATCGGCTCCACCATGGCCAGCGGTATCTCCAAGCTGATGATGAGCGAGGCAAAAAACTTTCCTGAGTTGGCTGAGTTTTACCGGCGCGAAGTCATTCAACCGGGCAATGCCCTGATTGAACGGATTTTGCAGCGCGGCATTGCCCGGGGTGAATTTCGCCAAATTGATGTGAGCAGCGGTGTATTTCTGGTGTTGGCACCCATGCTGTTTTTGGCGATGTGGAAGCACTCGCTGGGCACCTGCTGTGGCAGCCCAACCGAACTGGATCCCCAAAGGTACCTGACTGCGCAATTGGACATCCTGTTGCGCGGCTTCGGCACCACACCATCTGCCGTCGCATGCACTTCAGAAACCCCGAGGATTGCCCCTTGCGCCAGTTAAAATCAAAGTCCTTTGCTAACCGACCCCAAGGAGTACCAGAATGAAGTTGCAAGACGTTGAACAAGCCCGCTATTACATGATCGAGCAGCAAATTCGACCATGGAACGTCGAGGACTCGGCGGTGCTGGAATTGCTGGCTCAGGTCAAGCGTGAAGACTTTGTGCAATTGGCTCACAAGTCTTTGGCATTTGCCGACATGGCCCTACCGCTTCCAGGTGGGCAGCAAATGCTGGCACCGCGCGTTCAAGCCCGTCTGTTGCAAGATGCCGCTGTCAAACCCACCGACAAAGTTTTGGAAATTGGCACCGGCTCGGGCTACACCACCGCCCTGCTGGCCAAGTTGGCGCAACGCGTGATATCGCTTGAAATCAACGCTGAGGTAGCCGACATGGCCCGCGCCAATTTGCACCGCGCCGGCATCCACAATGCCGAAGTCCGCCAGACGGACGGCAGCCAAGGCGCTGCTGCAGACGCGCCGTTTGATGTCATTTTGCTGGGCGGTTCGGTGGCTGAGGTTCCACAAGCATTGCTCTCGCAACTCAAGCTCGGCGGGCGCCTAGTGGCCATTGTGGGTGAAGAACCCATCATGCACGCACAAGTGGTTACCCGCACCAGCGACACCAATTTCACCTCCGAAGACAAGTGGGACGACACCGCCCCCCGCTTGCAAAACTTTCCTCAGCCCAGCAGCTTCAAGTTCTGAACATGGTCAAACACGTCCGCCCTTTGCAACTCAAAGACTGGCTCGAATCGGTTCGCGGCCATGGCGAGCCCGTTGTTCTGGACGTGCGCGAGCCGCATGAACTTCAAACATCGAGCATCAAGGCCGAGGGTTTCGAGCTGATCACCATTCCCATGGGCGTGATCCCACCGCGGCTCAATGAGTTGGATCCGAATCGGCCAGTAGCTTGCCTGTGCCACCACGGTGGACGCAGCATGCAAGTCGCTGCCTTTTTGAAAGCGCGTGGCTTTGAACACGTGGCCAACATTGCAGGCGGCATCAACGCCTGGGCTTCTGAAGTAGACCCTAAAGTTCCACGCTACTGATTCAGCTTTTGCACCCACGACACCCTGTCACTTTTTGGCTCACCACGTCAGGCCTACCATGATCAACTTGCGTTACCTCACCTTGTCGCTGGCCATCGCTAGCGCGTTTTCAGTGCCCGCACAGGCGCAAAGTCTGGTGGAGCTCTATGACGCGGCCCGAGGCTTTGACGCCAGTTACCAGTCTGCCAAGGCGCAGTATGAGGCCAGCCTGTACCGCGCAGAGCAAGCCAAAGCGGGCTTGCTGCCCAGCGCTGGCCTGTCGCTGGGCGCAAATCGCAGCAATATTGGTAGCGATGTTCCTAGCATTGAAAAAACGTTTGGCAGCCAAAGCGCCACCGTGAGCGCCAGCCAGCCACTTTATCGCCCAGCCAACGTCGCCACGGCTGAGCAAGGCAAAAAGTCAATTGAAGTCGCCAAAGCCCAGTTGCAGGCAGCGGACCAAACCTTGATTGTGAGCGTGAGCCAGGCCTATTTTGACGTATTAGCCTCCACCGACAACCTGACCTTTGTGCAAGCACAAAAAGCCGCCGTGTCAGAGCAGCTGGCATCAGCCAAGCGTAACTTTGAGGTGGGCACTTCCACCATCACCGACACCCGCGAAGCCCAGGCCAAATATGATCTGGTGCTTGCCCAAGAAATTGCCGCCGAAAACGATTTGCGGGTCAAGAAGTTGTCACTGGACCAAGTCACGGGCAAGGTGGGTGCTGCACCCAAGGCACTGGCTTTGCCGGTGACGATTGCCCCGGTCTCGCCCGACGATGTAAATCTCTGGGTTGCGGACTCCGAACAAAGTCACCCAAGCATACGCCAGGCGCAGCTTGGCCTGGAAGTGGCCCAACTTGAAACGCAAAAAGCCCAGGCTGGCCACAAGCCCACGCTGGACCTGGTTGGCAGCTACAGCCTCACCCAAAACAACGGCTCTGCCAGCTCTGCAGCAGACTACCGCACTAATGTCGCCAGTCTTGGCCTGAACTTTAACCTGCCCCTGTTTGCCGGCTACGCCATTCAAAACCGCGTCAAGGAAACCCTGGCCCTGGAAGACAAAGCCCGCAACGACCTGGATGGTGCCAAGCGCGGTGTGGCTCAAGCCACCCGCAGCGCATTCTTTGGAGTCGAGTCTGGCCTTGGTCAAGTGAAAGCGCTGGAAGCCGCAGAAGCTTCAAGCCAAAGCGCGCTGGACGCCACCAAGCTCGGCTACCAAGTGGGTGTGCGCATCAACATCGACGTGCTCAACGCCCAGAGCCAGCTCTACCAGACCAAGCGCGACCTGGCCCAGGCCCGCTACAACGTGCTGCTGGGCACGCTCAAGCTGCGCCAGGCGGCGGGTACGCTTGGTATGGACGACGTGCGCAAAGTAGATGATTTATTGGTAAAAAAAGCCCCTTAGCGCAATACCATCAAGCGCTTGTAGCTATTGATTTGATAGTGATTGCGCGCCATCCTCGTGCGCGCAAGACATGACGTGGCGCAAGCTCTCGGTCCGTGGACCGCTTGAAATACGCCCAACTTCGCCCCACGTGCCCAGCAATCTGGAGGAACCACACCCATGCGTCTCGACAAACTCACCACCAAATTTCAGGAAGCCCTCTCCGATGCGCAATCGCTTGCGCTGGGGCATGACAACGCCTACATCGAACCCGTCCACCTGCTCGCCGCCATGCTGCGCCAGGACGACGGCCCCAAGGCCTTGTTGCAGCGTGCGGGTGTCAATGTGCCCGGTTTGACACAGGCCGCTGAGGTGGCGATGAAAAAGCTGCCCCAGGTGCAAGGCCACGAGCAAGTGCAGGTCGGCCGTGATCTGGCGCAACTGCTGCAAGCGGCCGAGAAAGACGCCGGCAAGCGCGGTGACCAGTTCATCGCCAGCGAGATGTTCCTGCTGGCGCTGGCCGAAGCCAAGAACGACATCGGCGGCATCGTGCGCGGCCACGGCCTGACGCGCAAGGCGTTGGAAGCGGCGATCGAGGCGGTGCGCGGTGGGGCATCGGTCGACTCGGCCGAAGTCGAAGGCCAGCGCGAGGCCTTGAAGAAGTACACGTTGGATCTGACCGAACGCGCGCGTTTGGGCAAGCTCGACCCGGTGAT
>DFWT01000011.1 GCA_002381045.1 Rhodoferax sp. UBA4127
TGGTACGACGTGCGGGTGCGCATTTACAAGGCCGAAGCAGGCGAGCCAGAGCAAAGCTTTCCGCAGTTCAAGGCTGTGCCTGCGGCACCTGGGGTGCAAGCGGAGCTGCCGCGTTGGCAAGCCTGGTTTGCTGGCAAGGGGGTGCGCAAATGACCCAATTTGAGAACTCGGAGCGCTCGCCAGCGACGCAGCTCGAAGACATGGAGCGCTCGCTATGACACAGCTCGCGTTGGTAATCGACCTGAACGTGTGTGTGGGCTGCCACGCCTGCGTGACCAGTTGCAAACAGTGGAACACCTCGGGCTCGGCCGGCGCACTTGCCGACCTCAACCCCTACGGCTCTGACCCCAACGGCACCTTTTTCAACCGGGTGCAAACCTTTGAAGTGGGTGAGTTCCCCAACACCCAAACCGTGCACTTCCCCAAATCGTGCCTGCACTGCGAAGAGCCGCCCTGTGTGCCGGTGTGCCCCACGGGTGCCAGCTACAAACGTGCGGTGGACGGCATCGTGCTGGTGGACTACGACAAGTGCATTGGCTGCAAGTACTGCACCTGGGCATGCCCCTATGGTGCGCGTGAGTTTGACGAACAGCGCAAGGTCATGACCAAGTGCACCCTGTGTGTGGACCGCGTCACCAGCACCACTCTGCCAGAGCCCGAGCGCAAGCCAGCCTGCGTGCTGGCCTGCCCCGCCAACGCCCGCCTGTTTGGTGACGTGCACGACCCCGAATCCGTCGTCTCGCAAGCGATTGCGGAGCGCGGTGGCTACCAGCTCATGCCCGAATGGGGCACGCGTCCGGCCAACCACTATCTGCCACGCCGCAAAACCGAAATCCGCATTCACCCTGAAGACCTCGAACGCGTAGACAACCCACGCAAGATCGACAGCCAGCCGCCCGAGCAGGGCCACCGGTCACCCGGCCGGGAAGACTTTGCCACCTGAGCCCAAGCACCATGCAACCCGCTTTTTCAGTCATTTTTCTCACTACCTTGATTGGCGCCGCCCAGGGCCTGTTTCTGGCGCTTTATGGCACCGAGGTGTCTGGCCTGGGCCAACTCGGGGCTCAAGAAAGCCACCAATTCCTGTTCATCGGCAGTCTGGTGGCACTGGTGCTGACCGCACTAGGATTGCTCGCGTCTTTCTTTCACCTTGGGCGCCCAGAGCGCGCCTGGCGCTCGGCGACCATGTGGCGTACTTCCTGGCTGTCTCGTGAAGTGATTGCACTGCCGATTTTTATGGCCGGGCTCTTCTTCTACGGCAGCGCCCATTGGTTGGGTCTGGACAGCACCAAGTGGCTGGGCGCCTTCACGGTGCTGGCCTGCCTGACGCTGTTTGTTAGCACCGCCATGATTTACGCTTCGGTGCGTTTTCTGCAAGAGTGGGCAAGCCCCCTGACCCTGGTGAACTACCTGCTGCTGGGTTGTGCCTCGGGGCTGACCCTGGCCACCGCGCTGGCTGCCGCGACGGGTATGGCCACACTGGTGTTGCCTTATGCGAGTGCTGCTGCCGGGTTGACCCTGCTGGCCTGGGTCACTCGGGCTGCCTCACTGGTTCGCAATGCCCGGCTCAAACCCAAGTCCAGCCTGCAAAGCGCCATTGGCATAAAACACCCACGCATTGTGCAAAAGGCCCAGGGGTTTATGGGTGGGTCGTTCAACACCCGCGAGTTTTTTCATGGCAAAACCACCGAACTTTTGCGCTCGGTGAAATGGGGCTTTTTGCTGCTGGTTTTTCCCGTGCCTTTGCTACTTCTGGGAGCAGGTGTGTCTGCCTCATCTGCGGGCATTCTGAGTGCGGCGTTCCTGCTTCAATACCTGGGTTTGCTGGCTGAGCGCTGGTTCTTTTTTGCCCAGGCCAATCACCCCCAAAACCTGTACTACCAAACCATTTCCTGATCAACCCTTTCGGCTCTGGCGACGACAGGGCAAATTCGGTTATGACAGCAATAGTACGATTCGCCAAGCATCATGAATCCTTTTAACTTTTGCAGCGGCCAAGCTGCACACAGCAGGCTGGCTTTCGTCTTTCGAAGCTTGCTGTTTTTCGCTGTGTTCCTGACGCTTGATGGCTCGGCACATGCTGCTGCTGAAAGCGTGGTGCCGTCCTCCAGCCTGCCTTGGTGGTTCTGGCCACTGGCGCTGTTTGTCACATGTTTTTTCATTGGCATCGTGGCGGTGCCAGCTGGCATTGGCGGAGGTACATTGTTTGTGCCCATCATCGGCGGGTTCTTTCCTTTCCATCTTGACTTTGTGCGCGGCGCTGGTTTGCTGGTGGCGCTGGCCAGTGCGCTGGCTGCTGGCCCCTTGCTACTGCGGGGCGGCTTGGCCAGCATGCGACTGGCCTTGCCCCTGGCGCTGCTGGCGGCCATGAGCTCCATTTTTGGCGCCATGCTGGGCCTGGCCATGCCCGCCTCTGTCGTGCAGATTTTGCTGGGTGTGATCGTGCTGGGTATCGTTGCCCTGATGCTCACCGCCAAGAAGTCAGAGTATCCCAACGTGGCCGAACCCGACCGCCTTTCAAGCGCTCTGGGCATTCACGGTGTGTTCATTGACGGAGCCTCGGGCCAAGCGATCAACTGGCAAGTGCATCGCACACCCATGGGCTTGTTTGTGTTTTTGCTGATCGGTGTCATGGCGGGCATGTTCGGCATTGGTGCCGGTTGGGCCAATGTGCCAGCGCTGAACCTGCTCATGGGCGCTCCCCTCAAAGTGTCCGCAGGCACCTCCAGTTTGGTGCTGTCCTTGGTGGATTCGTCAGCAGCCTGGGTGTACATCAACCGCGGTGCCGTGTTGCCGATGGTGGCCGTACCGTCGGTGGTGGGAATGATGGCTGGTGCGAAAATAGGTGCCAGACTCCTCAATGTGCTCAAGGGATCTGTCATTCGCAAGATGGTCATTGCCCTGCTGTTGTTTGCTGGCTTTCGCGCATTGCTCAAGGGCCTGGGCATCTGGGTTTAAAGGCACCTCACATCATGAATACATCGTCGCAAGAAAACACCCAACTGCAAAAACTGGAATCGGCACGCTACGCCTTGTTGCTGGACTGGGGTACCCGCGTCGGGCTGGTGGTGCTGGTGTTTGGCTTTGCCGCTTATGTGTTTGGCTTCATTACGCCGTGGGTCTCGTTGGAGCAACTGCCCCAGCTTTGGAACAAACCCGTTGCGGTGTACCTCCAGGCCACCGGCACCCCCACCGGTTGGGGTTGGCTGGCGCTTGCCGGCAAGGGCGACATGCTCAACCTGGTGGGTATTGCCATTTTGGCGGGGTGTTCTCTGCCCCCCCTCATCGGGCTGGTGCCGCTGTACCTCAAACGGCGTGATTACGCCTATGCCGCAATTTGCGCCGCCATTGTGTTGGTGCTGGTACTGGCGGCATCAGGCATCTTGAGCGGAGGACACTGAGCATGAGTCAGCTTTTCACCCGCTTGCTTCTGGCTACCGAGCACACTGAATTTGATGCCGGTGCCGAGTCGGTGGCCATCAGCATGGCACAACGCTGCAAGCTGCCCTTGGCCACTGTCTTGCCACTGGTCAGCAACCCTGAATACGAATCCCTCGCGCCCGAAATCGCCTTGCGCGCCGAGCAAGAAGCCGCCAGCAAAATTGCTGAAATTCGCGCCAGCGCCCAGGCCCAAGGGGTCACCATTGACTTGCGCGTGCGGCGGGGTGAAGAGCCGTACCAAGAAATTGTGGACGAAGCCCGCGAGCGGGGCTCCGAACTGATCATCCTGCGGCGGCGCGGCAAGCGCGGCTTTTTGGCCAACCTGCTGGTGGGGGAAATGGTGAGCAAAGTGCTGGCGCACGCGCCTTGCCATGTGCTGTTTGCCCCACGTGAATCGCAAATGTGGCGTCAAGGTGTTCTGGTGGCGGCCGAGCCCGGTCCGCAGGGCCTGCGCTTGGTCAAAACGGCAGCGGGGGTAGCGGCTGAATGTGGCCTGCCTCTGTACTTGGTGTACGCCGCATCGGGCAACATCAGCGTCACCGATACCAAGAGTTTTCTGGCCGAAGCAGCGGCCGCTGCACTGCAACTTGGCATCAACCTGCAAATTGATGTGCGCAATGGCAAAGCCTTTACTGAAATTCTGGCATCGGCGGCCAAATTCCGTGCTGACCTGCTGGTGATTGGCAGCCGCAACGACAGCCGCATTGGCCGTGCCATGATTGGTGGTGTGGCACAAAAAGTGATTGGCCTGTCAGACAAACCCGTGCTTGTGCTCAACCTAACCTGAACCCTGGAGTCCCCTGATGAGTGACGCGCTGAACTACCTGATCAAAACCCGCCCCGAGACCATCAGCCATTACTTTGCTTTCTTGAAGCAAACCGGCACCCACCTCGACCCCAAAACCAGAAACCTGATTTCGGTCATCACCAAGGTCTATTCACAGACCGACCGGGGTTTCCGCCAGTACCTTGGCCGGGCCCTGCGTGAGGGCTGCACGCCCATGGAAGTGCTTGACGCTCTTCTCATGGCCTTTCCGGCGCTGGGTTTGGCCAAAATCACCTGGGCGGTGGACATCATCCTTGACATGAAGATCCCCGGCTTTGACCCCGATGTCATCACCCAAAAGGCGCCAGCGCCCGCGAAGTGGCGCGATGTCATGGCCGCCAAAGACGCGCCTGATGGTGAAGTAACCCGCACCGAATGNNGTGATGTGATGGCGGCCAAAGATGCGCCTGATGGCGAAGTCACCCGCACCGAATGCGATGGCCGTGGGCTCTTTGTGTACCGCGAGGCCAAAACCTACCAGGTCTATGACAGCCACTGCCCGCACCAAAGCACCGACATCACCCAACTCGCAGTCAAAGGCACCACACTGACCTGCCCCAAACACCAGTGGGCTTTTGACGGCAAAAGCGGCAACTGCATCAAAAAGGGCAACACCGGCCTGACCCGCGTTGAGTCCAAAGTGGTCAAAGGTCGTTTGCTGGCACACTGGTAAGTCACTTGGCGACCCCAGTGGGTTCACCAAGAAAATGGGCTTTAGCCCTTATTCAATAAGGGCTGGTAGCTACTTAATTTGCAGCTTCACTGCAAAACGAACTTCTTTTTCATGCCTTCGCCAGACCACCTGGCACGAGTCTCATAAGATCAAGGCATGAGAATGTTCAGCGACAAAAAATTGTTTCGATTGCAGAGTTTGCTGCGTCTGGCGGCCGCCTTGACCGCCATTGGCCTGCCGATGGGGCTCTTTGTTGGCGGCGCCCAACCCGTGGCGGTGGGCCTGATACCGGTGCCGTGGGACAAACTGGCGCACACTGGCGTGTTTGCGGTGCTGGCCGCAGCCATGGGCTATGCATCCGGTTGGCGCGGCTGGCCCATGCTGATGGCAGGGTTTGGCTACGCCATGGGCATAGGCATTCTGGACGAATGGCATCAAGTGTATTTGCCCGGGCGCAGCGCAGGGCTGGACGATTTGGCCACCGATGCCGCTGGCGCTGCGCTGGGGGCTGCAGCTTTGCTGGCCCGCGATCAAATTGAAGGCTGGCTGATGCTGCGTTTGGGCTAGACGCCCACCAAAGCGCCCAGGGCACACCATGCCGGTGAGCAGTCAGTCCACCAGCCGGCCAGTCTGGCCCGGCAGTGGCGCACTTTCTTAGCGGCCCATTTTTCTTGAGTTGGTTCAGCGTGCGTTCATGCACGCACGCGCAAGATGCGTGTCATGTTCAACCAAGGAGCTTTCATGACACACCTACTCTCCCCCAAGTCCCTGGCCACGCTTGCCGTCGCGCTGGGTGCACTGACCGCCGGCGCATCCGCCAACGCAGGCAGCGACGTGTACTTTTCCATTGGCGTGCAGTCACCCGGTTTTTATGCCCAGTCGGTTCCGATTTATGTGCAACCGCAGCCCATTTATCGGCCCTGGCCAGGGTACAACACCTGGCGCATCAACGAAGGGAGGCGCTATGTTGAGCGGCATCGGCACCACCCCGGCCAACCGGGTTACTACAGCCAATACCGCCCATATGGCGATATGGACCGCGACGGCATCCGCAACCAATACGACCATGACCGGGATGGCGACGGTACGCCCAACCGCTACGACCGGCAGCCCAACCATCCGTATCGCCGGTAACCGCACGCGCGGTGCGGGTTGAGTTGGCCGTGAGGCGGCCGGGTAATGTTGAAGGGTAGCGGCGTTCTGGCAGTCATGCGATGATTGCCGAGCCATGACATCACGCTCGATGACCATCGACATGCTACCGGCGCGGTTCGGTGATTGCCTGTTGGTCAGTTGCCCCGTGGGAGTGCGTGAGTGGCGCATGCTGATTGACACTGGCCCAGACGAGACCTATCCGGCGCTCAAAAGACGGTTGAACCAGTTACCAATTGAACCGGACGGGCGGCGTTACATCGACCTCTTGGTCATTACCCATATTGACCACGATCACATTGGCAGCGCCAAGCTGCTTCTTGAAGACAATGAACTGGCTTTGACCTTTGGCGATATCTGGTTCAATTCTCCACCCGTGCCACGAGCCAGAGGGGTCGGCGAAGGGCAACTGCTTGCCGCCTTGCTTGGCGCAGGTCCGAGAAATTTGCCCTGGAATGTGGCTTGGTCGGGAGGCCCGGTGTCTACGCCAGCTAAGGGCGGCGGGGTTCAGTTGGAAGCAAAGGACCTGCCCGTACTGACCTTGTTGTCACCTTCACCGGGCGAACTCAAGGACCTTTACAAAATCTGGGCCAAAGAGCTTGAACGCCTTCGTCTCAAGCAGCGAGACCCTGCCACGGTCGTACCGTTGGCGCGAGGCATATACCCAACGGCGCTGGAGGTCATGGCCGAGCGCAAGACACCAGAGGACAAGGCAATTCCCAACGGTTCCAGCATTGCGTTTCTACTGGAACACAAAGGAAAGTCGGCGCTGTTTTGCGCAGATGCGTTCCCACGTGTTCTGAGTGCCGCGATTCAATCAGTGATTGAACGGCGCGGGCTCAAGGGACCGCTGGCCGTCGATGTGATCAAGCTCAGCCACCATGGGAGTCGGTCGAACACCACCAATGAGCTGATGAAAGTGGTCAAGGCCAAGCACTACCTATGCAGCACCAACAACAGCTACTTCAATCATCCCGACGAAGAAGCCCTGGCCCGCACCGTCGTAGCGTCCGATGCCCCCACGCTTTGGTTCAATTACGACACATCAAAGAACCGCTTCTGGG
>DFWT01000007.1 GCA_002381045.1 Rhodoferax sp. UBA4127
TTGAGCGCCTGCATCAGATTGGCAATGTCGGTCTTGGCTGCCGTGACCCGTGCGTCGTCCGCGCGGTCCAGTACATTGGGCACGATGAGTGCGGCCAGCACGCCGATGATGAGCAGCACCACCATCAGTTCGATCAAGGTGAAGCCACGCTGGAGGTGACGCTTGACTGTGGACAAATGCAATGTGAAAAATTGGGAGTTCATGGCGTGGTTATAGCTGACAACCTGAAAGGCTCGAAATTGCGGCCTCAAAGTTTATCTAGAAATTTGCCCGCAAGCCCAGTGTAAACAGGGTGTATTTGCTATCAAAACGATCGGCCGTGCTGCTGTTGTAGGTGACTGGAATGTCGTTAAAAAACAGATTGCTGCTAAGTTGGCCGCGGGCAAAGACGGTGAGTTGCGGGCGCAACTGGTAATTGGCCTGCAGGGTGATGTTGTGATTTTGGGTAAAACTTTTTTTGCCACGAGCAGCCAAGATGTCATCCACCGCCTCACGCTTGACCACATGCAACAAGTACCCCGCCATAAAGGTCCAGGGGCCGCGCTGCAAGCGCCCGTTCACACCACCCTGAGCAAAGGTGCCACGCCACGCAATTTCGCTGGCCACGTCCACACCATAGTCGCCACTGCTGTCATAAAACTGCTGGATCACGCCACCGGTGGCATTGCAAGGCGGAATCAACGTGCCATAGATGTTGTTGCCAGTGAATACCACGTCGTAGTCGCAGCCGTTGCGGGTGGTGGTTGCGGTGAGACCACCGTATGAGAGCTGGGTACTGCCCAAGCCCAGATTCACGCTGACCTCAGAGCTTGGGGTCAAGTTCCAGGTGCCAATCAAATCGGCTTGCAGCTGTCGGTCTGATGGATCGGTAATTTTGACGGTGTTGAGCCTGGCGCCCGGCACCACCACTGCGGTGGTGGACTCGGTAGCGGTGGCCCCACTGCCCCAGCCCGACAACCGCACCGCCATGGCTGGGCGCTTGCCGTCCGCTTCGGCAAACCGGTACAAGCCAGACACCTGCCAGCTGGTGTAGTTAAAGGTGTCTGAGGTGCTGCTTAGCTCGCGCTGCCACAACCCGCCAGTAAGCCACTTGCCCTCCCCCACCCGCACACCCCCGGTGATGTAGGCGCCATGGTAATCGCCGGCCTTGGTCCCCGAGGTAAGCGGGTCACTCTCGCGAACATGAAACACGTCGAGCGTGCCATTCATGTGGTCGCTACCCACTTCAACGTAGCCTTTGGGCGACGCAACTTCAGGCGTCGCAGTCAGAAAGACATCAAGCGGTGCAGCCGATGCCGCGAAGGACAAGGCTGCACACCCACATAGCAGATAAAAGTTCTTGGACAATTCAGTTACCCCTGTAGCACCAGCGCAGGGGCACCTGCCTTCTGCGCATTACTCAGTCAGCGTAATGTATCCTTCCAAGCCCAAGCCAGTCACCGGCATGGTGGATGTTGTAGCACCGTTGGCATCAAGTGCAGTGGGCACATTGATTGTGAACGGTGCGAACGCGCTGCCATCAGCCTTTTTCAGCGGCAAATCACTGACCACAATGGTCACTTTGTAAGTGCCACGCAAACCAGTGATGCCGGTGAAGTCGTTGCTGACGTTGTTGATGGCGTAGTTCACCATGTCACCAAACAGGATGCTATTGGCAGACGTCAACGACAGCGTGTTGGTTACATTCTTCACACTGTTGGAGAAATCGATGATTGCCTTCTTGGCACCATCAGTCGACACACCGTAGACCTTGGCCGCAGACCCTGACACAGGCACCGAAATTGTCATGTTGCTATCGGACTTAGAGACGCTGACGTTGTCAATGTAGGCCATCACCTTGCCCAGACGACCGTCCGTCTCAGTGATTTGAACNNTGCCTTGACCACTGCCCGTCTCAGTGATTTGAACCGCTGCCTTCAAGGTCTGAGTCGATGCCAAAGTGAAATTACCCACTTGCGCCAAGGTCACATTCAATGTGGCTGGTGAAGACAGGGGCCACTTCACGCGTACGCCTGGGACGGCCACCGTTGGGATTGTTTGGAATGCCGTTAACGACAGCGGTGTGGTAACACCCCGGTCCGTCAGAGAAATAGCATCGTTAGCGACTGAGAGATAGTCCCCCGTGGTGGGAGGTGTCGCGGCAGCCAGTAGGGTGATGTCGTCGATGTAATACGCCATATCGCTTGTGGTAACACCAAAGTCCGGTGTGATCGCAACAGTGGTGTAGGACTTGGTAATGTCGACAGCGCTGAAATCCCAGGTCACTGTGCTCCACGTATTTGCTTGGCCTGTCGGTGAACTGGCAATTTCAACGTTAGACCCACCAGCAATTTCAACTTTGAACTTGATAACGGAGGCTGTACGAGTGGAATAAACTCGCGCGGAAATTTTCTTGCGGTCTGCAGCAAATGGAATGGGTGTTACGCCGAAAAACACACCTCCCCAATCGGCTGCACCGGCAGGTTTTATAATCTTCAAGGCATTGCCGTTTCCACCGGACGGAGCAGCCGGAGTAGTGGGCAATGCTCCGCCGTAAGCGCCCATGCCAGTAAACTGTGGTGTTGCCTCATCAAAAGATACCAGAACCTTGTCCGTCGCACCCTCCACAATGCTATTGATGCCATTTGTGACATCACTCTTTAATGTGGCACCCAACGCAGTAACGACAGAAGCAGAAGGTGCAGGTGTACTGGCAAGTTGGGGCTTGACGTACTTCACATAGTCAGTGATGTAAGTGCTGGATTGTGCGGCAGCAGTTGCCGCAACCAATCCACCATTGCTTGAAGCGAGTAAAGTCTGTGCCTGTACCTGCATGCCCGGCGCAACCACATTGGCCAAGGCCGCAGAGTTAATCGCTGCCAGAGCCGTCTTAACAGCGGCGCTGACAGTAGGTGCCGCGGCGACGCGCTGAACAGCCTGCAAGACAAATGCGTTGACAACCGACTCATCCATCACTGGACTAGCGCCCGGAGAGAGTAAGGGTGCAGGCGTAGCACCGCTTTGAAGCGCTGCAACCAGTGCAGCTGTCACTTCGGTGTAAATCGGCTGAATTGCCGCACTACCAACCACGCCACCCAAACCAGCTAACAGCTCAGTTGTTTTTTGCAGCAGCTGCTGCACAGCCAATGCTTTTTTGTAGGCAGCCAGGTCCGGTTGCGCCAAAGGATCGGTGTGGAGAGGGTCGGCGCCCATGGGTCCCAGTGCGGCGGTCAACTGGGTTAACGTCATTCCACTGGCCATCAAGGTGGTGAATGGTGAGATCACCGTTGCACCGGCCGGTGCCTTCAGAACACCGTTAAACATCAAACCGGTATCGGCATTGGTGCCACCACTGGCAATCATCGAATGGGTTGCGCAGCCTTGCGGAAAGGTGAACTTGCCACTNNTCTAGCGCAATGCCGCTGGTCGGCGTGTAGGTAACTGCCGTGGAGGATGGGTTTCCCCCGCCGCCACATGCCACCAGCAACACCCCCGCCGTGGCTGCTGGAATCAGACGAAGTTTGAAATGCATTGGGTACTCCCAAATTCAGTGAATGATCCCGCCGGTTGGCGGGACCGTTAGGTCAATGGGATTAGTTGGCAGTAAAAATGATCGGGCCAAGGTTTACGCCGGTTGTGTATGTGATGCCGTCGCTATTAAGGTTTGTGAAATTAAAACTGCTTCCTGGCACGGTCAAAACCACTTGCGCAAGTTTTGAGAGTACCGATGCAACCGCTGTTCCAGTCGTATCCGTTCCACAAACGCCAACCACGGTCCAACCTGCCAATGAAAGCTTGTAGTCAGACCCCGCACCAATTTTTTGGTCAGCCACAAACGTCTTCCTGATTTCTGTCGCACCTGATCCAGTGGCCGTGCAACCTTCAATCTTCGGTCCAGTCAACTTCATTTCAAGAGTTGGCGCAAAGTTAGCTTCTTGATACATCTGGGCTGGGCCCCAAGCTTTGAACTTGATGCTGCCATAAGAACTGACATCCACTGTGCCATTATTTGGAGCGTTTGCAAACAAACCCATGTAGGAACTAGCAAACGTCGATGAAGGTCCTTGCAAAATAAAGAACCTAAAGAAACTAGGCACACCAGGTGGTGGTGCAAGAGAAGTGAGACCAGCAACCCAGCCATTTTCTTCCAGCTTTTGTGTCGATTGTGAAGGACCGCTCAGCAGGCCATCCTGAAAATAGCCGATGTTGCCATTGCTTGCTACGCCAAATGTGGTTGCTGAGGGCCAACCTGCCTTGTTGCCGTTGCTCTGAACACTCCCCACGTAATCGCCAGCAAATACCGCATCACCCACAACACCAAATCCGTTCAAGTAGGGTGCAGTCAAAGTCGGAATCGAAACTGGACCAGCTGAGCCAGCAACAGCGGAAGGGTTGGGTGTGCCCCCTGTCGGCGCTGTTGTGGCAGTTCCACCTCCAACGAGTTTGAAGTCATCAAAGTAGTAGGTTTCGCCAGGCGTTACCGAGGCTACTGTGCCCAGATTTGGCAGCATGACAATCGAGTTGTAGGCTGTACTGATTGCAGCCGTTGGCACAACCCAGGTCAGTGTTTGCCAGCCTGCAACAACTGTTTCAACAGCTGGCATGTCACCGGTGCTGATATTGTTAGGGCCTTCCAGTTTCAATACCATTGGTGTACCGGCTGTGGGCGAGTAAACCCGGGCAGAGATTGTGCGGTTTGTAGTTGTCAAGTTGATCGCTGACACCGCCACTTTTGCACCAGCCCATGGGTCGCCGCCGGTTCTCAAAACCTTTGCCGCATTACCGCTTCCGCCAGACGGGCCTGCTGCAACAGCAGAACCCTCGCCACCGTTGAAACCCACGTAGGCCAGGGCCGTTGCTTCATCAAAGCTTGCAAGAACAGTATCCGTTGCAGTTGGTGGTGGCGTTACTGCCGCGCCGCCTCCAACGAGTTTGAAGTCATNNACAGTATCCGTTGCAGTTGGTGCGCCAAGCGTGAATGCGACGGTATTTGGATTGTTGGCCGAATCAAACACCTTACCAGCGGGCAAGGTCACCGTAGGCGTTGCTGATCCAGTCGGCGTGACATCCACCGTGTAATTGGTTGCGCTTACCTTCGTAAAGTTGCTCGGTGTGCCATCGGTCACAACCAAATCCTCAACCGAAAAGCTGCTGCCAACGCTCTCGCTGAACACAAAGGTGAAAGTTTTGGTACCAGCTGCGGCACCAGCTGTGGTGCTCGCGGCAGAGGTCACTGTCGCAGTCGGTGCCACGGTGTCGGTGGCCGACCCGCCGCCGCAGGCGCTTATCAACACGANNGGACGCAGCCAGGGCGCATGCCGAGAGGCTAAAAGTTTTCGCAAATGAGTTCATTGAAGTGTCTCCTGACTGGGAAGGTGGTGTGAATACGCCGAAACAGAAAGCGCATTCATGAAAGCGCTTTCAACTAATGTAGAGAAATTTGCAAAGCTTGGCACTAGGGCTTTCCCTTGGTTTGGGATTAGGGCTTCCCCTAGGTTTGTGCCTCTGGCGATCGGCGGTTACAAATCAACAGGAAGAGTTTGCCGAATTGATCAACATGTGATGCTGTCAATTCATAGAAACTGGGCAACATTGGACTTTTTCTGGAATATGCCCCGCATTGCAGAATTAGCATAAAAAAAGCACGCTAACCCCTATGCATAAATCCTTACCTGCTCTACTTTTGATACACCCGCACATAGTCCACCACCATTTGGTCAGAAACAAAGCCAATCGGCACGGCACCACCCAAATCGCCACCCATGGCCAGGTTGAGGATCAGGTACTGCGGTTTGTCAAAAGGCCAGGTGCTATTGCCAAAAGGCGTTGGCTTGGAGTAGGTGAAGTAGGTGACACCATCTACACCAATTGCCACTTTGCCCTCGTCCCATATGAGTTGGTAGCTATGAAAATTAGTGCACGCATCGCTGACTGACATGTTAGACCCCAGGGCGTACCGCTGTGTGCCGTTGAAGTAATTGTTGAACCGGGTGTGAATGGTGCCCAGCACCAAAGTCTTATCGGCTGCACTACCGCCCCGCTGCTCCATTAAGTCTATTTCCCC
>DFWT01000029.1:0-16213 GCA_002381045.1 Rhodoferax sp. UBA4127
CGCGGGCCAGGCGGGTGATGGAATCGAGCAGGATCACCACGTCTTTTTTCAACTCGACTAGGCGCTTGGCGCGCTCAATGACCATTTCAGCCACATGCACGTGGCGTGCCGCAGGCTCATCGAACGTGGATGCAATCACTTCACCTTTGACGGTGCGCTGCATTTCGGTCACTTCTTCAGGGCGCTCATCCACCAGCAACACCATCATGTGAATCTCGGGATAGTTGGCCGAAATCGCATGGGCAATGTGCTGCATCATCACGGTTTTGCCGCTTTTGGGCGGCGCCACCAGCAGCGCGCGCTGGCCTTTGCCAATCGGGGCGATGATGTCAATGATGCGGCCAGTGATGTTCTCGTCACCTTTGATTTCACGCTCCAAGCGCATTTGCTTGTTGGGAAACAGCGGCGTCAGGTTTTCAAACATCACCTTGTGTTTGTTTTCCTCTGGCCCCCCGCCATTGACCTTTTCGAGTTTGTTCAAGGCAAAGTAGCGCTCGCCGTCTTTCGGTGTGCGGACTTCGCCTTCAATCATGTCGCCGGTATGCAAATTGAAGCGGCGAACCTGGCTGGGACTGATGTAAATATCGTCTGTGCTGGCGGTGTAGCTGGTGTCTGGGCTGCGCAAAAAGCCAAAGCCGTCGGGCAATATTTCGAGCACGCCGTCGGCAAAAATCTGTTCGCCGGCACGGGCGCGCTTTTTGATGATGGCAAACATCAACTCCTGTTTGCGCATGCGCCCGGTGTTTTCGATCTCAAGATCTTCGGCTTGTTTGAGGACTTCGGAGACGTGCAGTGCCTTGAGTTCGTTTAAGTGCATGAATTGACTCGGTGGGTGTATGCGAAAACTGTCTTGGGGGAGAGGTGGCGCGCAGGGCTTGATGCGTTTCAAGCCGTCATGGCGTTGCGCCTGTGACTCGCACTGGGTTTTGGTAAAAGCCAGCGCGCGATTTGATTATGACAGGAAAAAGGCGTCCGGATGCTGTTGGTCGCACTTTCGACTGGCAGATGTGCCAGTCGTTTGGAACATCAGGCCAGTTGCTGGTCGATGAATGCGGTGAGTTGAGCCTTGCTCATGGCGCCAACCTTGGTGGCGGCCAACTGGCCATCCTTGAACAGCATCAAGGTTGGAATGCCACGAATGCCAAATTTGGCTGGAATTTCGCGGTTTTCATCCACATTCATTTTGGCAATCTGGACTTTTCCTTCGTAGGCCGCAGAAACCTCGTCCAAAATCGGGGCAATCATTTTGCAAGGACCACACCACTCGGCCCAATAATCCACCAGAACGGGCGTACTGGATTTCAGAACGTCTTCCTCGAAAGATGTGTCGGACACGTGTTTGATCAGGTCGCTGGCCATGGGATATCCTAAAACTTGGGTTTGAAATAATAACGATGCTTGAAATTGTGACAGAAACGGGAAACGTTTGGGACACTGGGTGCGAGCGATGAAAACCGTGGCCGTGATCGGTGCAGGGCCGGCTGGCCTCATGGCTGCCGAAGTCTTGTCAGCCGCTGGCATTCGGGTAAGCGTGTTTGATGCCATGCCCAGCATCGGTCGCAAGTTTCTCTTGGCGGGCAAAGGCGGGCTCAATTTGACGCATGCAGAACCAGCTGCACTCTTTGCCTCGCGCTATGGACAGCGGCGTCAGCAAATTGAGGGTTTGTTCAAGGCGTTTGATGCCGCCAGCGTTCGGCAATGGGCGGCCTCACTGGGCATTGAAACCTTTGTGGGCAGTTCCGGTCGCGTGTTTCCCAAAGACATGAAGGCCGCGCCATTGTTGCGTGCGTGGCTCACACGCTTGCGCCATCCCAAAACCGGCGAACCAGTGCGGTTTTTCATGCGCCACCGCTGGTCAGGCTGGCAGACTAGCGGGTCAAATGCCAGTTTGTCGGCCGACGGCTTGCTGAAAGAACTTGAGTTTGATAGCCCGTCCGGCAAACTGCAGGTGCAGGTGGATGGGCTGGTGTTGGCGATGGGCGGCGGCAGTTGGTCCCGTTTGGGGTCCAACGGGGCTTGGGTGCCCTGGCTGCAAGCCCGTGGCGTGCCGGTGGCACCCCTGCTGCCAGCCAACTGTGGCTTTGACGTTCAGGGTGGCTGGAGCCCCCATTTTGCCGAGCGGTTTGCCGGGCAACCTTTCAAATTGGTGCGGTTGACTTTTGCCGATTCCAGGGGCACCACATTCACCCGAAAAGGTGAGTTTGTGGCCACTGCCACCGGGCTGGAGGGCAGTTTGATCTACGCGGCATCGCACCTGCTTCGCGATGAAATTCTGGCGCACGGCTGCGCGACGGCGCAGCTTGATTTGTTGCCTGACCTGTCACATGAGCGGGTGCTCACCGAGTTGCAGCACCCCCGGGGTTCGCGTTCTTTGTCGAGCCATCTCAAAAGCCGTTTGCGTCTGGATGGCATCAAGGCAGGTTTGCTTTACGAGTTGCTCACTGAGCCGCAATTGCATGACCCCGTGCAGCTGGCGCAGGCCATCAAGGTGCTGCCGATTTCACTGGCGGCCGCGCGTCCGCTGGACGAGGCCATCAGCAGCGCGGGTGGCGTGCTGTTTGAGGCCATGACCCCGGCTTTGATGCTTGAATCTATGCCGGGTGTGTTTTGTGCCGGTGAAATGCTGGATTGGGAGGCGCCGACCGGTGGTTATTTGCTCACCGCCTGCTTGGCCAGCGGCGCGGTGGCGGGGCAGGGTGTGGTGAACTTTTTAAGACAAGGGGAAAACGATGTCAGTTGCACAACTTTATGAACAGAAAAAAAGGTCAGCCGCCGATGCAGTCAGCCTGGTCAAAGACGGTGACCACATCATCGTGCCCACTGGCGTGGGCGAGCCACCAGCGCTGCTAACAGCGCTGTCTGAGCAGCGCCTGCGCCTGCATGATGTCAAGGTCGCGCAGATTTTGGCTGTGCGCAAATACGGCTACATCGACCCCGAAACTGTGGCCCATGTCCGCCACTTGGCGCTGTTTTACGGTGGCGCCACCAGAGCAGGCGGGCAGGCGGGTTGGGTTGATTTNNGCCTCGGATGTGGTGTTCAGCATGGCATCGCCCATGGATGCCCATGGCTACTTTTCGCTCAGCCTGGGCGCCGACTACACCATGGCAGCCGTAGCCAAGGCCCGCGCGGTGGTGCTGGAAGTCAACCCGAATGTGCCGTTTGCCTATGGCAACTGCCATGTGCACATCTCCCAGGTGTCTGCCTTTGTCGAGAGCAGTGAGCCAGTTTTGGAAGTGGGCCTGCCCAAAATCGGCCCGGTGCAAGAGGCCATCGGCAAATATGTAGCGGACATGATTGACGACGGATCCACACTGCAAATAGGCTACGGTGGCATTCCGGACGCCGTAGTGATGCAACTCACCAGCAAACGTGATTTGGGCATTCACACAGAGATGATCGGCGACGGCATCCTGACACTGCTGGAAAGCGGCGCCGTCACCAACAGGCGCAAGAATTACTTGCCCGGCAAGATGGTCGCGACCTTCGCACTCGGTTCGGCCAAGCTGTACAAATTCATGGACCGCAACCCGGCGCTGGAGATTCACCCGGTCGATTTCACCAACGACCCGGATCTGGCCGGCCGCAATGACAATTTGGTGGCGATCAATGCCACCTTACAGATTGATTTGCTTGGCCAGTGTGGTTCTGAAAGCCTGGGACACTTGCCGTACTCCGGCACCGGCGGCCAGTCGGACTTTGTGCGCGCTGCCAACCGCTCCAATGGCGGCAAGGCTTTCATTGTGCTGCCGTCCACCGCAAAGAACGACAGCATTTCCCGCATCGTGCCGATGCTGACGCCTGGCACCCATGTGAGCACCAGCAAGAACGACATCAACTACGTGGTCACCGAATTTGGCGTAGCGCAGCTGCGGGGCAAGTCGGCTGGTCAGCGGGCGCGCGAGCTGATTGGTATTGCGGACCCGACCTTTCGCGCTGAATTGACCGAGCAGGCCAGGCGATTGGGAATACTTTACTAAAGAAATTTGGCACTAGCCCTTATCCGATAAGGGTAGATTGCTTCAACAAAAGAAGCAATTTTGAAAAGAAGGTTGACGAGCCTTGACCCCAGCACTGGCTCCACAGTTAGGGCTGCTTGGTTCCCCACCTGACCCGGTTGGCCGCTTCCCCATGTGGGAAGGCCCGTCGCGAGTCATTGTAGAGCCTCAAGTAGTGTCCATGCCGAGATGCGAAGTGGCCGCCCTTTAGAATCAATCGATGTCTTACCTTGTGCTCGCCCGCAAATACCGTCCGCGCAATTTCACCGAGATGGTGGGCCAGGACCATGTGGTGCAGGCGCTCACCAATGCCTTGACGACCCAGCGCTTGCATCATGCTTACCTGTTCACCGGCACGCGCGGTGTGGGCAAAACCACGGTGTCGCGCATTCTGGCCAAGTCGCTTAACTGCCAGGGTCCGGATGGCACAGGTGGAATCACTGCTAGCCCTTGTGGGGTATGCCAGGCCTGCACCGACATTGATAGCGGTCGGTTTGTCGATTACACCGAGCTGGATGCGGCCTCCAACCGCGGGGTAGACGAAGTACAGGCGCTGTTGGAGCAGGCGGTATACAAGCCAGTGCAGGGGCGCTTCAAGGTGTTCATGATCGACGAGGTGCACATGCTCACCAACACGGCGTTCAACGCCATGTTGAAAACGCTGGAAGAGCCACCTGAATACCTGAAGTTTGTGCTGGCCACCACTGACCCACAAAAGGTGCCGGTGACGGTGCTGTCACGTTGCCTGCAATTCAATCTGCGACCGATGGCGCCGGAGACCATTCGCGAACATCTGCAAGGTGTGCTGGCGACCGAACAAGTCAGCTCCGACCTGCCGTCCTTGCGTTTGCTGGCGCGGGCCGCACGCGGCTCCATGCGAGATGCACTCAGCCTGACCGACCAAGCCATCGCTTTTGGGGCGGGCGTGTTGGCTGAGGCCACCGTGCGTCAGATGCTGGGCAGTGTGGACCGTTCTTACGTGTTCACCCTCATTCAAGCTTTGGCGCAGGGCGATGGCAAAGCCGTGGTGGAAACTTCGGAGGCGCTGCGCACGCAGGGCCTGAGCGCGGCGTCCACCCTGGAAGAAATGAGCAGCGTGCTGCAACGCATGGCCGTGCTGCAAGCGGTGCCTGACGCTGCCGCCGACGACAGTGATCCTGAGGCCGCCGAGCTGACGCAGCTGACAGCGCTGATGCCGCCCGACGAGACCCAATTGCTTTACAGCATGTGTCTGCATGGCCGGGCTGATTTGGGCTTGGCACCAGACGAATATGCCGCCCTGACCATGGTGCTGCTGCGTCTGCTGGCCTTTAAGCCCGCAGCTGCAGTGTCGCTGGAAAAAAAAACTCTGAACCTTGCTCCGCGACCGGTTTCTGAACCACCACCTGCCGCAACCAAGCCAGCGCCAGCGGCGGTCAGTGCGCCCCAAGCTGCGCAAGTTCCCCCAGCACGCTCCGCCACGGGCCATGCCTCTGAGTTCAAGGAAAATCTGACTGTAGCCCAGGTAAAACAAGCGCAATCAGCTACACCTTCCGTAGCAAATGAAAATACCCCTGTGGGTCAGCATTTGCCGGTGCGTGGCATGTCAACTCCATCGACGGCGGTATCAGTAGCCTCGCCAGGCTTTGAGAAAAAAAGACCTTTAGCCCAGATGGAACCTGGGCAAGTAGCTACAAACATTGAAGCGGTTCAGGTGCGTGAGCTGCCTGAAGCGCGGCGCGATCAACCGACGGGTTTAGCCACAGCCGCTGTGCAGCCGAGCGCCGAGGGTGATTTTTGGTATGCCACCGTGCAGGCCTTGATCGCCAGCGAAGCGATCACCGCCATGGTGCGCGAACTCGCCTTGCAAGCGCAGTTGGTGGCACGCGATGAAGGGCAATGGCTGTTGCGTGTGGAGCGCGAGTCTCTCAACCAGCCCGGCAGCCGCGACCGGCTGGCGGCTGCCCTGGCCGTTGCTGGCTACCCGGTGCGGCTGGTGGCTGAAGTCGGCCGGGTGACAGACAGCCCTGCCAAGCGCAACGCAGCGGCTGCCGCCGAGCGGCAATTGGCTGCAGAGAAAATCGTGTTTGACGATCCTGTGGTTCAAGCCTTGATGCGTGATTTTGGGGCGAAAATCGTCCCCGGCAGTATCAAACCGGGCTAGGCATTCTGGCCGGTAGCAACTCTATCCTGACTCAGGCGGCCGTCGCCCGATTCACCTCACTTCAATAACCAAAGACGCAAGGAAATTTATGTTCAACAAAGGACAACTCGCTGGCCTCATGAAGCAGGCACAGGCGATGCAGGACAACATGAAAAAAGCCCAGGACGAACTGGGCAATATTGAAGTTTCCGGTGAATCTGGAGCCGGACTGGTGAAGGTTGTGATGACTTGCAAACACGATGTGCGTCGCGTCACCATTGACCCCAGCTTGCTGGCCGAAGACAAAGACATGCTGGAAGACTTGGTGGCTGCTGCATTCAACGCGGCGGTGCGCAAGGCCGAAGAGACCTCGGGTGAGAAGATGGGCAAGATTACCGCGGGCATGCCCGGTTTGCCGGGTGGAATGAAGTTTCCATTCTGATCAATGTCCGACACCAACGCCCTTGAAGCCCTGATCCAGGCGCTACGCCGGCTGCCGGGGGTGGGGGTGAAGTCGGCGCAGCGCATGGCTTTTCATTTGCTGCAGCATGACCGGGGCGGGGCACAGGCGCTGTCGCAAGCCTTGGCCCAGGCCAGCCAAAACATTCAGCATTGCGCGCTGTGCCATACGTTCACTGAAGCGCAGGTGTGCGCCACTTGCCTGGACGTGCGGCGTGACGCCAGCAAGCTGTGTGTGGTTGAAACACCGGCCGATCAGTCGGCAGTGGAGCGCACCGGTGCCTACAAGGGTCGCTACTTTGTGCTGATGGGCAAACTCAGCCCGCTCGACGGCATCGGCCCGCATGACATTGGCTTGAAAAAGTTGTTTGACCGTGCGCTCGACGGCACCGTGCAAGAGGTGATTTTGGCGACCAACTTCACCGCCGAGGGTGAGGCCACTGCGCATGTGATCAGCGAAGGCCTGAAGGCCCGTGGCCTGCAAATCACACGGCTGGCGCGTGGCGTGCCGGTAGGCAGCGAGTTGGAGTATGTTGATTTAGGCACCATCGCTCACGCGCTGGTGGACCGCCGTTAAACCGCAAAGGAGTCGCCATGGCAACGCATTTCACAGTGGCCTATTGGTGTGTGCTGGTGGCCGTGTTTCTGCCCATCGTTTGCGCTGGCATCGCCAAATGGGGCAGCTTTGGCAAGCCACGTAGCCAGGGCGGTTTTGACAACGTTGACCCGCGCGCCTGGCTGGCCCGGCAAACCGGTTGGCGCGCCCGTGCCAACGCCGCGCAGGCCAACAGTTTTGAGGCGCTACCGTTCTTCATGGGGGCCGTGATCATCGCCCACCAGATGGGTGCCTACCAATTCCGGTTGGACCTGCTGGCCTTTGTCTATGTGGTGCTGCGCATGGTGTTCATCCTGCTGTACGTGGCTGGCATGGCCAATCTGCGCAGTTTGGTCTGGAGCTTGGCGTTGGCAGTGAACATTGCCATTTTTTTCGCCGGCTACCACTGAGTCAATGGAGCGCTCGGCTCCTACTTTTTGACCGCACGACCCGTTTTTTTGCGCGCTGTGGGTTGGCGGTTTGATTTGCCAGACGGCGTCTTGGCACTCTTGAGCAGGTACACCACCACCGACTGACCTGGTTTCAATGCGGATGTGGCGCTGAGTTTGTTCCAGGTCGCCACGTCCTGCGGGCTCAGCTTGTAGCGCTGGGCCAGACTGGTGACGGTTTCTTTTTTGCCGGCTTTCACTGTCGTTCTTTTCGGTATGCGCTCTGGTGCCAGAGACAACTGTCCGGAGTCGGCAATGCGCTCGGACACATCCACCGACATGCCCGGCGGGCGATGCACGAGCAAGGTGGAACCGGCCCGAATCAGCATCTGGGACGGAATCTGGTTGACCGCGCGCAGGTCGGCCTCGCTCATGCCCACCCGCTTGGCTGCTTCAGCAGGTTTCAGGGTGGTGGGCGCAATCCAGGCCGTCCAATTTGCCAGGCGACCACCGGTGTAGGTTTCCAGGTTGTTCTGAAAGCGCTCGGCGTTGTCCCAGGGCAGCAGGATTTGCGGCGTGCCAGAAGCCAGCAGCACCGGCTTGGTGGCCGATGGGTTCAACGCCCTGAAATCGTCGAGTGAGACCTCGGCAAACTTGGCAGCCAGCGCCACGTCAATGTCGCGCCGGATCTCAACCGTTTGGAAATAGGGGTGGTTGTCGATATCAGGCAGGGTGACCCGAAAGTTGTCCGGGTTGGCCACAATGTTTTTCACGGCCTGCAGTTTGGGGACGTACAGACGGGTTTCCATCGGCATGCTCAGATCCGGGTAACCCGTGCCCGCACCGGTTTTTTTGGCCTTGTTGATGGCGCGCTGCACGCTTCCTTCGCCCCAGTTGTAGGCGGCAAGTGCCAAGTGCCAGTCACCAAACATGCCGTAGAGTTTTTGAAGGTAGTCCAGCGCGGCACGGGTGGAGGCCAGCACGTCACGCCGGTCGTCCCGAAACATGTTTTGCTTGAGGTCGAAACTGCGGCCGGTGGCTGGCATGAACTGCCACATGCCGGCGGCCTTGGCGCTCGACACCGCTTGCGGATTGAAGGCACTTTCAATGAAGGGCAACAGCGCCAATTCGCTGGGCATATTGCGCCTCTCCAACTCCTCGACGATGTAGAACAGGTACTTGCTGCCGCGCTCGGTCATGCGGGCAATGTAGTCCGGGCGGCTGCTGTACCACAGCTCACGTTCACGCACCAGATCGCTGTCCAGGTCGGGCATGGCAAAGCCTCGGCGAATGCGATCCCAAATGTCGGTGGGTGGCAGCAGGGCATGCACGCTGTTGGCACCCAATGTGGTGTTGGCCAACGGCTTAAGACTGCCCAGGGGATAGACGGCCGTGCCGGGTCTGGATTCCGGTGCAGGCAGTGGTGGGAGCGCAACCACGCTGCTCGGTGGACTCGGCGGTACGGGGCTTGGCACCTCAGGCGAGGTGGTTGCGCATCCGGCAAGCCACAACAAACTGGCCATGGCCAGCGCATGAATCAACGCTTTCAAAACTGATCTTTCCAGGTTCGCAAGGCGGCAAACACGCCAACCGGGTCTTGTGCCTTGGCATCCATCTGCGTCACGGCCGACGCCACGTGGGGCAAGTGCGTGCGCAGAAAAGGGTTCACTGCCCTTTCAAGACCAATCGACGACGGCAGGGTGGGCATATTACTGGCGCGAAGCTGCTTGGCGCGGGCCTGGTAGGCCAAGGTGTCCGCGTTGAAGGGTTCAACGGCCAGTGCAAAACGCAGACTGCTCAAGGTGTACTCGTGGGCACAACACACCCGAGTGGCATCTGGCAGGCCAGCCAGGCGGGTCAGTGAGTCCAGCATCTGGGCGGGGGTGCCTTCAAACAGGCGGCCACAGCCGGCACTGAACAGGGTGTCGCCACAAAACAGCAGAGGCGACTCACCGGGTTCCTCCGCAAAGTAAGCGATGTGACCAGCGGTATGGCCAGGCACATCAAGCACTTGAAAACGCAGGCCAAGCAAGTCGACAAACTCACCGTTTTGAAGGCGTTGCAGTGGCTCGGGCATGGGCTCACGCGACGGGCCAAACACCTTTGCCCCTGTGGCTTGTCGGAGTTCATCAACCCCTCCCGTGTGGTCCCCATGGTGGTGCGTGACTAGAATCGCGGCCAATGTCAGTTGATGCTGGGCCAGAGCTTCACGCACCGGCTGCGCATCGCCCGGATCCACCACCAGCGCCTGCTGCGTGTCATGCAGCATCCAGATGTAGTTGTCATTGAACGCAGGTATCGGAATTAACTTCATGGGTGACCCAAGTATAGGTTTGCACGAATGGCTGGCCACCCCCCCAGGGTCTTACCTGCTGGCATGGGAGCAGCGTCAAATGGATGCGGCTGTGGGCAATGCCTTTGGGTTCCATGCCTTGCAGCTTGGCATGCCAGAACTGGACGCACTGGCCACCAACCGCATGCCGCATCGCTGGCTGGCCACCGAAAGCCCGCACCCGCAGGCCACCTTTGTCACCCATTTTGGGGCCTTGCCGTTTCCGGACAACAGTCTTGATCTGGTGGTTTTGCCGCATACCCTGGAACTCACCAGTCACCCGCATGCCGCGCTGCGTGAGGTAGAGCGCGTGCTGGTGCCAGAAGGCCGTGTTGTGATATGTGGTCTGAACCCGCTGAGCCTGTGGGGCTTTCGCCAGCAGCGCGGCCATTTGTACCGACGTTTTGGGCTGAACGGGATGTTTTTGCCGGAGGCCGGCGAATTCATTGGCTACCGCCGCATCCGCGACTGGTTGCGTCTGCTTGGTCTGGAACTGGAGTCAGGTGAGTTTGGCTGTTATCGCCCGGCCCTGGACAGTGAGCATTGGTTGGCGCGTTTTGCCTGGATGGATCGCTTGGGCGCGCGCTGGTGGCCGATACTCGGCGCGGTGTATTGCTTGGTGGCCGTCAAGCGAGTGTTTAGCACCACACTGATCAACCCCCGCTGGCGCCCTGTCATCCGGCTGCCGACCGCTCCTGTTACTGTAGCTAATAGCGCAGGTAATACAAGGGCTACAGGCATAAATACCTTGGAATCACCAATTTCATTTGATACCCATGAATCCAGTTGACATTTACACCGACGGCGCCTGCAAGGGCAACCCGGGGCCAGGTGGTTGGGGGGCATTGCTCCAATCGGCCGATGCCCGCAAGGAGCTATTCGGCGGTGAGCTTGAGACCACCAACAACCGCATGGAAATGATGGCCGTGATTGAAGCACTGACCGCGTTGAAGCGTCCGTGCAAGGTGACGCTGCATGTGGACAGTCAGTATGTGCTCAAGGGCATGACCGAGTGGCTGCCCGGCTGGAAGGCACGTGGCTGGAAAACCGCCACCAAGGCACCGGTAAAGAATGTCGACCTGTGGCAGCGGCTCGATAGCTTGGTGAACAGTGGATTGCATCAAATTGAATGGCGTTGGGTGCGGGGCCACAACGGTCATCCCGGCAACGAGCGGGCCGATCAATTGGCCAACCAGGGCGTGGACCTGGTTTTGCGACAGGGATGACATGCCCCTTTGTGGCAAATGTGAAGCCGGTGTAAAGGTGGTGACTGATGCGTCGCAGAGAATCAATGCCGCTACAGTAAGCTTCAGAACTTACGCTCTTTGACCGGACAACCCTATGGCTCGCAAACTTTCCTTTACCGCCTTGGCCGTCGCTGGCATTGCCTTGGCAGGTGGTGCCGCTTGGTGGTACCAGTTGCAACCCAAAGCACCGACAGCCATCACTGGCGGTGCCAGGCCATCCGCCGGTCCAGCCAGCACTGGCAGTTCGCCGGGCTCGCCGGCCTTACCCCGGGTGGCGGGTGTTGAGATTGCCAAAGTAGAGTTGCAGACCCTGCGCGATGATGTGCAAGCGGTGGGCAGTTTGCGTGCCCGCCAGAGCGTAATGCTGCGCCCTGAACTGGTGGGCCGCATCAGCGCCTTGAACTTCAAAGACGGTGGCTCGGTGCGCAAGGGGCAGATTCTGGTGCAGTTTGACGATCAGTTGCAGCGCGCCGAATTGCAGCAGTCCCAAGCCCAACTGGCGATAGCTCAGGCCAGCTACAAGCGCACCCAAGAGCTGGTGGCGGCCAACTTTGTGGCACAACAAACGCTGGACACCAGCTTGGCAAACCTCAAGGTGGCGCAAGCCCAGGTGGCGCTGTCGCAAGCACGCCTGGACCGCATGGCGGTGCGTGCACCGTTTGATGGCACGGCCGGTATCCGTCTCGTGAACGTGGGTGACTACGTCAAGGACGGTGCGGACCTGGTGCCCCTGGAAGACAGCCGGCAAATGCTGGTCGACTACCGCTTGCCTGAGCGGGTGGGTGCCAAAGTGAGGCCGGGTCAAACCGTGGAGTTGACGATTGACGCGCTGCCCGGCCGCAGTTTCAAGGCAGTGGTGGAGGCGGTGGACCCGCT
The DNA here is from genome assembly GCA_002381045.1 of Rhodoferax sp. UBA4127. Taxonomy (GTDB): domain Bacteria; phylum Pseudomonadota; class Gammaproteobacteria; order Burkholderiales; family Burkholderiaceae_C; genus Rhodoferax. The sequence continues at coordinate 12,017 of DFWT01000029.1, forward strand.
ACTTGATGCCAACGGCCGCTCGGTCGGTGTGCGGGCGCTTGTAAGCAGTGCGGCCAAGCCAGCAGACAAGGCCGCGCAGGCTGGCAGCAAAAAGCCTGACTCAGCCAAGGGCAAAGCCGGTGGCAGCAACGAGGCTGCAGGACAGTTGCGGTCCAACATGTTTGCCCGGGTTACCACCGTGTTTTCTGTCAACGATGCGGCCTTGGTGGTGCCCGAGGAAGCAATCGTGCCCCAAGGCGGCAAGCAGTATGTGATCAAGGCAGTGGCGCCAGCCGCAGACGCTCAAATGCCCTCCGATGCCAAACTCGTTTCGCTGCGCCAAGAAGTCAAACTCGGTGTGCGGCGCACGGGTAAGGTTGAAATTGTCGACGGGGTGGTGCTGGGTGACACAGTGGTAGTGGCGGGTCAGCAGCGTTTGCAAAAAGACGGCTCACCGCTTCGGGTGGTGGAACTCGGCAAGCCAGGTGGCAAGCCCGGGTCGGCTGCTGGCGCGTCGGCACCCACCAGTGGTGCAAGCCAGGCTGCCAGCGCAGCCAGCCGCTAAGCCCGGGAGCCCCTAGATGCAACTGGCCGAAACCTCGATTCGTCGTCCGGTCTTTGCGACCGTGTTGTCCTTGCTGATTGTCCTGATCGGCGCGGTGTCCTTCGAACGTCTGACGGTGCGCGAATACCCCAAAATTGATGAACCCGTGGTGTCGGTCACCACCTCGTTCAGTGGTGCCTCCAGCGAGGTGATGGAAGCCCAGGTCACCAAGGTGCTCGAAGACTCGCTCTCGGGCATTGAGGGCGTGGACGTCATCACATCCACCAGCCGCCAGGAGCGCAGCCAGATTTCGGTGAAGTTTGTGCTCAGCCGCGATGCCGATGCCGCAGCCGCCGATGTGCGTGACAAGGTCACCCGAGTGCGGCAGCGCTTGCCGCAAGGCATTGACGAGCCTGTGATCGCCAAGGTGGAAGCCGAGTCCTTCCCGGTGATTTTTCTAGCGCTCAGCTCAGACACGCACAGCGCGCTGCAGTTGTCCGACATGGCCAACAACCTGGTCAAGCCCATACTGCAAACCGCGCCTGGCGCCGCCGAAGTCAACATTTATGGTGAGCGTTTGTTTTCCATGCGCATCTATGTTGACCCAGACAAACTGGCGGCCTACAAGCTCACGGTGCAAGACCTGGAAGACGCGTTGCGCCGTGCCAATCTGGAAGTGCCAGCTGGGCGCATCGAGAGTCAACAGCGCGAGTTCAATGTGACGGCCGCCACCGACCTGCAGCAACCGCGCGAGTTTGCCCAAGTGGTGATTCGCAGCGTCAATGGGCAAGCCATCCGCATCGGGGATGTGGCGCGGGTGGTGCAAGCCCCGGTGGATGAACGCTCGTTTGTGCGCCTCAATGGGCGCGATTCAGTGGGTGTGGGTGTCGTCAAACAATCCACTGCCAATCCCTTGGATTTGTCAGCCGGGGTGATGAAATTGCTGGACAAATTGCGCCGGGATTTGCCGCCTGGTGTGCAAATTGAGGTTGCCAACGACAACTCGGTGTTCATCGACCGCTCGNNCCAACGACAACTCGGTGTTCATTGACCAGTCCATCAAAGCGGTGTTCAGGACCATTGTGGAAGCTGCGGTGTTGGTGGCCCTGGTAATTTTTGTGTTTTTGCGCACCCTGCGTGCCTCGCTTATCCCGTTGGTGACCATCCCTGTGGCGCTGATTGGCAGCTTTGCACTAATGTCCTTCGCAGGTTTCAGCATCAACACACTCACTTTGTTGGCGCTGGTGCTGGCGATNNAGGTATGCCGCCGTTTCAAGCCGCTATCAAGGGATCGCGGGAGGTGGGCTTTGCCATTGTGGCCATGACCATGACCTTGGTGGCGGTGTACGCGCCACTGGCGTTTTCGCCGGGGCGCACCGGGCGCCTCTTTACCGAGTTTGCACTGGCGCTGGCCGGGGCCGTCGTGGTTTCGGGGTTGGTGGCGCTCACGCTCTCGCCTATGTTGTCGTCATTGTTGTTGCGTCACAACCCGAACCCCACCTGGTTTGATTCGCACATGGAAACAGTGCTGGAATGGATCACACGAACCTACGCAAAAATGCTGGGCTGGTTGCTCGAACGGCGCTATTTGGTGCTGCTGGTCATGCTGGCTAGTGGCTTGGTGTCATGGTGGGCGATGGGTGACTTAAAGCGTGAACTTTCGCCCCTTGAAGACCGGGGTGTGGTGCTGGCCCGCATCAATGCGCCCGATGGCGCTACGCTGGCCTACACCGACCGCTATGCGCGTAGCATAGAAAGCATTGCGGCTGATTACCCCGAGTTTGATCGGATTTTTTCCACCATTGGCAACCCTACTGTGTCGCAGGGCAACATCTTTTTCAGGGCCAAGCCGTGGGAAGACCGCACCCGTACCACGCTGGACATGGCCCGCGCCATGACCCCTCGGGTGGCCGGGCTGTCAGGTGTCACCGCCATTCCGATCACGCCGCCGTCCTTGGGCCAGGGATTCAGTAGTCGGCCCATCGAGTTCGTCATCATCACCTCGGAGAGCTATCAGAACCTGGCGCAAACCGTGCGGGCGTTTCAGGACGAACTGGCCAAGAACCCCGGCTTTGTGCAGGTGGACACTGATTTGCGCCTGAACAAGCCCGAGATCAAACTGGAGGTGGACCGAGAGCGCGCCGCCGATATGGGCGTCAGTGTGGATTTGATCGCCCGCGCCATCGAGACCATGCTTGGGGGTCGCAAGGTCACCCGTTACAAACGCGATGGTCAGCAGTACGACGTGATCGTGCAAACCGCACCCAGTGGCCGCGACACACCCGACGACATTGAAAAAATCTTTGTGCGTGGCAAAGGTGCAGAACTGATCCCCTTGTCTGCCTTGGTCAAAATTCACGAGGTGGTGGTGCCGCGGGAATTGATCCATTTCGGGCAGCGCCGCTCTGCCACCATCACCGCCAACCTGACCGCGGACTATTCAGTGGGCGAAGCCTTGAACTTCATGGATGCCACGGCGCAGAAAGTGCTCAAGACCGGTTACGCGACTGACTTGAACGGCATCAGCCGCGAGTTCAAAAAGTCTTCTGAATCCTTGTCGCTGGTGTTTGCCTTGGCGCTGCTGTTTATCTTTTTGGTTCTGGCTGCGCAGTTCGAGAGTTTCGTCGATCCATTTGTGATTTTGCTCAGTGTGCCGCTGTCCATGGCTGGAGCGCTGTTGGCGCTTAAGTTTTCAGGCGGCACGCTCAACGTGTTCAGCCAGATTGGATTGATTACCTTGGTGGGCCTGATCACCAAACACGGCATTTTGATTGTTGAGTTTGCCAATCAGTTGCGCGAGCATGGCTTGGACACGCTGGCCGCCATCAAGCAGTCTGCCGCCCAGCGTCTGCGTCCGATCATGATGACCACCGGAGCCATGGTGCTTGGGGCAGTGCCATTGGCGATTGCCACAGGCGCTGGTGCGGAAAGCCGTCACCAGATCGGTTGGGTGATCGTCGGTGGCATGTCTTTAGGCACGTTGTTGACCGTGTTTGTGGTGCCCACCATGTATACCTTGCTGGCCCGCACAGCCGCACCGGGTCCCCGGAAAGAAGCTGCGATAGACAGCCCGCTGACCGCCCATTAGTCGGGTCAGGGTTTATTCAAAGCAATGTGGGACGACTCAGGCCGCCAGGTGGTCAAAGCGTTCCCACGTGCTGCCATGGGGAACATCTTAAGTGCGCAACAAGACGTTTCGATGCACGGCGCGGCGACTGGGTCAGGTGCGTGCGGTTTTGGGGTGCAATCACGCGCGGGGTTACAAATCAGCACGCCGAGACCTGTAGCCGCACGCCTTGTACCCCAAAGCCCGGTCACTTGACCCAATCACCACGCCTTGAGGGCGTTTGAAGCTGCGCAGGAAACCACGACATCCGGGAGTCTGGGTGGCAGAGCGTTCTGCGTAGGTAAAGAAGGAGTCCGCAGGGCGGGTGACACGGAACAGAACGCACTGCCCCCAGACTCCAGGCGAAGAGGATGAAATTTGCACCGGTATTGATAGCTGTGAGCGCCTGCCGTACCTAGGCTGGCGCTTGATATCTTCCAAATCTGTCATCAGCCACACTGTTGAGGCAGGGTGGTTGGGTCAGGCGAACGGGCTTTGGGGCAAAAGGCGCCTGCCTACAGCAGTTGGAGATTCCTGGTGCCACCCCGCGCGTGATTTGGTCCCAAAA
>DFWT01000029.1:16258-16408 GCA_002381045.1 Rhodoferax sp. UBA4127
CGGTCATCGGGCTGCTGCCCAGAATGCCGGCAATGTCACGGTTGATCTTGCCCTTGACCACCCAGTAAAGCACCTCGGCCTCTTTGGGGGTGAGTCGAAAGCTCAGCGCGATGGCGTCAATCACGCTTTCTTCAGAGACCTCCTGCATGA
>DFWT01000270.1 GCA_002381045.1 Rhodoferax sp. UBA4127
GTGATTTCCGAGCCGGGGGTGTTGATCATTTTTTCCTGGGCGTGGTACATCAGCACCATGCCGTTGTTGACGCGCTGGCTCACTACCGCACGGGCCGCAATGGCACCGTTGATGTTGAACAACTCAACCCAGTCGTTGTCCACAATCCCTGCACTCTTGGCATCGTCTTCACTCAGCCAGATGATGGGGCCACCCCGGCTCAAGGTCAGCATCATCAAGTTGTCACTGTAGGTGGAGTGGATGCCCCACTTTTGGTGCGGTGTGATGAAGTTCAGCGCAATTTCCTTGTNNTCCATGTAGAACTGCTGACGACCGGTCAGGGTGCGCCATGGGATCATCTCGTGTACGTTGGTGTAGCCGGCGTTGTACGACACGGTCTCGGACTCAATGCCGCTCCAGGTCGGGCTGGAAATGATCTTGCGCGGCTGCGCCTGAATGTCCCTAAAGCGAATTTTTTCGTCTTCCCGGTGAATGGCCAGGTGGGTGTGGTCCAGCCCGGTTTGTTTGCCCAGTGCCTCCCAGGCCTTGACCGCCACATGGCCATTGGTCTCTGGGGCCAACTGCAAGATCACTTCGCAAGCGTCAATGTCTGTGACGATATTGGGCATACCGCAAGACACGCCTTCAGCACACACGATGCCATTGAGTTCACCAAGCTGCTTGACCTCGGTTTGCGTATTCCAGCCGATGCCTTTTCCGCCATTGCCCAGCTTGTTCATCAGCGGGCCGAGCGAGGTAAAGCGCTTGAAGGTGTTCGGATAGTCACGCTCGACCACCGCCATTTGGGGCGCGGTTTTGCCGGGAATCAGATCGACTTCGCCTTTTTTCCAGTCTTTCACGTCAAAGGGCTGGGCCAGTTCACCGGGGGTGTCGTGCATGATGGGTGTCAACACCATCTCATGCTCTACACCGAGGTGGCCAACACACAGTTCGCTGAATTTCTTGGCGAAACCTTTGTAGATTTCCCAGTCGCTGCGGGCTTGCCAAGCGGGGTCGACGGCCGTGCTCAAAGGGTGAATGAACGGGTGCATGTCACTGGTGTTCATGTCGTTCTTTTCGTACCAGGTTGCGGTCGGCAACACGATATCGGAATAGAGACAGGTGGTGCTCATGCGGAAGTCAAGCGTGACCACCAGGTCCAGCTTGCCTTCAGGGGCCTTGTCGTGCCACTTCACCTCGCTGGGTTTGGCTTGGTCTTTGCCCAAATCCTTGCCCTGCACGCCGTTGCTGGTGCCCAGCAGGTGCTTCAGAAAATACTCGTGGCCTTTGCCGCTGGAACCCAAAATGTTGGAGCGCCAGACAAACATATTGCGCGGCCAGTTGGCTGGGTTGTCCGGGTCCTCGCAGCTGAGTTTGAGCGAGCCGTCTTTCAGGCTTTTCACCGTGTAGTCCACCGGGCTCAAGCCAGCCGCCTTGGCATCGCGTACCACTTGCATCGGGTTGGTTTGCAACTGCGGCGCAGATGGTAACCAGCCCATGCGCTCGGCACGCACGTTGTAGTCGATCATGCTGCCGCCGTAAAGCTTTTTGTCGGCCAGCGGAGAGATGACTTCTTCCATGCCCAGTTTTTCATAGCGCCACTGGTCAGTGTGGGCGTAGAAGAAGCTGGTGCCGTTCATTTGCCGGGGCGGGCGAACCCAGTCGGTACCAAAGGCCAACGGCACCCAACCGGTTTGCGGGCGCAGCTTTTCCTGACCCACATAGTGCGCCCAACCGCCGCCTGACTGGCCAATACAGCCGCACATCAGCAGCATGTTGATGACGCCACGGTAGTTCATGTCGGCGTGGTACCAGTGGTTCATGGCCGCACCAATGATGATCATGGACTTGCCATGCGTCTTGTCGGCGTTGTCGGCAAACTGGCGGGCAATGGTGATGATTTGGTCGCGCGGCACACCGGTGATCTGCTCTTGCCAGGCCGGAGTGTAGGGAACGTTGTCGTCGAAGTTTTTGGCGCAGTTTTCACCCGGCAGGCCACGGGCCACACCGTAGTTGGCCACCAGCAAGTCAAACACGGTACACACCAATGCGGTGCGTTTGTCACCGGCCTTGCCCAGGGACAAAGTGTGGGTGGGCACAGTGCGAATCAACACATCAGCGCCAGGGTTGTTCGGGAAGTGCTCCGAGGCTATGCCGCCAAAGTACGGGAAACCAACGCGTGCCACCTCAGGCGAGCCTTCCTCGGATTCGAGCATGGACAGGCGCAACTTGACATCGGTGCCGCCGCGCGCCTCTTTGGCCTGCAGATTCCACTGGCCTGCATCGGCACGGCCGTCGGCGCCCCAGCGAAAGCCGATGGCGCCATTGGGCAGAACAGCTTTACCGGTCTCGTCCAACGCCACGGTTTTCCAATCGGGGTTGTTGGCCTGGCCAAGTTTGCCGTTGAAGTCGGAAGCGCGCACATAGCGGTCTGGCACCATGATGGTTTCGCCGCTGGCTGTGGTGTGCTCTTTGAGCATGACCAGCATGGGCATGTCGGTGTAGCGGCGCACGTAGTCGTCAAAGTAGGCGCTGCGCTCTTTGCCGCCATCAGCCTTCAGGATGACGTGGCCCATGGCCATGGCGACGGCGGCGTCTGTGCCTTGCTTGGGGTGCAGCCAGATGTCCGCCAGCTTGGCCACCTCGCTGTAGTCGGGCGTGATGGCCACCGTCTTCGCGCCCTTGTAGCGCACCTCGGT
>DFWT01000051.1 GCA_002381045.1 Rhodoferax sp. UBA4127
GCAATGTCAAACACTTTGGCTTTGTCATCATCAAATCCCAACAGAGCGCCCGCCAAAATCAAATGTCCGGTGCTCGATATCGGCAGGAACTCGGTCAGCCCTTCCACCAAGCCCATGATGGCGGCTTTCAACAACAACATAAGGTCCACGAACATTCCTCCTGAGGCCATCAATTATCGTCGTGCCTTAAAGGGTCAGTGACCCGATGTGCCATCTTTTGCAGCACGCTTGCCGGCGCTGGCGTCAACCGTTCTGAACTGTGTAAAACTCATGCCACATCATTGCCAGGAGAGGCTTGTGCTCGATTTCTTCCGCAGCCTGACGAGGCGGCTTACAACCGCACCGAGAGTTTGGGTTGGCCTGTTCGTGGTTCAGGCTGCCTTGCTGTGTGCTCCCATCACTGCCTCTGCACAAGCGCAAGTTCTGCCGGGGGGAAACCCGATACCGGCCGAGCAAGGTGCAGCGCTTTACCTCCACAACCGCCTAATCGTGACCTTTCATGCCGAACTGGTCGGGGACAAACCGGCTGAGCGCGCACGGATGGCCAGCCTGGCCCTCCAAACCGCCCTGGCCAATGGGGGCCGGCATGAGCTCAAACGCGTTCCACTAGGTGATTCGGTGCGGTTTGATATTGACGATCAGGTTATTTTTTACTTGGTCAAGGATGACGTGGGTGGTTCCCAGTCGGCTGGCCTGTTTGAACTGGCAAGCCAGAAGGTTGACCAACGTCTGGCGCTGGCCATTCAGGAGTACCACGAAGCCAAGGATCCCAAGCAGCTGGCGTTTGCCACCGTTTACGTCATCGCTGCCAGTCTGGTGGGCTGGTTGTTGTTGCACTTGTTGTTTATAGGGCGCCGCCGCCTGACCCTCCACGCCCACGCGGCTCTGAGTCGCACGCCCAACACCGGCCCAAGTGGTAGCGTGCTGGCCGCCTATGCAGATGGCATAAAGACGGCGTCCAGATGGGTGGTCAATGCCCTGGCATGGGCGGCAGCGCTGGTCGTGATTGACCTTTGGGCCACCTTCTCCCTGCGCCAGTTTGCCTTCACCCGACCCTGGGGCGAACGCGCAACCGAATGGCTGCTAGAGGTGATTCAGCAGTTCTCACTGGGCATCTTGCAAGCAATACCTGGACTGTTGACTGCGGTACTCATCTTTGCGCTGGCCCGCATGGTGAGCAAAGCGGGGGCCCTGTTGCTGGACAAAGTTGAAAAAGGTGAGTTCCAGCTCAATTGGCTTGACCGGGATACCGCCGAGCCCACCCGCAGATTGGGGGCGTTGGTGATCTGGCTGTTTGCGCTGGCCATCGCCTACCCTTACCTGCCGGGATCCAACAGTGAATCTTTCAAGGGTGTCACCGTGCTGGCGGGTCTGATGCTGTCACTCGGTGCATCCAATGTCGTGGGGCAAGCCTTGGCTGGCCTGAGTCTGATGTACTCACGTGCATTGCGCGTGGGTGAGTACGTCAAAGTTGGAGAAACCGAAGGCACGGTGGTTGGCCTGGGCATGTTCACCACCCGGGTACACACCGGTATGGGTGAAGAAATCAATCTGCCCAACACAGTGGTTTTCAGTCAGCCCATAAGGAATTTTTCGCGCCTGGTGCAAGACGGCAACTTCATGTTACACACCGGTGTCACCATTGGCTATGCCACCCCGTGGCGCCAGGTGCATGCAATGCTGATGGAGGCCGCGACACGTACGCCCGGCGTGGCCACTGATCCCAAACCTTATGTGGTTCAAACCGCTTTGTCTGACTTTTATGTGGAATACAGGCTGTGTGCGCAGAGCAACAAAAACGCACCCAGCCGCCGTGTCGAGGCGATGAACCAGTTGCATGCCAACGTGCTGGACGTGTTCAACGAGCAAGGCGTACAGATCATGTCGCCCCACTACATGGCAGACCCGCCCCAGCCACAAATTGTTCCCCCGGGTGCCTGGTCCTCACAAGCACAGGAAAAGGGTGATAGTCGACCCCCGACCTAAAAACTACCACCGTGGGATGATTGGCCAAACCTTCTACGCCTCATGACGCACCCCCTCACCCTGAATGCCCTGCCCTTGTTCCCGCTGACCACGGTGTTGTTTCCCGGTGGCTACCTGCCCTTGCAAATTTTTGAGGTGCGCTACCTTGACATGATTGGCCGTTGCTTCAAAAACAACGCCCCTTTTGGCGTCATCAGCCTGAACCAGGGAAATGAAGTCCTGAAAGCACCCCAGGGCGAGCCCGGGGCGCCCAGCGTGGCCGACGAGATTTTTTACCCGGTGGGTACGTTGGCGCGCATCACCAGCTTGAGTCGACCGCAAGCCGGTCTGATGTTGATCCAATGCGCTGGTTTGCAACGATTTTTGGTCACGGAACGTCAATTGCTCAAGCATGGGCTGTGGGTGGCCGATGTGACTCTGCTGGCCGATGACCAAACTGTGCCAGTGCCTGACGACCTGAAACCGGTTGCCAGCACGCTCAAGCGGGTGGTGACCACCCTGCAGGCGCAAGGCACACTGGAGGACCAAATGCCCATTCAGCCGCCCTACCAATACGAGGACTGCGCCTGGGTGGCCAACCGCTGGTGCGATGTGTTGCCCATGCCTCTAGAGCTTAAACACCGGCTGATGGCGCTGGACAACCCTCTGGTACGGCTTGAGTTGGTAAGCGATATGCTGGAGCGCAACGGCATTTCGACGTAAAGTGATGCCTCAGGAGAACACCCATGAGCATTCGCTACGCCAACGTCATCAACCACCTGCCAGAGACCAAAATGCGGCTCTACCCTACCAAGGTGATCAACATCATTGGTGGGCCCGGCAGCGACAAATCGCTGTTTTCGTCGGCCATCGTATTGCACCTGAGCTTGCACGGCAAAACCGTTGAAATCGTTCCGGACTATGCCAAAGCCTTGGTGTGGCAACAGAACTTTTCCGTCCTGAAAAATCAGTATTTCATTGCCCAGCAGCAGTTTGACATGCTCAACCTGATCGATGGCCAGGTGCACTTTTTGATCAACGAATGTTCACTGCCGCAACTGCTTTTTTACAATGAAAACTATGCCGAAAACATTTGCGATGTGAGCAAAACCCGTGACCAGATCCTGCAGTGGTACCGGCAAAACGACAACATCAACATTCTGGTGCAGCGCGGTCAAAAGAAATACGTGCGCACCGGTCGCTTCCAGGATGAGGAACAGGCCCGCGAAGTCGACCAAGGCCTGCAAGCCATTCTGGAGCGAGAGCACCTGCCCTACACCGTGCTGCCACCCGACGTCAAAGCCATCAATGCCTTTGTGGAAGCGCTGTTGGTTTAATGAACAAACCCAGTCAAGTTAAGTCACCATAGGCCCAAGGCTTTGCCCGCTGCCCAAACCACCAGCGCGCCAGCGGCTACCAGCAGCACCACCCGAATCTCGGACGGTATGCCCTGAGATTTTTTTGCTTGCCCCGGCAGCTTCATTTCCAAGGGTTCAAGCGTCGCCTCACGGGCAACGCTTGGCGCTTGGGCAAGCACATGACCAGGCGTTGTCACCGCAGAAGTCGTTGCCAGCTTGGTTTCAGGATCTGTTTGAACCCGAAGTGCTGCCTGCGCAGCCATTCGTGGCGGGCTGCCCGGTGCGGCCCAATAGGCCCAAAGCGAATACGCCTCAGAGGGCACCACGGCCCCCACCTCCACCGCGGCCTCAATGTCCTTCCAGTTCAGCAACACCTTGACTTCCGGGTCGAACAACTCTTCATAGTTCGAGCCTTCGTCGCGAGTGGACGCCCACATCAAAACGGTATTGGGAAAATCCTGACTCATGAAGGGCCTCTATGTCAATGTGCCCTGAATGTAGCCCATCGCGCTTCCGACCCTGAAAATCGGGTTTCAGATGCTTCCATTTTTGAAGCTCAAAGTCTCGCACCCGCAAGGGCGACACGTCTAGAATTGTTCACATGAGCACCACTGCCCCTCCCGACCCTACTTCGGCCAGCAACAGCACCGCCAAGTCCAGCAATTTTTTGCGCCAGATCATCGAATCTGACCTTGAGAAAGGCACCTATGCCAAGCGCCGCTGGGCAGGCACACCTGGCGATGCGGCCCACCATGCGGCCGGCCAACCCGACCCGGNNGCGTGTGCCACATGCGCTTTGATGACACCAACCCGGAAAAAGAAGACACCGAATACGTCAACAGCATTCTGGACGCGGTGAAGTGGCTGGGTTTTGACTGGCAAGCCAATGGCAGCAGCCACCTGTTTCAGGCCAGTGACTACTTTGACTTCATGTATCGCGCCGCTGAATACCTGGTAGAAGCCGGCCACGCCTATGTGGACGAGCA
>DFWT01000288.1 GCA_002381045.1 Rhodoferax sp. UBA4127
GCTACATCGGCTACATGACCTTTGTGATTGCGCTCTTGAAGGAGCAAGGCCTGGGCACCACCGGCATCACCTGGTTTTACACGCTGCTGGGTCTGGCGGTGGTGGCGTCGGCGCGCGTCTGGGCGGGCCTCTTGGAGCGCAGCAAGGGCGGCGGCGCGCTGGCACTGCTCAACGCCCTGCTGGGCGTGGCCACGGTGCTGCCGGCGCTNNTCGGTGGTGGCGTCGACCACGGTGCTGGTGCGCCACAACCTGCCGCCGTCGCAGTGGGCGGCCGGCATCAGCGCCTTCACCATCGTGTTTGCGGCTGGCCAGATCGTCGGGCCCACGGTGGTGGGCGCCATTGCCGATGCCGCCGGAGGCCTGGCACGCGGCCTGGTGTTCTCGGCCGTGGCGCTGTGGATGGGCGCGGTGCTGGCCTGGCGGCAGAAGCCGCTTTGATGGCCAGAGCTCAGGCCCTTACTTGATGAGGCCTTCCGCCTTCATGGTGGCAATGACCGCCGGGCGGGCTGCCACGCGTGCGCGGTAGGCCGTGAGGTTCTGCAGGTGCGACAGATCGAACCCGACCGGCTTGGCCCAGCCGCTCACGGTGAACAGGTAGGCGTCGGCCACGGTGAACTGCGCGCCCATCAGATAGTCCTTGCCGGCGAGCTGCTGGTCGACGAAAGCCAGGCGCGACATCAAACGCTCCTTGACGGACGCCTTGTATTCGTCGTTCGCGGGGCCGCCAAACAAGGGGCCAAAGCTTTTGTGCAGCTCGGTGCCGATGAAGGTCAGCCATTCCTGCAGTTGGTAGCGCTCAAAGCTGCCCGCTGGGGGCGCCAGCTTTTTGTCGGGTGCCTGATCGGCCAGGTACTGCACGATGGCCGGGCCTTCGCGCAGCGTGCGGCCATCGTCGAGCACCAGAAAGGGCACGTAGCCGAGCGGGTTGATGGTGTAGTAGTCGGTGCCGTCCGCCAACTTATGTGTTTTGGTCGGGGCGGCAATCGCCTCGAATTTCAAACCAGATTCCTTGAGAACGATGTGTGGCGACAAAGAACAGGCGCCTGGGGAGTAATAAAGCTTCATGGAGATCCTTAAAAAAACAGCTGGCGTGCCGACTGGCACCTCGCAATGAGGTCGGATGCTAACTTGGGTAAGACAACCTTGCCAAGCTGTTGGCATGGGTTCGATGGACTCAGGATGCTGGAAAATCGTGACATGAAAACTGTGTTGATCTGGACGCTGCGTGTGGCAGTCGGTGTGCTGGTGTTGGTGGCCTTGCTGGCTTGGGGTGTGCAGCAGTGGCTGGCGTCGGCGGAAGTTCGTTCGCGCGTAACCCAAGATGCCTCGGAGATGTTGGGCGTGCAGGTGAACCTGACACGCATCGAGCTGCAGTTCTGGCCACAACCGGCTTTGCAGGTACACGAACTGACATTGCATACCCAACCCAGCATGACCCTGCAGCAACTGGCTTTGCGCCCTGCCTGGGGCCAGCTGTTGCGTGGGCAGATCCGACTGGCATCCGTCAACGTACAGGGATTGGTATTGAATCAGCGTGCATTGGACAAACTGATATCGCTACAAAAAGAGAAGCTGTTGTTGCAGTCTGAAAAAGGGCAAGAGGCAAAAAATGTTGATGAAAATCTGAATTTGCCAGAGCGAATCGAACTGGGTGGGGTGGAGTGGTTGGACAACCAGGGCAAGCCCACACGCCTGGCGGGTCGGCTACTGTTCAGCCCCAGCGGTGAACTGGATGCAACCAGTGTCAATGTGCTTAGCGGACAGTTTGAAGGGGCCCAGGTGCAAGTTCAGCGTAGCGGCCCACGTTGGACGGTGCTTGCCCGGCTTGCCGGTGGCAGCATCACCGGATGGGTGTCTGCACCTCGGGCACCTGGCGTGGCGCAACCGTTGGTGTTAACTGGTGAATTGCAGACCCGACAGCTGGAGGTTGGTAGGTTGACCAAACCCGCTGTCCTCAGCGGTGTACTGGAAGCAGACACCACATTGAGCGCCCGCGCGCCGACCTGGGGCGATGTGGCCGAGCAATTGAAAAGCCAAAGCCGGTTCACTGTGCGCCAGGCGGTAGTGCACGGGTTGGATCTTGAGAAAGCGGTGAGTACCGTTGGCCTGAGCCGTGGCGGTCAAACTGCGCTGGATGTGCTCACCGGGCAGTTGCAAACCAATGGCACGGACTTGCACTTCAACCAATTGGTTGCAAGCTCAGGGGCGCTGAGCGCGACAGGGCAAGTCCGGGTTTCGCCCAACGCAGCCTTGAGCGGGCAGGTGCAGGTGGTGGTGGGACCCGCGGCCTTGGGCAAAGCCGTTGGCGTGCCGCTGGAACTCGGTGGGACCTTGAGCGATCCGCAGGTGTCCCTAACCCGCAGCGCTTTGTTAGGTGCGGCATTGGGCACGGTGGTGATGCCAGGGGTTGGCACCGGGGCAGGTGCGTCACTGGGGGACCGCCTAGGTACCGAGATAAATAAGATATTTGGTCGTTAGCCCTTATTTAGTAAGGGATAAATGCTCTATTTAACAGAGCAGAATAGACCTTGAAATTTCGCCCTGACAACATTGGAAGCCAGTTCAGCTTGCTGCGGTGGGTGGGGTGGTAAACAGCGGCGCCAAAACCTCGTTGGTGGTGAGCGGAGTGTTGCCCAGTTGTTTCAACCAGACAAAGCGCCCGTCTGGCGCTTTTGCCACGGCGGCTTGGGCTGGTATCAACTCTGTCTGATCGTTGACTAACACCACCACGCGGTGTAGGCCGGGTAGGCTGGCTAACACCTGCAGTTCATGCAAACACCCTTTGTTTTGCTCGACGAAGTTGCGCAGGTCCATTAGAACCACGTCGCTGACGCGGATCAATTCGGCCAAGGCCTGCTGCCATGTGGTGTCATGGCAATAACACTCGTTGACGCGAAAGCGCCCTTCTAGGTCGGGTTGCCATTCAAAGTCCGCCAGGCGGCGTGGGATGTCGGTGGGTGACTGGATGAAGCGTTCAGCTAGCCTGCCGTCAATGAAGGTGAAGATGTCTTCGGCGTCAATGGTGCGCTCCAGCAAATCGGTGCCGGCGATCAGTACTGTGTTGCCGCTCAAGCGCCAGCGCTCGATCACGCGGTCAAACAGGTCCTGCACGTTGGTGTCTTGCTGAAACACCCGCAGCACCAGCAAAGTGGGGGGACGCCCAGAAGGTGCCGCCGTTCTGAACCTCTGCATCAGCCAGGCCGCTAATAGAATCCACAACAGGGGCAGAAAGCACACCAGCGCGCCCCAGCCGATGTCATGACTTGCCAAAAGCGCGGGGCCAATCAGGGCAATGACCCAGACTGCGGTGAACAGGTAGAACAGTTCTGAGACCTGCCGTTTCCGGTAGGCACGCGCCAGCCAGCGACCTATTGCCCGGGCCGGCCACCATACCAGCAGCCAAGGTAGCAGGGCAAACAAAGCGATCACGCCGTTGACGCTCAACAAGCCAGACAGCCAAAAGATGATGGGACTTTGGGCGGCTACGATGGCAAACATCATCTGAACCCCTATCAGGGAAGAGGCGCAAAACAAGGCCAGTAGTGGGGCAAGCCAGGGGCCAATCGCGCGGGTGGCACCACCCAGACATAGCGCAGTCACCACGAAAATGGGTATTCCCACATCGATCAACATCCACTTTAGGATCATGGCCGTAGTCACGTTCTCATTGGTTCGCCATGCCAGCATCAATACTGCGAGCCAAAACCACACAAACATCGCGCCCACAAAACGCCAACGCGACCAGCGACCAATTACTGCCAACACCGGTAACACCGGCCAAGAATAGGCAACACCCAGTGTCGCGATGATCTTGAATGTGATCGGGCCGTCCGAAATGACTTGCAAGATCACTGTGCGGGTTAGCGACATGACCACACTCAGAAACAGAAAGGACAACATAAGTCGACGGTAGGCGCGTCGGTTGTCTGTGAGCGTGATTCTGGCGCAATCGCCAGTTTTTATTGGGATTGAAGCAAAGGGAGTACTAACTTCGGTGGCGCCTTGGTTTACTGGTGCCTGCATGAGGCATTTCATGCTGCGCCGGTAAAGACGTGCCACCAACAACGAACTCAGGACCGCCAGCACGGTTGCGAGTTCGAGAACAGAAATGATTTGACCAACCAGCATCGCTTGGATTTACCAGCTGCTTGGGATCAGGCGATGGCTTGCAAGCCGTCCACGTAGACCAAGCGTCCGCTGGCCGGGTCGGGCACATAACTCAGGCACTGGCGGCGGTTGGACCCCTGACCTGGCAGGCACAGCGACACATGGACCCAACCGGAGTTGGGGCCCTTGCTCGGGTCGTAACACTCGCAGATGATCTGATCAAAGTCGTCCAGGTTGTCACGTGCCCAGGCGGCCAGTTCAAGGGTGGCCATGCCAACGATTTCCAAATCGCAGGCCTCGCCCCGTGCATGTTGGCTGGTGCTGACCCAGGTGGCGGGCTTGTTTTTGAGCGCTCGCTCCAGCGCTTGGCTGCGGTACACACTGTTGGGTGTGAAGGACCCAAACGCCGCACGAACGGGTTGTAAAACCTGGCGCGCAAGGTGAATGGCTGCCCGCAAGTGTTGTTCGTTCGCAAAACCGTTGGGGATACCTTGGCGTGCCGCTAGCTCAGACTGGGTTAGTTCATAAGCGCGAAAGTTGGGCGCAATCAGGCTGCGCGGCTGGAGGTTGGCCAGTGTGATCTCGTTGACTGGTGTCTGGCTCAAGTCAAGCGCGCTCTGACCTCTGGCCACAGGTGCTGTTCTGGCAACAGGGGCGGCACGTTTGCGCCGAAACAGCCTGGCCACCGGGGCTTCAGGGATAGGCTTGGCCAGCACTTTTGCCTTGGGTGCGCGTGGGCTCATGTCAGACTCTCCTGCAAGTGGTCAAGGATGTGGACGGTCAACTTGTCGGTGGGTGCCCAAAGTGCTTTCAAAAATGCCAGGTTTTCGATCAAGGAGGCAGTTTCGCGCGGGCTACTTGCGCGGCCAATGGCACAGCGGTAGGCGGCCAGCACTGGCGCTGCCGTCTCGCCCGCGGACGCCTTGGTGCGCCGCTTGGGCTCCCGCAGGCTATGAAGCAACAATTCACTCAGGCTCAAGTCGGCCATACTGGCTGCGTCCCAGAAATTCGGGTCATCTTCCAGCCGGTGTGCCAGGTCATGCTGCAGATCGGACATCTGCTGATGCAGTGCGGCAGCCTCAACGACCTTGGGACCCCCGAGCTGGCCAACCAGCAATGTGGCAGCCAGCCAGTTTGTAAAGGCGTAGGTACCAGCTTGTCGAGTGAGTGACAGCTGGTAATGATGGGCCATGTTGGTGAGTGCGTCGAGCCGCCTGCCACGATCAGATTCGATCAGTGCCAACCGCTTGTAGGCGCTGCCCAGCAAGTTGAGCCGCTCAACAGTCGGTGCTCGGCTGCAGAGGGTATCCAGGTCAAGTATGGCTGATTCGACTTGTGTCAACTCGCTTTGGCGGACGATTTCGCGCTTCGAATTTGGCAGACGCCTGGCTTTTTGCCATCGCTCTGCTGCCAAACGCACCCGGAAGTTGGCAAGTTGTTCAATAGCGCGCATCGGGCAATCGCCGCGTTCGCTGTTCAACGCCTTGACCAGCCAGTCCACCGCTTGTTCCCATTGACCGAGTTCGCCCCAGGCTTGACCCAGCGCGGCGCACACATCGGCACGTCGTTGCCAATTTTCAGACTGGGCTTTGGGAATGCGTGCCAAGCGACGGGCAATCTTGTCGCCGCCGTGTTCAGCCGCTGCCCCAGCGCGCAGGCCGGCAATCAGGTTGTTCAGGTCGGTGACTAACTCATGCGGTGTGCCGAAGTCTGGCCATTGTGCTGCTACGGTGCTGCCGTCGCGGTACAAGCGGAAGGCCGGGTCGCCGTAACACTGGTAAGCGCCCCAGGTGTTGACATCCGGGCAACGTGTCCAGACATCTTCGCGCGCCAGACGCACCGCTTCGCCAAAGGCAAGGCCGTTCAGAAGATGGTGGTAAAAAGTGGCCGCAAAGACTTGCCCGGCCCGGTCATCTACCGCCCAACCAGCGGCGATGACCGCGCGTACGCCCATTCGTATCAGCTCTTCGCCCAGGTTGGCCGCCAGCCCCAAGCGGTCAAGGTCGCGCGCGCCATCAACCCGGCCCAAGTGGCAGCAATTGATAAACACCAGTTCAGGCACATAGCGCAGCTGCGCTATGTCGCCAGATGTCAGAAAAGCGTTGTTGCCAATCACCATACCAGAGATTGGCTTGGTGTTGGCAGCCGCACCCGTTGGCAAGTACTGGTGCACGCCATGCCCGGCCAGATGCACCATGCGCCAACTGTTTTTGTGCAGGGACTCCATGATGGGTGTACTGGTCTGGTCAATGCAGTCAAGCACGTCATAGCCTGCGCCACTGAGCTGGTCGGCGACCTGTCTGGCCTCTTCGCGAGCACCCGGCAGGTCAGAAAAGTCGGTGGCACCGCGCAGGTCCGGATTGCCAATGACCAGAGCTGTGTTACTCAGGCTGTGCACTGGTCGCTGGCGGAATTCAGTAGTGCGGAACTGGCGCACGAAGCCTGCCGCCACCGCGGGTGGCCTCCCGCCGTTGGACCAGCGGTCCTCCAGCAGTTCCCAAGGGTAGGGGGCTGTTTTTTTATCGACCATCACCACCAAATTGCCTTGTTGGGGGGAGAGTTCACGCAGGCGCAGTGGCAGCAGCATCTCAAAAAGCGTCCTGGAGGCTTCCGAGTTTTGACCGGTATTCTGGCTAGCGGACTGAACAAAGCTTTGGGCCAGGGTGAGTTGCCCGGTGGCCAAGGTTTCTTCCGCCCGTGCGCGGTCGGTCGGAAATATAAAGCGCAGGCGACCTGCATCCTCAGTGATTTCCAAGCGGTGGTACCACTCAGGCGAAGCTTCGAAGCGCACCCGCCGGTGGCCACCCTGCCCGGCTTCAACTACGTTGGTCGACCAGCGCACGGCTCCGGCGAGCTTGTCGGATTGAAGGATGCGGCCAAGCGCTTCGGCCGCATTGATGGCCACGTCTTCGTAAAGTTCCAGAATTTCCAGCCGGTCAATCAGAACCCTTTGTTCCAGGCCTTGCCCGGCCAGGCGCTGGTTGGCCGCCACGGCGCTTCGAATGATGGCTTCCAGCGCATCGCCAACCGGTAGACCGCCTGACCCGGTGCCAACCAACAGACAGGTGACAGCCGCCGAGCGCGGTCGACCCACATCGCCGAATCGGTGGTCTGGCCAGTGGGCTACATCCAGAGCGAAACTCAGCAATGCGGAACGCATTGAATCTTCCAATAGACCTGGACTCAAAGCCCCCACTTGCCCCAACCCGACCACCACTGCACCCTTGGGTTTGGCGGTGGCAGAGTCATTGAGAATCACGGTGTGGCTGCCCAATAGACCAGGGTAGATGCCCAGATCAAGCCGGCGCGTTAAGGCACCACCCAACTGCCGATCAAGCACGGCCTCAGAACTTAGCACCGAGTCGCCGTGGTAGTGGCCAACGACAACCGGATGCCGTGCAAAAGCAAGGTCACCGTGCCGAATGGCGATGTCAATGGCGGGAAGCGCCGATTGAGTGCTGTCTTCATTCGTTGGGGCTTGGCCAGACAGCCCAAAACCCCCGATGTCGCCAGCAGTTGGAATGCCGTCGATGGAGGGCGTGTCGGGCAGGATAAAGCGCGCCTCGTCGCCAGCACCACGGGCTTGAGCGCTCGGGGTACTGGGCAGCAGCGTGGTCTGACCATTGACCAGCAGGTCCAGGTAGCCGGGAAAGGCTTTGGCCTGCGCGCACAGGGCGTCGTGAGCTGTGTTCTCCGCATACCAGGTGGACACGCCTGGCAGGCGACCAGAACGCCAACTCACCGTGCCGTCGCCCTCATGTGTGGCAATGAATTGAAGCCGCTTTTTGTCTGACCGCCACCAGCTGATGCTATTGCTTAGCTGGTAGTCGACCACCGTAGCTGGCTGGCATCCGGCCACGTAGAGCATGAATTTGGGGTCAGGCGGTGCAGCGCGTAGGAGCTTCCAAGTGGCTGCGGCTTCCTGTAAGGGCTTGGTTTGAGCGGTGTCCCAGGCCGCGCCCATGGCCAGCTTCAGAGCTTCCCAGCGTTTAGTGTCGGCAAAATCCGGATCTTCTGGCGCGAATGGCAGCAACTCCAAAAGGCCCGGGTAGTTGGCCACCAGGCCGGTGATCTGGTCGGTGCTTTGGGTGATGTCCAGCAGCGCCAGTTTGGTTTGTGTTGGGTTGAAACCGGTCAACCAGCGCACCGCCTCAAACGAGCCCAGGTTGGGTGTGCCCAGCATCAAGAAACGCGCACCCGGCAGCTTGGTGATGCGCTGCCAAAGCGCACTGCCGCGACCGCCATCGGCAATCATTGAGCGCACCACCAGCCCACCCATTGAGTGGGCAACAATGCGCAGCGGCTGGTTGTTTCGTTCTGCCTGCGTCACCAAAGGATCCAGCGTGTCCACCAGACGGACGGCTGCTTGGCGCACTGAATAGCGCCAATCGTAGGGGAAGAGTTCAACCTGGTGGCTGCGGGCGAGAAATTCAACCATCGGGCCATAAAACTGGTCTACCAGGCCCACCGGAGTGATGCCGCTTTGTCCCATGGCGAGGCGTTTTAGGCCGCCCTTGAGCAGCGACCAATAGTCCAGCCAAATGGCGTCATCCCCGGCCTTCAATTGGCTGCCCATGGTGCCAGGAAGAACGACCACGATCGGACGCGGCTTATCGTTGCTGCGGCTACGTGCCACGGCGGCCTGACAGCGCGGCGCAGAAGGTGGTGGCTCGGTGAGGGGCATGAAGCCAGCGTTGTCACCGTCGCCTCGAGCCAGAGCCGAGGCAAGCCACCGCACGCTGAGCTCATTGGTGAAGTAGCGGAAATGGTTGACTTTGGGTCCCTGATCCTGGCGAATGCGTCCACCGCTACCCAGGCGGGGCAAGCCGCCGCTCATGGAGCCGGTGTCGACCACGAGGTCGTGTTCGTTGCGGTAGAACCAGTCGCTGGCCAATACTTTGAGGGTGTTCCACAAGCCATCACCGGCCTGAATGTCCCCCGCAATCACGCTCAAATCGGCGCTAGTCACCAGCTCAGGCGTGCCATTGAGCAATCGGGTCAGGGCCGAGCCGGGCATCATCGCCTCGATGCCGGGCAGGATGCGCGGGTCGGTGCGCTCCTTGACGACAGCCAACAAAAAGTCCAGGCCGTCCCCAAACAAACCGAAGCCGGTGGCGGCGCTTGCCAAGTGATCAAGTACTGACAGCCAGCGGTCCAGCCGACCCGATGCCAGTGTGGTGCCGCGCGCCGGACAGGCCACGCGCACAAAGCGGCTGATCCGCAACTGCTTCTGGCCCATTGACTTGACCAGTTCTTGCAATTTTTGGCGGTCAGACTCGTAGGCCGCATCGCGCGTCTTGGCCTCGTCGTCACTCAAGGGAGAGAGCCCAAGCTGCGGCGCCATGCTGCGGTCGGCCGCAAACAGTGTTCGAATTTTTTCCGGACTTAAAACTTCGGTCAGGTTTGGACAACCTGACAGCGCAAGGACTTCACCGACCAAGCCTCCACGCGAATGACTGACCAAATGCAACTCGGCGCCTTGCGGCAAGCGCCGTACCAGTGCTAGGGCGTTGTCGATGGGACTTTCACTCAAGCTGCGGTGTTCCAGCGCAAACACCCGGTTGCCATACATGGGGGCCAGGGTCTGGCGCAGACGCTGGCCTTCGGTATTGGCGCTGTCCCACAGTTTGCCAAAACTGCTTTGTGTGCTGGAGGCAGTACCGTGCAAGAACACCAGCATGGGGCCTGGTGTCGCTGCCATGTTCTCGTCGTCCCGCACTGCGGCAAGACGAAATTCAGTTGCCAGATCGAGCCGATACAGGCCCGGGGGATGGTCACCTAGCAACTTCTCTTCAAAGCGGACACCGAGCTGCTTTGCCGACTTGGCTGCCACGTCAATACCGAAAAAGTCCAGCACCTTGATGGCCAGTCCGAGGATGCCACGCTCGCTGCTGGTGCTGTGTTTGGGCGACAGCCGGGAAAACTCCCATGCCGCGCCAGCATCCCGGCTGGGTAGCGCTCCGTACTCATGGGTCAGGTCATCAACTCGGCTCCAGAGCACAAAGCCGTTGTCCAACTCGACCCGAACCACGGTGTTGCCGGGTACTTCAACCTCGTCGCTGGCGCCATCGCGGGCAGCACCAGGGATGAGCCGGTGCGTGGGGACGATATTGCCAAATTGGCCGGTGCGTAGATCGCCCCGGGTGCCGCGAATTTTGTACAGTTGTTCTGCCATGAGGTGCTCCGGGTTGTCGATTGGGGCTGGGTTTGGCGGGAAGGCTTATGCAAACACCTGACCATTGCGGGCCGCATCACTGCCCACGATTTGCGGTGACTGGGGGTAGCTGGCCGATGGCAAGTACTTGACGATGGCTTTGTGCCAGTCGATGTAAGTTGCTTCAGGTTTCAGGGTCTTGAGTGTCTTGAGCGCGTAGTAGGTGAAGGCACCGTTGGGGCGGCCATTGATTTTTGCGTCATAGCTGAAGTTGTTGGGACCTTCTTTGCAACCCGAGAGCAGCAAGTCCCCCAATGCGCGGGAATACCCAGCCATGAGTGGTGAGGCACCCACTGGGGCGACCGTGGTGCTGGCCAATTTGCCAACGCGGTTTTTAGGAAGCAACTTGTCGGGTAGCCAATTGCCCATGGGCATAAAGCGCGGGCGGGTATCGGCATCGGGTTCGGCTTTGGCAGCCCGCGTCACGGTACCAGAGTGGCAACTGTCGGAGATCAGCACAATGCGCACACCAGGCTTGCGCGCGGCAAACAAGACCTTGATTTCATCGTCGATCAACGCCGCACCATTGGTCTGCAGGTCGTAGGGGCACAGTCCCTCATCGAGCCCGTCAACTTCATCGCCGTCGGTATCTGGCTGGTAAGTCCCGTGACCAGAAAAGGTGATGACCAAACTGTCGTTTTTGGCGGCCTTGCTGATCAGGTTGCTCATGGCCGTCACCATCGCAGCTTTGGTGGCTTGACCATCAAGCAGCTTATTGACGCTGAACCCCCGTGCGCTTAAGGTGGCTTCCCAATCGTTGGCATCGTTGACGCAACCCTTGAGGTCCATCTGGGTACCGGGGTAGTTGTTGATGCCGATGCAAAGCGCTTTCTTGGCCATAATGAATCTCCTTGAATGGCTGGGTGAGCAAACCGGGATGGATCAAATCTACGGCGACTACAGATTGAGTCGCAGACGCGTCGAAAGACAAAGTAGGTAACTTGCGGACAGCTCTCCCTGTGTTTTTTGTGGTCAGGCATTGCACAGGCCTGGCCAATGGTGGGCAAGTATCTTCTAACTTGATGGGAGCGCGCAAGTGCCAAAGTACACCACGCCAGGGGTCTATGTTCAGGAGGCTGCCATTATTCCGCCCGTGGTGGTGGAGGTCGCTTCTGCGGTTCCCGCATTTGTGGGTTACACCCAGCGAGTAACGCACGCGCAACTAGGAGATTTGACGCTGCGCCCTCAGCGCATCGCCTCGTTGGTGGCGTTTGAGGCTTTGTTTGGCAGTGCGCCACTGCCGCAAGTGAATGAAGTTCAGTTGGATGCTCGGGGCAACTTCTTGAGTGCGAGCTGTGCCTTGAACTATCCGTTGCACCAAAGCCTTCGCTTGTACTTTGAGAATGGCGGCGGCGTTTGTTATGTGGTGTCAGTAGGAGTCTGTGGCACACCTGCTTCAGCGACAGACAGCAAAGCACTGGTCGCTGGTGTGGCAGCCTTGGCCACATTAGATGAGCCGACTTTGCTGGTTTGCCCGGAGGCCGCCAAGCTCAATGATGTGGCCATGGCGGTGGTGCAGCGAGCCATGCTGCAGCAATGCGGTAGCTTGCAGGACAGATTTACGGTGCTGGACACTCATCTGGACGACCCTCAAGGACAAAGTTTTCGCGCCAATATCGGCGTTGATTCTTTGCGTTATGGCGCCGCGTATACCCCCTGGCTCAAGCGGCCCCAGCCTTGTTTGGTGACCTACGCCGCGTTGCGCGGTGCGCTGCGCTGCGGCAGCGCTCCTGTGGCCCTGCGTGACCTGACGACGGACTCGGAGGTGCTGGCACAGTTGAACGTCATCGACCAAGCGCTGCAGGCAGACGCTGGCGCCGATGTGGCCTCGGTGGAGTTATGGCTCGAGCACAATTTCATGGCCTACCGTGCGATCGTCAGTGGTGTATTGGCCAACGCCACCGTAGCCTGTCCAGCCAGTGGCGCAGTCGCCGGGGCATATGTGGCGACGGACAGGCAGCGGGGCGTCTGGAAGGCGCCGGCAAATGTGGCGTTGATCGGAGGAGTTGCGCCAGTGACTTCAATTGATGACATCCAATCGGCGGCGCTGACTGTAGACGCTGCCGCTGGCCGGTCAATCAACGCGATCCGGGATTTCTCTGCCCGAGGCGTGTTGATCTGGGGTGCCCGAACGCTGGCTGGCAACGATAACGAATGGCGCTACGTGTCGGTGCGACGCTTTTTCACCATGGTGGAGGAGTCGCTCAAGAAGTCCACCTCATGGGTGGTATTTGAACCCAATGATGCCAATACCTGGAGCAGGGTGCGCATCATGATCGAAGCGTATTTGGTACAAAAGTGGCGTGACGGCGCGCTGATTGGCACCAAGTCCAACGATGCATTCTTTGTGAGATGCGGGCTGGGGCAGACTATGACGGCTCAAGATCTGCTTGAGGGTCGTCTGATAGTCGAAATTGGACTTGCGGTGGTGCGCCCGGCCGAGTTCATCATCTTAAGGTTCTCGCACAAGACGTCACGGACTTGACCCCAGGTGTTGCTGCCTGACGCAGTGATCAATTGCTATATGCTATTTAATTGGCAGCTACTATCCCTTTATTTATAAGGGTTATAGCGAAACATTTCCTAAGACTGGAAGCGCTGACTGGCCCACAGCACCTGCTCGACAACGGTCTGCACATTTTGCCGGTGCTTCTCCTCGATGAGTTGACCATCGGCATCAAAGGCATTGCCTGCTTGACCCAGGGCGAACTGTTGTGGGGCCACCCAGCATTGCAGGTTTCGCAGCAGCGGTGCCAAGTGTCCCAGGGACCGCAACCCACCCAAGGCACCGGGCGAGGCCGAGAGCAATCCCACCACTTTGCCAGTAAAGCAGCGCAGACCTTGGCTCCACTCTGGGTCACCTTTGATCGGGCTGGAGGCCCAGTCCAGCGTGTTTTTGAGCAAGGCCGTGTAGCTGCCGTTGTATTCAGGTGAACAGATGACCCAGCCCGGGTGATCCAGCATCAATTGCTTCAAGCGAATGACATCTGTTGGTGTGCCCCGAGCTTCCAGATCGGCGTTGTAAAGCGGGACGTCCAACGTGCCAAGTTCCAGCAAGGTGACCTCGGCCCCAAGACCGGTGGCCACTTCTGCTGCTGCGCGGGCCAGACGACGGTTGAAAGACTGCGTGCGGGTGCTGCCGGCAAAGATGAGAAGCTTGGTTGCCGCACTCACTTGTGTAAGACTTTCGCAATCGGGTTGTGGCGCAGGCGGAAGGCGTCAGGCATACCGGAGCCGAGCAGGGGACGCAAGTACATGCGAAACGCGTCAGTCACGTCGGTGCCATTGGCGGTGATGAACTCGTCTTCCATGGTCCGGGTTTTGCCCGCTACCGCGCTCAAGGGCAGCAACTCGTAGTCGACCGAATAGAAGCCGGTGCGCTTGATGGCGACCGAGCCATCCTGACCACCCCACATAGCAAACTGCACAGCCTTTTCACCCACCTCTCGGGCCTCGCGTTGGTCCACATCGGATACACACCCGATGAAGGAGCGCTGCATATAGCCAAAGGTGTCACCTCGCACGCGTTTGATCTTGAGTTTGGATTTGATTTCTTCACACAGCAGATCGGCCAGGGCGCCGTTGCCAGAGAGCTGCACATTGCCGTGTGCGTCGTGCTCCATGTCCTTGGCCAGCAGCGCCGCCATCGGTGTGCCGGAGGCGTCATGAATGCCCTCGGACACGGCAATCACACAGCGGCCATAGCGTTCGTAGATGGCTTTCACATCGGCCAAAAACTTGTTCAGGTCAAACACGCGCTCAGGCAGATAAATCAAGTGCGGACCATCGTCCGGGAATTTTTTGCCGAGTGCAGACGCAGCTGTCAGGAAGCCTGCATGGCGACCCATGACTACGCCAACGTAAACACCGGGGAGGGCGGCATTGTCCAAGTTGGCTCCGGCAAATGCCTGGGCTACAAAGCGTGCTGCTGACGGAAACCCGGGGGTGTGGTCGCTGCCCACCAAGTCGTTGTCAATGGTCTTGGGGATGTGGATGGTGCGTAACGGGTAATTGGCGGCCTGTGCCTCTTCGCTGACGATGCGAACCGTGTCACTTGAGTCGTTGCCGCCGATGTAGAAAAAGTGGCCGATCTTGTGCGCTTGCAACACCCGAAAAATTTCGTGGCAGTAGGCTGCATCTGGTTTGTCGCGGGTTGAGCCCAGGGCGCTCGAAGGCGTATTGGCGACCAACTCCAGGTTGTGGCTGGTCTCCTGCGTCAGGTCGACAAAGTTCTCGTCAATGATGCCGCGCACGCCGTGCAATGCACCGTAAATGTGGCCGATCTGTCCAAAGCGACGCGCTTCAAGTGCGACGCCGACCAATGATTGGTTAATGAC
Source organism: Rhodoferax sp. UBA4127 (assembly GCA_002381045.1). GTDB lineage: Bacteria > Pseudomonadota > Gammaproteobacteria > Burkholderiales > Burkholderiaceae_C > Rhodoferax. Next base: position 14,659 of record DFWT01000288.1, read on the forward strand.
AGCGGTGGGGCCACCGCCCTGGGCAACAAGAATTTTTCCAGAGGCCATGAGACGAATCCTTTGCGAGGTGTGAAGGGGAGACGTTTGAATTGTGCCCCTGATGCCGCTGCTTTTCAGACGCTAACCTTGTTAGACGCTGTTTTTTGGGTGCACCGGTAAAATTCGACGCCCTTCTATATTGCTCGACGCGTTGCTTCCATGTCGTCGGCTTCGATTGAACACTATGCTTCATCCCCAACAGTTCGACGTCATCGTTGTCGGCGGCGGCCATGCCGGCACCGAGGCTGCGCTGGCGGCCGCACGCATGGGTTGCAAAACTCTGCTGCTAACCCACAACATTGAGACACTGGGGCAAATGAGTTGCAACCCGTCGATCGGCGGNNCATCTGGTGAAAGAGGTGGACGCCCTGGGTGGCGCGATGGCGGCAGCCACCGACGAAGGCGGCATTCAGTTTCGGATCTTGAATTCCAGCAAAGGGCCAGCGGTGCGCGCCACCCGTGCCCAGGCCGACCGCATTTTGTACAAGGCCGCCATCCGCCGTCGCCTGGAAAACCAGCTCAATTTGTGGCTGTTTCAGCAGGCGGTAGATGACCTGATGATCGAAGGCGACCGGGTGGTGGGGGCGGTGACGCAGGTGGGCATTCGCTTTCGCGCACGTGCCGTGGTGCTGACGGCGGGGACGTTTCTGGATGGCAAGATTCATGTCGGTTTGAATAACTACGCCGCGGGTCGTGCCGGTGATCCGCCGGCCGTCTCTTTGAGTGCCCGTTTGAAGGAGCTCAAACTCCCACAGGGGCGCCTGAAAACCGGCACGCCGCCGCGCATCGATGGCCGCTCGATTGACTTCAGCAAGTGCATCGAACAACCCGGCGATGGCATGCCGGGCGGTATGAGCGCCAACATGCCGGTGTTCAGCTTTATGGGTCGTCCAGAGCAGCACCCGGCCCAAATGCCATGCTGGATCACCCATACCAACGAGCGCACCCATGACATCATCCGCAGCGGGTTTGATCGCAGCCCCATGTTCACCGGCAAGATTGAAGGAGTGGGGCCGCGTTATTGCCCCAGTGTGGAAGACAAAATCAACCGTTTTGCCGACAAGGATAGCCACCAGATTTTTCTGGAACCTGAAGGCCTGACCACCCACGAGTACTACCCCAACGGCATCAGCACCAGCTTGCCTTTTGACATTCAGTACGCCTTGGTACGCAGCATGGCAGGCCTGGAAAACGCGCACATTTTGCGCCCTGGGTATGCCATCGAATACGACTACTTTGACCCCCAGCAACTCAAGAGCACGTTTGAGACGCGCGTGATTTCTGGTTTGTTTTTTGCGGGTCAGATCAATGGCACCACCGGCTATGAGGAGGCGGCAGCGCAGGGTTTGTTTGCCGGCATCAACGCGGCGCTGCTTGCGGGTGCCAAAACCCAATGGACTCAGGACACCTGGGTCCCGGCGCGTGATGTGGCTTATTTGGGCGTGATGGTCGATGACCTGATCACCAAAGGCGTAACCGAGCCTTACCGCATGTTCACCAGCCGGGCTGAGTTTCGGCTGCAGTTGCGTGAAGACAATGCCGACGCCCGTTTAACCGAGACCGGCCGCCAACTTGGGCTGGTGGACGATGCGCGCTGGGATGCGTTTTGCCGCAAACGGGACGCTGTTTCACGTGAAACAGAGCGCCTGCGAGCCATTTGGGTCAGCCCGAAAAACCTGGAAACTGGGGAAGCTGAACGGGTGTTGGGCAAAGCCATTGACCATGAATACAACCTGGCGGAGTTGCTGCGCCGCCCGGATGTGAGCTACCAAAGTCTGATGTCATTGGACCAAGGCAAGTATGTGTCGCCCGAACTTGTGGTGGCAGACGCGGCAACAAGAGAGCATCCGGTGGATTCCGCATTTGTGGCTACGGTCATTGAACAGGTAGAAATTGCTTCAAAGTATTCTGGCTATATTGACCGCCAAAAGGGCGAGGTGGAGCGCGCAAGTCACTATGAAAATTTGCGGCTGCCTGCCGAACTCGATTACATGCAAGTGTCTGCCCTGAGCATAGAGGCCCGGCAGCGCCTGAACAAGCTCCGGCCAGAAACTTTGGGTCAAGCCTCTCGCATGTCAGGCATCACGCCTGCCAGCATTTCTTTGCTGCTGATCCACCTGAAAAAAGGCAACTTCAAAGGCTTTTCTGACAGACTTGCTCCAGCCTGATTTGGGGTGCGTCGTGCTGAAAAGTATATGATTTTGCAGGGCGGTGGGTCTGCTTTAACATGCACTTTAACTATGCAATGTTCTGTTGCCAAACCTAAAGGTTCCACGTGAAACATGTTTGCCGTTCCATGATGACTCATGCGCTGCCTGTGTTTTGCTTTGCGGCGTGGGTGTCCTTGGGTGGCCCTGCGGTGGCCGCGGTGTACAAATGTGCGGATGCCAGCGGTAGGGTGGTGCTTGGTGACCATCCCTGTGTATCCGCCCAGGCCGCATCAGCAAGCATGGCCTCGGCGGCGGTTGGTTCGGCTGCTTCAGGGGATGTTGTGCAAACGCCGGAGTCAAAGCGTGCAGCGTCGTTGGCACGAATTCGTGCTGCGCAAACACCTGAGTGCTTGGCTTTGGGCGACCGCATTGTCCTGGCCGCCAGCGACCCGCGAGCTGCTTCGGCGCCAGACATGGGGCAAGTGCTTGCCCAGTACGAAAAACAATGCGCCAGGCGGGCCAAAGTTGCCATCCAGGCGGAAAGCAATCGCCAAGAGAAGCTGCTCCAAAAGGAGGCGGCGTGTACTGAAAAACGCCGGACTTTGGACGAACGGCGTGCCAAACTGGATAGCTTGAATGCTCAGGATAAGCTGGCATGGGCGCGTTTGCTGGAAGAGGTGAGTCGTGAATGCAGTAAGTGATGCGGCTCAGCGTTTGGCTTTGGATCAGGGCTTAAGCGACCTCAGTCTAAGTCTCAATGCATCTCAAAAGGTACAGCTGCTTGCCTATCTGGCTTTGATTCAAAAGTGGACTCAGGTGTACAACCTGACATCCGTACGCGATCCGGCCGAGATGTTGACCCACCATTTGCTCGACAGCTTGGCGGTAGTGAATCCTTTGTTGTGTCAACTGGAAACTTTGCAGTTACAACGCACGGGTTTGCGTTTGCTGGACGTGGGTTCAGGTGCCGGTTTGCCCGGCATCGTGATCGCGATTTGTTGCCCAGACATAATGGTGCATTGTGTGGACACCGTGGCAAAGAAGGCGGCGTTCATTCAGCAAGTCGCTGTAAATTTGAAATTGCCCAACTTGCGCGGAATTCACGCCCGGGTGGAGAAACTGACCGACACCTATGACGTGGTTAGTTCCCGGGCGTTTGCTTCCTTGGAAAATTTCACCCAATGGTCGCAGCAGGTACTGGCCGATCAGGGGATTTGGATGGCGATGAAGGGCAAGCATCCAGCAGATGAAGTGGCCGCTTTACCACCGACGGTCCAGGTGTTTCACGTGGAACAGCTTGAAGTGCCGGGCTTGGGGGCGGAGCGGTGCATTGTGTGGATGCGTCCTGTTTCTGCTTTTTGATCTCTTCGTTGCCGGACACCGTGTTGGTGGAATCAGCCAGGCAATGCACTTTGCTTCGTGAACGTGCCTCAGCAAGAGGCTTCGGCTCTTCAATCCGTCCAAGCCTGCGCAGGCAGGCTTGGAGCCGCGGATTTCAGCCCCGCGCCCTTTGGGCGCTCCGCCTTGACCTACGCAAAACGCATTGCCCGACTGCTTCTTCGAGCGTTCAGGCTTGCGAGCGTCTGGAAAGCCTGTTCTTTGCGGTGCTGCTAGGGTGGCCCGGATCTTGGACATAGAAAAAACAACCGCTGGTAGAAGTGAGGTTGGTGTGGATGCCAAATTGAGGTCAAGGAGGAGCCCGTAGGGCGGGGGACACGAACGGCGGTGTCCACGCCGGCCTCACTGCGGGTTACGACAATGAGGCGGCACGAGAACAGCAAGATCCCACGTACTCAAAAGTTCACGGTACCAGGGCCTCAACATTTCCAACGTAAACTCGCAGCCTTCCCTTGATTAGAAAAACTCATGCTCGGTATCACCGATTACCTTACCTTTGTCATCACCGTGCTGGTGTTTTTGCTGGTGCCGGGGCCGGGCAACTTGGCCTTGATTACTTCCACTACCAAGGGCGGGATTCGGGGTGGGCTGGCAGCCACCATGGGAGTCATTCTGGGCGACCAGGTGTTGATGTGGTCGGCGGTAGCTGGGGTGGCGGCTTTGCTCACGGCTTACCCGGACGCTTTCAGTGCTGTGCAATGGCTGGGCGCCGCCTACCTGGCATGGCTGGGTACCAGGATGCTGTTGGCCAAGCCGGGTGCGGCGGCGGTGCTGAACATCAAGCCGAGCCATTATTTGAAGCAGGCGCTGATGATCACCTTGCTTAACCCCAAGGCCATCTTGTTTTATATGGCGTTTTTCCCACTGTTTGTGGACCCAGTTCGTCAGCAAGGTCTGGCAACGTATGCTTTCATGGCGGCCACTATTGCGGCCCTGACTTTTGGCTATGGTTTGACATCGACTTTGTTGACCCATTTTTTCGCGCAGAAGATTCGCGCCAATCCAATGATTTCGCGCGTACTTGAAAAGGTCGCCGGTTTGTTTCTGGTGGGCTTTGGTATCAAGCTGGCCGTCTCGCGCTGACTGTCTGCATTTGTTTCACGTGAAACCCTGATTGTTTTGATTTTTTTATCGGTGACCTGACCCATGGCCAAAATCTTCTGCATCGCAAACCAAAAAGGGGGTGTGGGTAAAACCACCACCACGGTGAACCTGGCCGCTGGTCTGGCGAAGGTGGGGCAACGCGTACTGATGATTGACCTGGACCCGCAGGGCAATGCCACCATGGGCTCGGGCATCGACAAGCGCAAACTGGCGCTCACCGTGTACGACGTGTTGCTGGAATCTGCGTCCGTTGCCGAGGCGCGAGTCAAGAGCAGCAAGTTGGTGGATGCCGGATGTAGTTACGACATCATCGGCGCCAACCGTGAACTCGCTGGTGCTGAAGTTGAAATGGTGGAGTTGGAGCGGCGTGAAAAGCGCCTGAAGACGGCGCTGGCTGTGGTCAATGACGACTACGACTTTGTGTTGATTGACTGTCCGCCCAGCCTGTCCATGCTCACGCTCAACGGCCTGTGCTGCGCGCACGGGGTGATCGTGCCTATGCAGTGTGAATACTTTGCACTCGAGGGCCTGGCCGATCTGGTCAACACCATCAAGCAGGTGCATGCCAATTTGAACAAGGACCTGGCCATCATCGGTCTGCTGCGCGTGATGTTTGACCCGCGCATCACATTGCAACAGCAGGTCAGTGAACAGCTCAAGGCGCGTTTTTCCGACAAGGTATTCAACACCGTGATCCCGCGCAATGTGCGTCTGGCTGAAGCGCCAAGTTACGGCGTGCCAGGTGTGGTGTTTGACCCCAGCAGCAAGGGCGCGGTGGCTTTTGTGGCGTTTGCCAAAGAGATGGTTGAACGCATTGAAAAGATTTAAGCAAATTGGCCTCTAGCCCTTGTTAAGCAAGCGTAAATAGCTATCTAATTTATAGTCATGAAGTCCCAGAACGTGCTCATTTTGCCGGGCTGGCAAGACTCCGGCCCACCACACTGGCAAAGTCTGTGGCAAGTGCAGTTTGGGTACCAGCGTGTGGAGCAGCACGACTGGCTGCGCCCCTTGCGCGGTGATTGGATTGCCCGCCTGGAAGACGTGGTGCTGGGCACCGACGAGCCCGCGGTGCTGGTAGTTCACAGCTTGGGCTGCATGCTGGTGGCAGCGTGGGCAGCACACAGCCGCAACACCCACCGCGTCAAGGGCGCATTGCTGGTGGCGCCGGGTGATGTCGAGGGCGATACCTTGCGGCCGGTTCTGGGTCACTGGGCACCGGTTCCCCGCCAAATTTTGCCATTCAAGAGCGTCCTGGTTGCAAGCCACGATGACCCCAACTGCAGCTTCGAGCGTGCCCAAGGTTTTGCCAGCGCTTGGGGTGCCAGTCTGGTCGACTTGGGCAAGGCGGGTCATATCAATGCCGACTCTGGTTTGGGCGACTGGCCGCAAGGGCGCACCCTGCTGGACGAACTGATTCAAATTTAACTGGAAAACATCATGGTCACAAAGAAACCAAAAGGCCTGGGACGAGGGCTGGAAGCCTTGCTTGGCCCCACCGTTGATGACGGCTTGGGCCTGGACGGTGTGGACACACGCGCGGCCAACACAGGCATACCGACTGTGTTGGCGCTCACTGACATGGTGCCTGGCCAGTACCAGCCACGTACACGCATGGACGAAGGTGCGCTCTATGAGCTGGCCGAATCCATCAAGGCGCAAGGCATCATGCAGCCGATTCTGGTGCGCCGATTGAGCGATGCAGACGCGCAAGCCAAGCGCGATCAGCTCGGCAGCGGCGTGGCGTCCGATGGGGGTGGCGCGGTGCGCCCGGTGTATGAAATCATCGCTGGTGAGCGGCGCTTCCGGGCCGCCAAATTGGCGGGCTTGGACAGTGTGCCGGTGTTGGTGCGCGACGTGCCCAACGAGGCCGCTGCGGCCATGGCGCTCATTGAAAACATCCAACGTGAAGATCTCAACCCCCTGGAAGAAGCCCAAGGCTTGCAACGCCTGATCAAGGAGTTTGGCTTGACCCATGAGACTGCGGCGCAGGCGGTGGGGCGCAGTCGCAGTGCAGCCAGCAACCTGCTGCGCTTGCTGAACCTGGCCGAACCGGTGCAAACCATGCTGATGGCGGGCGATGTGGACATGGGGCATGCGCGTGCCTTGCTGGCCCTGGACAAGGCCACCCAAATCACCGCAGCGAATCAAGTGGCAGCCAAAAAAATGTCAGTCCGTGAGGCTGAAAGTCTGGTTAAAAAACTCAGTGCCGAGTTCTCCTTGGTCGCCACGAAACCCAAAAAGGACAAGTCGAGGGATTTGAAACGGGTGGAAGAAGAGTTGTCGGATCTGCTCATGGCCCAAGTGGAAGTGCGCGTCAAAAAACGTGTGAAGCGCGCCGGGCGTTTTGAGGAAATGGGAGAGGTCAGCATTCAGTTTGGTTCCCTTGACGAACTCAATGGCCTGATCGACAAGCTGCGCGGCACCGCTGCACGTTGATGGTTTGACATTCCCGACGCTTCCTATGCTTGAACGCCTGCACTGGCCATTGCCAGCCGTGCTGATTTGGGGCGCGGCTTGGGGGCTGTTTGTGATGCTGCGAATTTGGGGCAGCACACCCGAGTTGGCGCTGGGTGTGGCCAGTGCGTTGGGCATTGCTGCCAGTCTGTTGGGCAGTAGCTGGTGGCGGCGCGCGATGATTGGGGTGGGTTTTCCGCTGTCGCTGTTGCTGACCCAGTCCGCGAGTTTGCCCGCTTGGGTCTGGCTGGTGCCGCTGTTGGCTTTGCTGCTGATTTACCCTCTGAACGCCTGGCGCGATGCGCCGCTCTTTCCCACCCCGCTTCATGCATTAAATGACCTTGCAGCCCAGGCGCCACTTGCATCAAACGCTCTTGTTTTGGATGCGGGATGTGGCTTGGGTGATGGTCTGAGGGCATTGCGGGCAGCTTACCCGCAAGCAAAATTTACCGGCATTGAGTGGAGTTGGCCGTTGCGCGCACTGTGTGGACTTCGCTGCCCCTGGGCCACGGTGCGCCAAGGCGACATCTGGACTGAAGATTGGTCAGGCTATGACATGGTTTACTTTTTTCAGCGCCCTGAAAGCATGCCGCGCGCCGTGGCCAAAGCACGGGCAGAACTCAAGAACGGGGCCTATCTGGTGAGCCTTGAATTTGAAGCACTGTCGCTGAAACCATTTACCAGGCTGGACACGGTTCAGGGCAAGCCGGTGTGGATTTACCGGCTGCCATTGGCAGACAAGGAGCTTAGATGACTTTCCTTGCCGCAAAGTGGGTTCCCTGGGCGCTGCTGGCCGTGGCCATCGTGACCGAGGTACTAGCCACCTCATCTCTCAAAGCGTCTGACGGGTTCACCCGTTTGTGGCCGTCGATAGGTGCCGCTTGTGGTTATGCGGTATCGCTTTACTGTTTGTCGTTAACGCAGCGCTCGATACCTGTTGGTGTGGTTTACGCCATCTGGTCAGGGGTGGGTATTGTGCTCATCTCATTGATGGGCTGGTGGTTGTTTGACCAAGTCCTAAGCCCGGCAGCCATGATTGGCATTGGGCTGATTACCGTCGGCGTCTTGGTGTTGAACGTGTGGGCGTGAGCCACCGCTCAGACAAGGCATGATGCTTACTTGGACTGTCGTATCTGCGGTGCTACTCGGGGCGCTGTTGCATGCCAGTTGGAACGCACTGGTCAAGTCTAGTAGTGACAAGGAATTGGACACCGCGCTGATCCACCTGATTGGCTCGCTGATGGCGATCCCCCTAGTGTGGCTCGTGGGATGGCCACCCCGCGGCACCTGGCCTTATCTGATTACGTCCATCACCATCCATATTGGCTACTACTATGCCTTGATTGGCGCATATCGGCATGGTGATCTGGGTTTGACCTATCCCCTCATGCGGGGCGTGGCACCTTTGCTGGTTGCGTTGTCGGCAAGTGTGACGCTTAACGAACAGCTTCCGCTGTTCGGCTGGTTAGGTGTGCTGGGTATCTGCGTTGGCGTGGCGGTGCTAGGGTTAAGTCGCCACGCCTTGGAGGCACCTCGGGCAGTTGCATTTGCACTCGTCAATGCTGTCATCATTGCCATTTACACCGTGGTCGACGGACAAGGGGTCAGGGCCGCTGGCACGACGCTGACAAATGCGTTGCAGTATGTTGCGACCTTGTTTATGTTTGATGGCTGGCCGTTTGCCATGATGATTTTTGCCCGGCGCGGTGCAGCACTGCCTCGATATGCACGCCATCGCTGGCCGTTGGCGAGTTTGGGTGCGCTGGCATCCCTGGGCTCCTACGGCATTGCCTTGTGGGCCATGACCCGAGCGCCTGTCGCCATGGTGGCGGCACTGCGCGAGGTGTCAGTGCTTTTTGCGGTGCTGCTTGGCACGTTGGTTCTGAAGGAGGCGCTCACCACTAACCGCATCGTGGGTGCTGTGGCAATCATCAGCGGGGTTCTGGCGCTTCGCTTAGCGTGACGAGGATCTCAGCCCTTCAAAACAAGAGATGAAAATTCGAGAATCGGATGAAGGCGGGAGGGATGTTCAACTGACTCGGTTTGCCGCACGCTGGACGACATATTGCGGCGCATGGCCGGGCATCAAAACAAAAAACGCCCGTTGCTTCGTGCATGGCAAGGCGGCAGTGTCGGTCTGTCGAGAGACAAGGGTGCAGCAAGCCTTGCACCAAAGAAAAGCGCGGCGTTGCCAAGCTGAGCCCGCGACCTGCCTGCCAAAGCAGGCGTTAAAGCATCAGGATTTTGTGTCAGTCACTTTCCCAGCGGTGAGCTCTTGGGCATGAGTGCTTGCATCAAGCAAGCGAAGTTTGCTGGCGTAGTACCTGTCCAGCCGCCATTCAGAAAGAATCTCCATCGCCAACTGAAAATTGGGGTAGTCCAGTTTGTAGAGTTGGGCGACTGAAATTTCGCCCTCACTCTCCAGAGCAAGCACCAGCGACGAGATGAACTGCGCTGATGGATCTGCAGGATTGGATTGGATGAACTTGCGTGCTTTCTTGATGGCCAACATGTTTGAGTACTCTTGATGATCTGGCAATAAGGTGCCAGTAAACAGGGACCTCGAATAACGTGACTTTGAGAAAAAAGCAAATGAGGCCCGCGAACAAGGGTAACTCACTACCCAAAAGATTTGATGAAAACCGTGTGACAGTGGCGTGACCAAAGTAGCTAGCCGTTTATGTGCTATCTAATACATAGCTGCTAGACCTTTAATATAAAGGGCTGGTGCCCAATCTTGTATCAAGTTAGGATGTTGCCAAATGCCCAACAAAAACGCAGAACCTGTCACCCCATCTGCCCTGCTGCGTCAGATGTTTGACGCCGCTGTGGCTGCCGCCCAGCCTGCGCTGTGCTTGCCGCCGCATTTGCCGCCGCCACCCAAAGGCCGCACCATCGTGATTGGCGCTGGCAAAGCCTCGGCGGCCATGGCCATGGCTCTGGAAGCGCATTGGCCTGGGCCGCTGGAAGGTTTGGTGGTGACACGTTACGGCTACCAGCAGCCCTGCCAACGCATTGAAATTGTTCAGGCCGCGCACCCGGTGCCGGACGCGGCCGGGTTGGCGGCCTCACAACGCATCGCGCAGCTTGTTACCGGCCTCAGCCCAGACGACTTGGTCATTGCTCTGATCTCGGGCGGTGGTTCTTCGCTGTTGGTGGCACCTGGCGCAGGCCTGACACTGGCCGACAAACAAGCCATCAATAAAGCCTTGCTGGCCAGCGGCGCCACCATTTCCGAGATGAACTGTGTGCGCCGGCATTTGTCCAGCCTCAAGGGTGGTCGCTTGGGTGCGTTGTGCCATCCGGCACGGCTGCTCACGCTGCTGATCTCTGACGTGCCTGGCGACTCACCCATGGACATAGCCTCTGGCCCCACCGTGGCTGATACCACCAGCTGCGCGGATGCACTGGCCATTCTGGCGCGTTATCACATCGACATCGCGGCACCCGTGCGCAAGTTGTTGGAATCGGGAGAAGGTGAGACCGTCAAACCGGGCGACGTGCGTTTAGCCAACAGCAGCATGGCCATGATCACCGCGCCACAAATCGCCTTGGAAGCAGCGGCAGACGTGGCGCGCGCTGCCGGCATCACACCTTACATCCTGGGCGACAGCTTGGAGGGTGAGGCGCGTGATGTGGCTAAGACTCTGGCAGGCATCACCCGTCAGGTGGCGATGCGCGGTCAGCCATTCAAGACGCCTTGTGTGTTGCTCAGCGGCGGCGAGACCACAGTAACCCTGCGCGGCAGCGGTCGAGGTGGTCGCAATGTGGAATTTTTACTGGCCCTGGCTGTCGCGCTGAATGACCAGGCGGGTGTGTTTGCACTGGCTGGCGACACCGACGGCGTAGACGGTGCTGAAGAAATTGCCGGCGCACTGCTCACACCCGACACGCTGGCGCGGGCCTGGGCGATGGGCATGAACCCGCGCGCTTACCTGGACAACAACGACGCGCACAGCTTCTTTCAGGCGTTGGGCGACTCAGTGGTGACCGGCCCCACGCTGACCAATGTGAACGACTTCCGGGCGATACTGATTGATGCTGTTTAGCTGTGCGGCTCTGAGGCCTCCGGAACGCCTTAGCAAGGCAAACCGTATCAAGTCTGGCTCAATCCCTGAGGCCTGGTGAGATTGAATAAAAGCACCCTCTTCATTCTTCTGTATGGTGTTTATCCCTTTGCGAAATTCGCAGTCAGTTCAGGCCGACTAGGGCAATGGCATTGGTTTGACGCCGGGCCTTCAGGCGCTCAATGAGGTCTTGCCTTTGTGGGGTCAGCGGTTGTAAATTGAGGTGAGCCAAGCATTCCTCTAAAAGCACATCGGTTTCACCCAGCATCACCGTGGCCTTGGCTAGAGCTGCAACCCGCTTGTGAAATTGGGTTAGCTGTTCGAAATCAATGTCAGCGTCAAGTGAGCCGAAAACGCTTGTGATATCTTTCTTGGCAGATGCAATGGAGTCGTTTTCAGGTTTCGACTCGCACTTGGATGTGTCAGTGCTCTCAAGGGCCATCTCGACCAGCCATTTCGGCGGTGCTGGCCAAACGGCATTTTCAGAATCAGGCTCGTGCATCAAGCCAAATTCACTGATATCAAAGTCAAGGGGTGCGCCGGTAGATTCGATCACGGCGTGTTCTCTCTTAGCGAAGATTCCGAATGTTTTCATGAATCAAAATCGTTGAAGGGGGAACCAAATCAAATTGATGGCGCCACTTGGCAGCGAGTTGAAAGCCATTTCAATCCCATGCTTGATAACTCCAAAAAAACCACTTGCACTACCGCTGAGGGCAGGAATGTCACTGGGCTGATGGCGTTGAATGTCAGCAATAGCCAGTAGTGCAAGCGATCGAGCCAAAATTTGTTCGAGATTTTATTTTTGCAGAAAAATGTCTTCTTTGGGCAGGTTGTCGAATGCCATGAACGGCTTCAGAAGGGTGATGGACTGGACCACCAGATACCGGACTATCGTGTAGACCGCTTTCAGGCTACAACGGTAGTCCTTTGACCATGTGGCGAAACCGCTGTTTTGGATAGTCACACCGATGGGCTATGAGGTCAACAATACCTTGCACACCGGACAGGCCAGGCAGACTGGGACAATGGTGTTTTGAACTTGTATTTTTACCGCCTGTGAAAACTATCATCCGAGCTTTTTTCAGAACCCTGCGCATTGTGCTGGGCCCCTTCATGTTGATTTGGGAACGCCTGAGCCAACCCAAGGGCGTGGTGCGCACACCAGCCGCGCAACAGGTGGTTGACCAGCAATGCCAAAGCTTGCGGCTCTACCAGTTTTCAACCTGCCCGTTCTGCATCAAGGTACGCCAAGAAATGCGTGCACTGTCCTTGCCGATTGAGCGTCGCGATGCGCAGCACAACCTGAGCAACCGCGAAGAACTGGTGCAAGGCGGCGGCGCCTACAAGGTGCCATGCCTGAAGGTGACAGAACCCGGTGGTCAAGCCCGCTGGATTTATGAGTCGGGTGCCATCATCAGCTACCTGCGGGAGCGGTTTGCGAGTGCTTGAAGTCAGCACGTAGACTTTGCAATAACGGTTATTCCTCAACCTTGGGGTTAACCTTCGGATTGGCCGACGCGTGCCTTAGCAAATGCGCGGCAACTGTTCGCCGCTGAGCCAATCCACCACGCGCCGACCACCAAAGCGCGTGGCCATCTGCACGAAACCGTTGCTGTCTTCAATCACCGTGCCGATGCGCTGCGCCGCATGCCCAAGCGGGTGGGACCGCATGGCTGACAGCAGCAGATCGGCTACCTCGGGTGCGCATATGGCAATCAGCTTGCCTTCGTTGGCCACATACAGCGGGTCCAGACCCAGCAGTTCACAGGCGGCTTCAACTTGCGGCAAGATCGGGATGTCGGCCTCATTGAGCATCATGCCCACCTGCGACTGGCGTGTGATCTCGTTGAGTGTGGTGGCCAGGCCGCCGCGGGTCGGGTCGCGCAGTACATGCAGCGTGTTGCCGTCTGGCAGTGCCTGCAGCATGGCCTGCACCNNCCACGCCGGTGGTGCTGATGAAAACGCCGTCGCCCTTGCCTTTTTCCACCACCTTGGTGTCGCCAGTGACGATGGGCACACCCGCTTCGCGCGCCGCAGCGGCCATCGACTCGACGATGCGTTTCAGGTCAGCCAGCGGGTAGCCTTCTTCGATGATGAAGCTGGCAGCGAGATACAGCGGCTGTCCGCCGGACATGGCCACGTCATTGACGGTGCCGTGCACCGATAGGCAACCAATATCGCCACCCGGAAAAAACAGTGGCGAGATCACATGGCCATCGGTGGCCATGACCAAGCGGCCGGGGGGAAAAGGCATCAGCGCGCCGTCATGTCCCTGACGCAGGTACTCATTGTCAAAGGCCTCGGAAAACAGCTCGTCAATCAGTTGGGCGGCTGCGCGACCACCGGCGCCGTGGGTCATGTCAATGTGGCCGCGCTTGAAGTCAAGCGGGCGCAAGTAGTTTTTTTTGGTGCTCATGCTGCGGTCACCGGAATGTCTTGAAAGCGTCCGTATGAATAATGGGCTGCACACGCGCCTTCATTGGACACCATGCAGGAGCCCATGGGACTCTCGGGTGTGCAGACCGTGCCAAAGAGTTTGCAGTCCACCGGGCGCTTGACGCCACGCAGAATTGCGCCACATTCACACTGTTTGTGGTCGGGCACGCTGGCGTAATGCAGATCGAATTTGGCTTCGGCATCCCAAGCTGCAAACTCGGTGCGAATTTTCAAGGCACTGTCAGGCACCTCACCCAAGCCACGCCATTCGAAACTGGTACGGTGCTCAAACACCTCGGCCATCACGCGCTGAGCCGCCTGATTGCCTGTGGGAGTGACCACGCGGGAGAACTCGTTTTCGACTTCGGCGCGGCCACTGTTCATCTGACGCACCAGCATCAAAATACCCTGCATCACGTCCAGCGGCTCAAAGCCGGTGATAACCACCGGCTTGTGATAGGTCTGCGCGAACTGCACGTATGGGTCCGAGCCAATCACGATGCTCACATGGGCCGGGCCAATGAAGCCGTCAATTGGCACCGCGCCTAGCTCTCGTGCCTCGGCTGATTCCAGCAGATGGGTGATGGCCGCCGGGGTCAACACATGGCAGCACAACACGCTGAAATTTTTCAAGTCGCGCTGCTTGGCTTGACGCAGCACCAGCGCGGTCGGCGGCGTGGTGGTCTCAAACCCAATGGCAAAAAACACCACCTCTCGCTCGGGGTGTTGCTCGGCCAGTGCCAGCGCATCCGAGGCCGAATACACCATGCGGATGTCGGCACCCCGCGCCTTGGCCTTGATCAGTGACAGGTTGTCAGAGGCTGGCACACGCATGGTGTCGCCGTAGGTGCACAACATCACGCCACGCTCAATGGCCAGGCGAATCGCCAAGTCAACCCGGCCAATTGGCAATACACAAACCGGGCAGCCAGGCCCATGGATCATGCGCACTGAAGCGGGCAACATGCCTGAAATACCGTAACGGGAAATGGCGTGGGTGTGGCCGCCGC
>DFWT01000053.1 GCA_002381045.1 Rhodoferax sp. UBA4127
TACACCAACCACACGCTGATGCCCGAGGCACTCGAAACCTGGCCTGTGAGTCTGATGCAGCATGTGCTACCGCGGCATCTGGAAATCATCTTCCGCATCAACAAAGAATTCCTGGAGCTGGCAGCCAAGCACCGCCCGGGCGACAACGGTTTCCTGTCGCGCTTGTCATTGATTGACGAGCGCGGCGAGCGCCGGGTGCGCATGGCGCATCTGTCGATTGTGGGCAGCCACCGGGTCAATGGCGTCTCGGCACTGCACTCCGACCTGCTGGTGCAAACCATTTTTGCCGACTTTGCCTCGCTGTGGCCAGATCGGTTCACCAACATGACCAACGGTGTCACACCCCGGCGCTGGCTGGCACAGGCCAACCCAGGCTTGTCGGGTTTGCTGGATGACACGTTGGGTATCGGTTGGCGACTGGACTTGGATCAGTTGCAGCAGCTCAAAGCCCATCAGACAGACAGCGCCTTCCAGGCCAAGTTCATGGCCGTCAAGCGCGCCAACAAGGTCCGTCTTGCCCAGGCCATCCAGCGCGCTACCGGTGTAGCGGTCAACCCGGACAGCCTGTTTGATGTGCAAGTCAAGCGCATCCATGAGTACAAGCGCCAGTTGCTGAACCTACTGCATGTGGTGTGGCGCTACCAGGCCATTCTGGCGGCACCCAAGTCACCGTGGGTGCCACGCACTGTGATTTTTGCCGGCAAGGCCGCTTCCAGCTATGTGAGTGCCAAAGCCATCATTCACCTGATTCACGATGTAGGCCAGGTTATCAATAACGACCCGCGTGTCGGCGACAAACTCAAGCTGGTATTCATGCCCAACTACAGCGTGTCAGTGGCTGAAGTCATCATGCCCGGGGCCGACCTGTCGGAGCAGATTTCCACCGCGGGCACTGAAGCCTCAGGCACCGGCAACATGAAGCTNNACGGCGCCAACATCGAGATCCGGCAAAACGTGGGCGACGACAACATCTTTATTTTTGGGCTGAAAACGCCCGAGGTGCAGGCCCTGAAACAAAGCGGTTACCACCCGATGCGTTACTTTGAACGCCTGCCTGGTCTGCGTGCGGTGCTGGATGCCATTGCCAGCGGCCAGTTTTCGCCCTCCGAGCCAGGCCGCTACCGCGCGCTGGTGGATTCGCTGTTGTGGGGTGGCGACCATTACATGCTGCTGGCGGACTATGCCTCTTATATCGCTTGCCAAGAAAAAGTCGNNCCAGTGAGATTTGGCACGTACCCAGCATGAACAGTTGAGTGCTTGCCCTGCTGTTCTTTGTTCAACTAGGTCACCATGCTGCCACGCCACGAGATAGAAAACATTTGCAACGCCAGCCACGGCGATCCGTTTTCTGTACTGGGGCCACACACCTCGTCCAAGCACCGTATCCGTGTGGCATGTTTTTTACCGAGTGCCATCCAAGTGATGGTCACCCCCCAGAATGGCACACCACCCACCGCATTGACACAACGCCACAGCGCCGGTTTTTTTGAGGGCACGGTGCCCATGGCTCTGGGCGATGCCTACCTGCTTGATGTGCAATGGGCCAGCGGCCTGAGCAGCACGCAGGAAGACCCCTACCGATTTCCGGTGGTGCTGGGTGAAATGGATGTGTGGCTGCTGGGTGAGGGTACCCACCTTCGCCCCTTTGAAGTGCTGGGTGCGCATCCCAGCACCATGCTTGGCGTAAAGGGCACCCGATTTGCGGTCTGGGCCCCCAATGCCAGCCGGGTCAGCGTGGTGGGCGACTTCAATTATTGGGATGGCCGACGCCACCCGATGCGCCTGCGCCGCGAATGCGGCGTGTGGGAACTGTTTCTGCCTGGCGTTAATCCGGGTGCACTGTACAAGTTTGAGGTGCGTGCTCGATCGGGCGAGGTGCTGCCCGCCCGCGCCGACCCGTACGCGCTACAGTCCGAGTTGCGCCCTGCCACCGCCAGCCGAGTGGGGGAGTTGCCGGCCAAAGTGACACATAGCGCGCAACGCCAGGTGGCCAATGCACTGGATGCCCCGGTCAGTATTTACGAGGTCCATCTGGGTTCTTGGCGACGTGTGGCCGAAGACAACAACCGCTGGCTGACCTGGGACGAAATGGCCGACGCCCTGGTGCCTTACGCGCAAGACATGGGTTTTACCCACCTTGAGTTGCTGCCAATCAGCGAGCACCCGTTTGACGGTTCCTGGGGCTACCAGCCGATCGGCATGTATGCACCCACCGCACGTTTTGGTGATGCCGCCGGATTTGGCCGGCTGGTGGCACGTTGCCACGCCGCGGGCATTGGCTTGATTCTGGACTGGGTACCCGCCCACTTCCCCACTGACGCCCACGGTTTGGCCAATTTTGATGGCACCCACCTGTATGAATACGCCGACCCTAGGGAAGGCTTCCATAACGACTGGAACACCCTGATCTACAACCTGGGCCGCACCGAGGTGCGTAACTTCCTGGTCGGCAACGCGCTGTACTGGTTGGAGCGTTTTGGTGTGGACGGCTTGCGGGTGGACGCAGTGGCTTCCATGCTGTACCGCGACTACAGCCGCAAGGAGGGCGAGTGGATTCCCAACGTCTTTGGCGGGCGTGAGAACCTGGAAGCCATTGACTTCCTGAAACGCATGAACGAGGTGGTCGGGGTCGAATGCCCACAGGCCATCACGCTGGCAGAGGAATCCACCGCCTACCCTGCGGTGTCGCGTCCGACTTTTGCCGGTGGTCTGGGTTTTCATTACAAATGGAACATGGGTTGGATGCACGACACCCTTGCCTACATGGCGCGTGATCCGATTTACAGACGCCACCATCAAGGCGAGATGACCTTCAGCATGGTCTATGCCTTTAATGAAAATTTTGTACTGCCAATCTCGCATGACGAAGTGGTGCATGGGAAAGGTTCGCTACTGAACAAAATGCCAGGGGACCGCTGGCAGCAGTTGGCCAATGTGCGGGTTTTTCTGGGCTACATGTTTGGTCACCCGGGCAAGAAGCTGTTGTTCATGGGGTGCGAATTTGCCCAGGAACACGAGTGGAACCACGAGCAGAGTCTGGACTGGCACTTGCTTGACAACCCGGCCCACGCCGGCATCCAGCGGCTGGTGCGCGACCTCAACAAACTCTACCAAGCCACGCCGGCCCTGTACCAGCAGGACTTCGTCCCTGCAGGGTTTGAGTGGATTGACCACAACGATGCCGACCGCTCCGTGCTGAGTTTTGTGCGCTACGGGTTGAACCGCCAGACATTCACGCTGGTGGTGTGTAACTTCACGCCCCAGGTGTGGCAGGGTTACCGCCTGGGTGTGCCGCAGCCGGGGCATTACCGTGAGGTGCTCAACACCGACTCGGCGCACTATGGTGGCAGCAATGTCGGCACGCCGTTGGGTGGCGCCCCGGCAGAAGCCATCCCGTGGCAAGGCAGACCTTATTCGGTCTTGCTGACGCTGCCCCCATTGGCCTGCCTGTTTTTTGAATGGACAGCCTGACTCCGCCCAGCCTGCAAGCGGGTCGTGCTTGGCCCATGGGCGTCCATTTTGACGGGCACGGCGTCAACGTGGCGGTGTTTTCGGCCAATGCCCTGGCCATTGAGTTCTGCCTGTTTGACGACGAGGGGGTCCGAGAGGTAGCGCGCTTGCGCCTGCCTTGTCGCACGGGTGATGTCTGGCATGGCTACCTGCCGCAAGCCAGCCCAGGCCTGATTTATGGCCTGCGCGCGCACGGACCGTGGCGGCCGGACAAGGGGCACCGGTTTGATTCTTCCAAGTTGTTGCTCGACCCCTGCGCCCGCGAGATCGTTGGGGACTTCATCTGGAGCAGCGAGCACTTCGCGCCAGACCGGCAGCACCCGCGCCATTTAGACACCCATGACAACGCCCGCCTGGCCCTCAAAGCTCGGGTGGTGCACGACAACTTTGATTGGGGCAATGACAAATTTCCTTACACACCGCTGGCGCAAACCGTGTTGTACGAATGCCATGTCAAAGGCTTCAGTCAACAGCACCCCGAGATCCCGGCTGAGTTGCGTGGCAGCCTGGCGGCACTGGGCCACCCGGTGGCCATTAACCATTTCAAACAGTTAGGCATCACCGCGCTGAATTTGCTGCCGGTGCACTACGCCATCAACGAAGAGCGCCTGGTCGGCATGGGGCTGACCAATTACTGGGGCTACAACACACTGGGGTTTTTCTGCGTCGACCCGCGGCTGGCCAGTGGCGTCCATGGCTTGAGCCCGCGCGACGAGTTTCGCCACATGGTGCGCGCACTGCACCGCGTGGGGATTGAGGTGATTCTGGATGTGGTCTACAACCACACCGCAGAGGGTGACCACAACGGCCCCACCCTGAGCTTTCGGGGGCTGGACAACGCCAACTTCTACCACTTGGTGGCCAACGACCCGTCGCGCTACGAAAACTACAGTGGTTGCGGCAACACCATCAACGTCAAACACCCCAAAGTGTTGCAACTGGTGATGGACAGCCTGCGCTATTGGGTGTCCGAGATGCATGTGGATGGCTTCCGGTTTGACCTGGCCAGCGTGCTGGGCCGCACCGACCATGGCTTCAGTACCAACGCGGCTTTCTTTGCTGCCGTGGCGCAAGACCCGGTGCTGTCACGCGTCAAATTGATCGCCGAGCCTTGGGACCTCGGCCCGGGCGGCTACCAGGTGGGAGGTTTCCCCAAGGGTTGGCTGGAGTGGAATGACCATTTCCGCGATGGCATGCGCCGCTTCTGGGTGCAGCAGGCGGGCTCGCCCCACGCCGAGGTGCCCAAGTGCAGCCGGGGCGACTTTGCCATGCGCCTGTGTGGCTCGTCTGACCTGTACCAGGTGCGCCAGCGCGCCCCGGTCAAATCAGTGAATTACGTGGTGTCGCATGATGGCTTTACCCTGGCCGATCTGGTGAGCTACAACCATCGTCACAACCTGGCCAATGGCGAAGACAACCGCGACGGCACGGGTGACAACCTGAGCTTCAACTGCGGCGCAGAAGGCCCAACCGACGACCCCACCGTGCTGGCGCTTCGCGCCAGACTGCAGCGTGCCCTATTGGCCTGCACGGTGTTGGCCCAGGGCACCCCCATGTTGAGTGCGGGCGACGAAATTGGCCATAGCCAGGGCGGCAACAACAACCCCTATTGCCAGGATAACCCTACCACCTGGATCGACTGGTCTGAGCCTGACTCCGACTTGCTGTTTTTTACCCAGCGATTGATTGCCCTGCGTCACCAGTTGCTGCCGTTCGCCAGCCAGTGGTACAGCGGCGTGACGGATGCCGACGGCATGGATGACCTGTCCTGGTGGCAGGCCGATGGCAGCGCACTGCAAGGTGAAAATTGGCATCGGCCCATGGCACGCACTTTGACCTGCCTCATTGGGAAACCGGGGCGCAGCGTCCGGCCCTTGGCGATGCTTTTCAACGCCGGCGCAAGTGCTGTTGCCTTTGTGCTGCCGCGTGGCCAATGGCAAGCCGTGCTGGACAGCAGCCACCCGCGTGGCCTGACCTACCTGACCTGCAGCGGTNNGCAGCAGCCTGGAAGTGGCAGCCCACAGCTTGCTGGTGCTGCAGCAAATTTCGGGTAAATCAAGTCCGGTCTACCCGTTCGAAAGCTCCATGCCGGCGCCCTTGGTCAATCAGACAAAATTCGACAGCTCAATATAGTTTTTATAGCGTTTTACGCAGGTAAAGCCTGAGCTAGGAGGTTAAAAACCTCACAACTTTATCCTGCCCAGGTTGATGCAGAAAGCAGCACAAGGTGAGCTCGCCCTAGCCCACACGGCCACTGGCTGCGGTGATTTCCGCCAGCTGCGAAGCGACCTTGGGCTTGACCCAGTCCCATTTAAAACGCCAGGTCCAGCAACCCATGTGGCCAG
>DFWT01000282.1 GCA_002381045.1 Rhodoferax sp. UBA4127
TAAAACTCGCTGGCTGCGCAGTCCAGACCCAGTGCGATGTGTTCACCCGCCACAAAACCTGCTTTGTCAATGGCTTGCAAAATCAGCTGTATTGCAGCTTCGTGGCCACCTTCTACTCTGGGGGCAAAACCACCTTCGTCGCCAACCGCCGTGCTGATACCTTTGTCATGCAGGATTTTCTTGAGCGAATGGAACACTTCTGCGCCATAGCGCAAAGCTTCACGGAAAGAGGGTGCGCCCACCGGGATGATCATGAANNCCATGCCGCCGAAGTAGCGGTACAGCGGCAGGCCGGATTCTTCAGCCGCTGCGCGAGCGACTGCCATGGACACTGCCAACATGGCATTGGCTCCTAAACGAGACTTGTTTTCAGTGCCGTCGAGGTCAATCAGCGTCTTGTCAAGGAAGGCCTGCTCGGATGCATCAAGGCCGAGCACTGCCTCAGAAATCTCGGTGTTGATGTGCTCCACTGCCTTGAGTACGCCTTTTCCCAGGTAGCGTGTTTTGTCGCCATCACGCAACTCAATCGCTTCACGGCTGCCAGTGGAAGCTCCGGAGGGTACCGCGGCGCGGCCCATGGTGCCAGACTCCAGTAACACATCACACTCCACCGTGGGGTTCCCGCGTGAATCCAGAATTTCGCGACCTACGATGTCAACAATTGCGCTCATGAGGTTCTTTCAAAAAAGTTAAAAAAATCAAAGACAAAAACTTAGACAGCAAAATTTTGCTCAAGGTAACCGTGGCGCTTGGTGACACGATCCAAATCCAAAAGGGATTCAAGCAGGGCTTTCATGTGCTTAAGAGGCACCGCGTTGGGGCCATCGCTCATGGCCTTGGAGGGGTCGGGGTGAGTCTCCATGAAAAGGCCAGCCACGCCCACCGCCACTGCGGCACGGGCCAGCACGGGCACCATTTCGCGTTGGCCACCACTGCTGGTACCTTGGCCACCTGGCAATTGCACAGAATGCGTCGCATCAAACACCACCGGGGCAAGTGTGTCACGCATGATGGCCAGGGAGCGCATGTCGCTTACCAGGTTGTTGTAGCCAAAACTCACACCACGCTCGCAGGCCATGAAGTTGTCTTCGTTCAGGCCTTTTTCTCGTGCTGCGGCGCGCGCTTTGTCAATGACGTTCTTCATGTCATTCGGCGCCAAAAACTGGCCCTTTTTGATGTTCACTGGCTTACCCGACTGGGCCACAGCGCGAATGAAATCAGTTTGACGGCATAAAAAAGCCGGTGTTTGCAGCACATCTACTACTGAAGAAACAAGGGCGACCTGGCCTTCAGAATGGATGTCTGTGAGCACGGGTAGCCCCAGCTCACGTTTGACTTTGGCAAGAATCTCAAGTCCCTTTTCTATCCCTGGTCCACGAAAGGTCTGGCCACTGGAGCGATTGGCTTTGTCAAAACTGCTCTTGAAGATGAACGGGATACCCAGGCTGCGCGTCATTTCATTTAACGTGCCGGCGGTATCCATTTGCAGTTGCTCAGACTCAATCACGCAAGGACCGGCAATCAGAAAAAAAGGCTGGCTTAACCCTACCTCAAAACCACATAACAGCATCAGGCCACCGCCTTCAGTTTGCTCGATGCGACGCTGTGGTCAATTGCCGCACGAATAAAGGCGTTAAACAATGGATGCCCAGCCCATGGCGTTGATTTGAACTCCGGGTGAAACTGCACACCAATAAACCAGGGATGCACCTGCGGTGGCAACTCGACAATCTCGGTCAAGTGTTCTCGCTGGGTCAAGGCCGAAATCACCAACCCAGCCGTGCGCAAGGCATTCAGGTAATTGACATTGGCTTCGTAGCGATGGCGGTGACGTTCTGTCACGACGTCACCGTAAATTTTGTGCGCCAGCGTACCCTTTGTGACGTCCGAGCTTTGCGCTCCCAAGCGCATGGTGCCACCTAAGTCGGAGTCTGCATTGCGGGTTTTGATGGTGCCATCGGCATCTTTCCACTCTGTAATCAAGGCGATGACCGGAAAGGGCGATTGCGGGTCAAATTCGGTGCTGTTGGCACCTTTCATGCCTGCCACATGACGGGCAAATTCAATGGTGGCGACCTGCATACCGAGACAGATGCCAAGATAGGGAATTTTTTGTTCACGGGCAAACTGCGCAGCACAGATTTTTCCCTCCACACCCCGAATGCCAAAACCACCGGGCACCAACACCGCATCAAATTTGGCCAACTGCGCCACGTTGTCTGGCGTGATGTTTTCTGAATCAATGTAGTCGATGTTCACCTTGAGATGGTTTTTCATGCCGGCGTGACGCAACGCTTCATTGAGAGACTTATAGCTGTCGCTCAATTCGACATATTTGCCCACCATGGCAATGCGAACCTCGCCTTGCGGATGTGCTGTTTCATAGACCAGATCATCCCAGCGCTTCAAATTGGCCGGCGGAGTGTTCAGGCGCAGCTTGTCGCAGATCAGTCCGTCGAGTCCTTGTTCGTGAAGCACACGCGGCACTTTGTAGATGGTGTCCACATCGGGCATGGAGATCACACCCCACAAAGGGACGTTGGTGAACAGGGAAATTTTGTCGCGCTCATCGTCCGGGATCAACCGATCGGCGCGACACAGCAACGCATCAGGCTGGATGCCAATTTCACGCAACTTCTGCACTGTATGTTGCGTTGGTTTTGTTTTGAGCTCACCGGCAGCAGCAATCCAGGGCACGTAAGTCAGGTGAACGAAGGCAGTGTTGTTCGGGCCCAGCCTCAAGCTGAGTTGGCGCACGGCTTCCAGGAAGGGCAAGGACTCAATGTCACCGACCGTGCCGCCAATTTCGACGATTGCGACATCAACTGCATCTGCAGTATCGAAACCCGCCCCACGCTTGACGAAATCCTGGATTTCATTGGTGACGTGGGGAATGACCTGCACCGTTTTCCCGAGGTAGTCGCCGTGGCGTTCTTTCTCAAGTACGCTTTTGTAAATTTGGCCGGTGGTGAAGTTGTTGGCTTTCTTCATCCTGGTTTCGATGAAGCGCTCGTAGTGACCCAGATCGAGGTCGGTTTCAGCGCCATCGTCGGTGACGAATACTTCCCCATGTTGAAACGGCGACATGGTGCCGGG
>DFWT01000228.1 GCA_002381045.1 Rhodoferax sp. UBA4127
CGGTGCGCGGCGAAGGTGGCCGGCTGGGCCGCGTGCTCGACATCGGCACCGGCTGCGGCTACCAGGCGGCCGTGCTGAGCCACCTGGCCACGGAGGTGTACAGCATCGAACGGCTGCGCGGCCTGCATGACAAGGCGCGCGACAACCTGCGCCCCTTTCGACTGGCAAATTTGCATTTGATTTTGGGGGATGGCATGGTGGGTTATGCCAAAGGCGCGCCTTATGCCGGCATCATTGCGGCGGCGGGAGGTGAGGCTTTGCCTCAGGCTTGGATCGACCAACTGGCAGTCGGTGGACGGGTGGTGGCACCTGTTTCGGCTGGCGCCATCAGTCCAGCGGGCCAGGCTTTGGTGGTACTTGAAAAGACGGCGCAGGGCTTGCGTCAGACCGTGATGGAGGCGGTGCACTTCGTCCCTCTAAAATCAGGTGTTGTACGGTAGCTAAATTTCCCATGACAATATTCAATAGATACCTGTGTTGGACCCTTTTGGTCGCGCTGCTTGCCTTGTCTGGCTGTGCCAGTCGGTCTTTGAATCGCGCACCGGTGGAAGACCGCAATGCGCCGGTGGTGGCCGCGACTGAGGTGACCCCGCCCAAGCCCATGTCGGGCCTTGAAAATGCTGGCCGAGTTGGCTTTTACACTGTCAAGCCTGGTGACACGCTGACTCGCATCGCGCTGGACTCTGGCCAGAGCCCGTCGGACGTGGTGCGCTGGAACCACATTGAAAATCCGAACCGTATTGAAGTTGGGCAAGTGTTACGGGTGATCCCGCCAGCGGACGGGGATGTGGTGGTCAAGCCGGTCACCAAGCCGTCCATCACCACCACGGCAGCAGCTCCGGTTGCATCGGCACCGGCTGCAGCAGAAACTCCTGCCAGTGCGGCGGTACGCCCATTGCCTCCCGATGGCACTATCACTTGGGTGTGGCCCGCCAATGGTTCGGTGCTGGCTGGTTTTGATGAAGTGAAGAACAAAGGTGTGGACATCGGTGGCGCGGCTGGTGATCCGGTATTGGCGGCAGCAGACGGCCGTGTGGTGTATGTGGGCGCTGGTTTGCGGGGTTATGGCAACCTGATCATCTTGAAGCATGACAACGTTTACCTGACCGCCTACGCACACAACCGCACCTTGCTCGTCAAAGAGGACCAGTCGGTGCTCAAGGGCCAAAAAATTGCCGAAATGGGCAACAGCGACGCAGATCGCGTCAAGCTTCATTTTGAGGTGCGCCGCCAAGGCAAACCGGTGGACCCGGTCAAGTATTTGCCTGCACGCTGACATTTTTCAGGGCGTTTGCTCCCTGATTCTTTTACTGCCAATCCAAACTGATGACTGAAACCACAGCCGCTTGCGTCGCACCCGCTTTGCCTGAGGGTTGGCTGCGGGTCGAGTCCCTAAACCTGGATGCTCAGGGCGTGGCACGCAAGCCGGACAGAAAAGTGGTTTTTATCGATGGCGCCTTGCCGTTTGAGGTGGTCAGCGCCAACATTAACAAGACCAAAAACAGTTGGGAACAAGGAACACTGACGCACGTTCATCGTGAATCTGCCCAACGGGTTGAACCGCTTTGTCCTCATTTTGGGTTGCATGCGGGCTCATGTGGAGGCTGCAAGATGCAGCATTTGTACCCCAGCGCGCAGATCGCGGTGAAGCAACGGGTGCTGGAAGACAACCTCTGGCACTTGGGCAAGATCAAACCTGAGTTGGTGCTGCGCCCCATCGAAGGGCCGACTTGGGGCTACCGTTACCGTGCCAGGTTATCGGTGCGCCATGTCCATAAAAAGGGTACGGTGCTGGTGGGCTTTCATGAGCGCAAGAGCCGTTATGTCGCCGACATGAAGGTCTGCCCGGTGCTGCCGCCTCAGGTGAGCGCCATGCTTATGCCTTTGCGCACGCTGATCGGTTCGCTGGACGCGGTGGAAACCTGCCCGCAAATCGAATTGGCTTGCGGCGACCAAGTGATTGCCTTGGTTTTGCGGCATCTGGAGGCGCTCAGTACGGCTGATATGGCGCGCTTGCGTGACTTTGCGAATCAAAATCCGGGTGTGCAGTGGTGGTTGCAGCCAAAAGGGCCGGAAACAGCCCATTTGCTGGATGAAGGCGGCGCGTTGTTAAGCTATGACTTGCCGGAATTTGGCATCACCATGCCATTCAAACCGACCGATTTCACCCAAGTTAACCCCTACATCAACCGGGTGCTGGTGTCACGCGCCCTGCGCTTGTTGGGAGCGCAGAAAACTGACCGGGTGATCGACTGGTTTTGCGGCTTGGGCAATTTCACTTTACCCATTGCTACCCAAGCGCGGGAGGTGCTGGGCATTGAGGGCAGCGCGGCGTTGGTCGCTAGGTCACGCGAAAACTATGAGAAAAATAAGCGTCTAGCCCAAGTAAATAAAGGGCTAACAGCTACAGACTTTGCAGTGAGAAACTTGTTTGAGATGACGCCCGAGTTGCTGGTGTCGGATGGCACGGCTGACAAGTGGTTGGTTGATCCGCCGCGCGAAGGTGCATTTGCCTTGATACGAGCGCTGGTAGACCTGCATCAGCAGCGATTGGGGTCTGCCGACCATCCCATCACACCGGGATCAAGCACCTGGCAGCCACCCAAACGCATTGTGTACGTGAGTTGCAATCCGGCGACTTTGGCCAGAGATGCGGGTTTGCTGGTGCACCAGGCAGGCTACTTTTGTTCTGCTGCCGGGGTGGTGAACATGTTCCCGCACACCTCGCATGTGGAAAGCATGGCGGTGTTTGACTTGAGCGTCTGAAGCCAAGCAAGGGCGAGAATCAGCCCTTCTTGGCCTTGGCTTTTGGTTCCTGGATGATTTCTTCCGAAGGTGCGGCTGGTGCTGCGGGCGGTGCTGGTTGAATCTCAGGGCGTACGCCTTCGAGCTTGTTTTCCCGCATGTATTCGTCCATTTCACGCCAGCCCGCGTAAATGGATGATTTGGCAATGCCCTTGTTCAGGGTGTAGCAGTCCTCGATGCTGCGCAAACCGTGGCGGCAAGCGCCACCAATGGCTTTGGCATCTGCCTCGCGCTGCGCAATGCGCGGATCGGGTCCCAAACCGAGCAGGTCACATCCCACCAGCAGCAGGGCAGGAAGCACGATGAGCAAAGTTCGGTTCTTGAAGGGCATTTGGTACGCGCTTGATTGCGCCAGAAATTATGACAATATTGACGGCTTTCGGCGGCTTCAAAGCCAAGAAAAAAGGCCCACGAAGGGCCTTTTAAGCAGGATTGCAGCTAACGCTCAGTCGCGCTCGCCACCAAAAATCCCCAGCAAAGCCAGCAAACTCTGGAACACGTTGACGATGTCCAGGTACAAGGCGAGGGTGGCACTGATGTAATTGGTTTCACCACCGTCCACTATGCGCTTGAGGTCATACAGCATGTAAGCACTAAACACGCCGATGGCAGCCACCGAAATGGCCATCATGCCAGCCGTTGAACCCACAAACACGTTGATGATGCCACCCACCATGATGGCTAAAGCACCGACAAACAACCACTTGCCCATGCCGGACAGGTCACGTTTGATGACCGACGACAAACTGGCCATTGCAAAGAACACACCTGCCGTGCCTCCAAATGCGGTCATCACTAGTTCCGGACCATTCTTGAAGCCCAGCACCATGGCAATCATGCGCGATAGCATCAAACCCATGAAAAACGTGAAACCCAACAGCACCGGCACGCCTGCCGCAGAGTTTTTGGTTTTTTCGATTGCATAGATGAAACCAAAGGCTCCACCCAGGAAAACGATCAGGCCGATACCACCCGTCAATGCTTGCGTAATGCCAGTGGCAACGCCCAGCCACGCACCCAAAACTGTGGGTACCAAGCTCAGTGCCAATAGCCAATAGGTGTTGCGCAACACTTTGTTGCGTTCGGCCACAGCAGCGCCAAATCCGTAGGTGGGATTGATCGTTTGATAGCGTTCGGTCATCGTTTAGCTCCTGATTGCAAAGGTTGATTTAACAACAAGCCATAGTTTAGGGCACGGCGTTGGATTGCAAGCGAGGCAGTATTTGAACTGACCTATTGTTTGTACGGATAAATGGGCAAACCGAATACACAACACCGAAGTGGGGGCGTGCGGTTAAGCTTTCACCCTTTATTAAACAGGCCTGAGGTCATTTTATGCAAACCAAACCCACACTGGAACACTCCGACGTAAAAGCCATTGCCGCAGCCGCAGAGGCATGCGCGCTTAAAAACAATTGGGCGGTGACCATTGCCGTGGTGGATGATGGAGGGCATTTGTTATGGCTGCAGCGCTTGGATGGCGCAGCTGCAATATCTGCGCACATTGCGCCAGCCAAGGCACAGACGGCGGCGTTGGGCCGCAGAGAGAGCAAAGTTTATGAAGACACCATCAACGGCGGTAGATATTCATTTCTGAGCGTGCCTCTGCTGGCCGGCATGCTGGAAGGAGGGGTACCTGTCATGAAGGACGGATACTGTTTGGGGGCAGTGGGTGTCAGCGGTGTCAAATCAACTGAAGATGCTCAAATTGCCCGGGCAGGTATCGCCGCCTTGGGCTTGTAGCGGCTGTGCCGTGAGCGTGAGTGTTCAGTGGAGTCCGTGACGGGGCCAACCGGCTCAGTAGGTCAAACGTTCGGGACGGACTTCCTGCAGGATGGTTGTGGCGATTTCTTCGATCGACTTGGTTGTGGTGGATAACCAGCGGATGCCGGAGCGGCGCATCATGGCCTCTGCTTCCCGGATTTCATTGCGACAGTTTTCCAGCGACGCGTATTTGGAGTTAGGCCGGCGTTCGTTGCGAATTTCACTCAAACGCTCCGGCAGAATGGTCAGGCCAAACAGTTTGTTTTTGTGCGGTTTTAGGGCGGGCGGCAGGTCTTGGCGATCAAAGTCCTCTGGGATCAGGGGGTAGTTGGACGCCTTTAAACCGTACTGCATTGCGAGGTACAGGGACGTGGGGGTTTTGCCACTGCGACTGACACCCACCAGAATGACATCCGAACTGGCAAGGTCTCGATGCGATTGGCCGTCATCATGGTCCAGTGAAAAGTTAATGGCATCAATACGGGATTGGTACTGCTTGCTTTTGCTGGAGTCGCTGAAGCGGCCAATGCGATGGTTGGACTTCATGTTCAGTTCTTTTTCCAGAGGATGAACAAATGTGCTGAACATGTCCATCAGCATGCCTTCGCAGCCCTGTTGAATGACGGCGAACACTTCCTCATTGGCCAGGGTGGTGAAAACTATAGGGCGGTTGTTGTCATGCGCACCCGCCTGATTGATTTGCCGCACCGTTTGGTGGGCTTTGTCTACGGTGTCCACAAAAGGCAGTCTTACGCAGCGCAGCGGAGCCTCAAACTGCGCCAGAATGGCGCCGCCAAAAGTCTCAGCGGTGATGCCAGTTCCATCAGACACAAAGAAAACGGTGCGGTTTGGCATGGGTGTTCAGACAGTTGAGTGTTGAGCGGTCTCAGGTCGGGTGTTTGTCGCCAATTCACTGGAGGGTGCAACCCCTTTGGCTGCGTGCCTGGACCTACAATTCATATTATCCGACGATTGTTTTGTACCACCACGACAAAGCAGGCACGCCCTTACCTCATTTGATATGTCTTCAAGCCTCGCTTATTAGGGCTTGTCGCTGAAAAGTTTTTTAACTTCTGGAGTATTTCATGTCAGCATTGTTCGCACCAACCGCTTTGGTGGTTCCGTTCGAGAATTTGAGGATGACCGACGTCGAGTCGGTCGGTGGTAAAAACGCCAGTTTGGGTGAGATGATTTCAAACCTGCCTACAGGTGTGAAGGTGCCCACTGGGTTTGCGACAACAGCCCATGCCTTTCGCCAATTTTTGGCCTTTAATGATCTCGCTGGCAAGATCAACGCCAAATTAATGACCTTGGACACGGACGATGTCAATGCGCTTGCGGTTACTGGCGCTGAAATTCGCGCCATGGTCGAGACACAACCGTTTCCCGCAGACTTTGAGGCCGAAATCCGGCGTGCCTTTGAAGTGTTGTCAGGTGGCAGTGCAACGGCCTCCTTCGCGGTGCGCTCATCGGCAACAGCGGAAGATTTGCCGGACGCGTCCTTTGCTGGCCAACAGGAAACCTTTTTGAATGTCACCGGCATCGAAGACGTTCTGCACAAGATGCGTGAGGTGTTTGCATCGCTGTACAACGACCGAGCCATCAGCTACCGGGTTCACAAAGGATTTGCCCATGAGCATGTGGCATTGAGCGCGGGCGTTCAGCGCATGGTGCGCTCTGACCTGGGCGCGGCTGGCGTGATGTTTACCATGGATACAGAGTCTGGTTTTGACCAGGTGGTGTTCATCACCTCCAGTTATGGTCTTGGCGAAACCGTGGTGCAAGGGGCAGTGAATCCTGATGAGTTTTATGTGCACAAGCCAATGTTGAAGGCTGGCAAAAAGGCAGTCATCCGCCGCAATTTGGGCTCCAAGCTAATTCAAATGCAGTTTTCAAGTCCAGAAGAAAAGGCCACTTCTGGCAAATTGGTGAAAACGACGGATGTCCCCACTGAACTGCGCAATCGTTATTCGTTGACTGATGCCGATGTTCAAAAACTGGCAAGCTACGCCCTAGTGATCGAGGCGCACTACGGCCGTGCCATGGACATCGAATGGGGCAAAGACGGGCTGGATGGCGAACTTTATATTTTGCAGGCGCGGCCTGAAACTGTGAAAAGTCAAGCCTTGGGCAAGGCCGAACATCGCTACAAGCTCAAAGGCAAGGGCACCGTGCTGGTAGAAGGCCGTGCCATTGGTCAAAAAATTGGCACTGGGCCGGTCAAGGTGGTGCACAGCCTGAGTGAAATGGACCGTGTGCAACCCGGCGACGTGTTGGTTACCGACATGACCGATCCGAATTGGGAGCCGGTGATGAAACGGGCTTCGGCCATCGTGACCAACCGAGGTGGCCGCACTTGCCACGCCGCCATCATTGCCAGGGAGTTGGGTATCCCTGCAGTCGTGGGATGTGGGCATGCTGATCAGGTGCTCAAAGATGGCATGCTGGTCACTGTCAGCTGCGCTGAAGGCGACACGGGCTTCATTTACGACGGTCTTCTGGACACGGAGGTTTCTGAGGTGCAACGCGGTGACATGCCTGCGCTGGCTGTGAAGATCATGATGAATGTCGGGAACCCGCAACTGGCCTTTGACTTTTGCCAGTTGCCCAATGCCGGCGTGGGTTTGGCGCGCCTTGAATTCATCATCAACAACAACATTGGCGTGCACCCGAAAGCTATTTTGGATTACCCCAATATCGATGCAGATCTGAAAAAAGCAGTGGAGTCTGTTGCCCGTGGCCATGCGTCACCCCGTGCTTTTTATGTGGACCGCGTGGGCGAGGGCATTGCCACCATTGCAGCGGCGTTCTGGCCCAAACCGGTGATCGTCCGGTTGTCCGACTTCAAAAGCAACGAGTACAAAAAACTGATTGGTGGCAGCCGCTACGAGCCGGAAGAAGAAAACCCCATGCTGGGTTTTCGGGGTGCAGCGCGTTACATCAGCGAGGATTTCGGTGAAGCCTTTGCGATGGAGTGTGAGGCCTTGAAACGGGTGCGAGAAGACATGGGCTTGACCAATGTTCAGGTCATGGTACCGTTTGTACGCACGCTGGGTCAGGCCAAGAAGGTCACTGAGTTGCTTGCGGCGCAAGGCCTCAGGCGCGGTGAAAACGATTTGAAGCTCATCATGATGTGTGAGATTCCAAGCAATGCCATTTTGGCCAAAGACTTTTTGCAGTACTTTGATGGCTTCTCGATTGGCTCTAATGATTTGACCCAGTTGACGCTGGGACTGGATCGTGATTCTGGGCTTGAATTGCTGGCCAAAGACTTTGACGAGCGGGACCCGGCCGTGACGGCGTTGATCGGTATGGCCATTGGTGCTTGTCGGGCGGAGGGTAAGTACATCGGGATATGCGGCCAGGGCCCCAGTGACCATCCTGACTTTGCACGCTGGCTCATGGAACAGGGGATTTCTTCAATTTCGCTGAACCCTGATACGGTGGTGGCCACTTGGCAAAATCTCGCCAAGCAGTAGAAAACACCTATTTCGGGGTGCACCGTTGGGTGTCATCATCTGCCGTTGATGAAGCCTGACAACCCGAATGACCAAAGCCAGATTGCCACAGGCCTCGCCGGCCTGCGGGGCTGGCTTTTGGTTTGCTGGTTTATCGCTTCATTCGGCATTGTTTTTTTTGCGCATGACCTGCAGCAAGTGGTTGCTGGTTGGCCGCTGGCCTATTGGTTTGCGGCGCAAGGCAGTGTGCTGATCTTTATTCTGATCGTTGCGCTCTTTGCCTGGGTTGCCAATCGTCGGGAAGCGCCAGGTATGCCGGACGATGCAGACTATCGGCGGTACACGCGTCGAATTCACTGGCGATTCGTCATATTTGTGGTGGTTTTTCTGGTGTTTTTGGTGGGTCTGACCTTCGCCGAGCAGGCAGGCTTGCGCAAGATCTGGGTGGGTGCCATTTTTCTTTTTTCCACTGTGTTTTTTTACGCCCTGGTGGGAATTTACGGACGCACATCCAAAGCGTCTGAGTACTACGTCGCTGGCCGACGCATTCCTGCCATGTACAACGGCATGGCAGTTGCCGCCGATTGGATGAGTGCCGCCTCTTTCATCAGTATGGCGGGTGGCCTCTACCTGCAAGGTTTTTCCGGAACTGGGTCGCAGCCTGGTGGCCTGGTGTACGTATTGGGTTGGACGGGCGGGTTTTGTCTGGTGGCATTGCTGGTCGCACCGCGGTTACGGGAAATGAACCTCTACACCGTCCCGGACTTTTTTGGCGTGCGATTCGGTGGCCAATGGGCCCGGATCATTGCGGCGTGGTCCACCGTGTTGTGTTCGTTTACCTATGTGGTGGCGCAAATTTATGGTGTCGGTTTGATTACCTCAAGGCTGACTGGAGTCCAGTTTGAAGTTGGCATCCTCTTGGGACTCGGTGGCGTCTTGGTGTGTTCTTTTTTGGGAGGTATGCGAGCAGTGACTTGGACACAGGTCACGCAGTATGTTGTGCTTATTCTGGCGTTTCTGATCCCGGTTTCCTGGCTGGCCTACAAACAGATTGGCAATCCCTTGGCGCCAGTGATTTACGGGCAACAACTTCCGAAGATTGCCGTGCTAGAGCGGCAGTTGGCTGAGTCCACTGCCGAGAGAGAAGTAATTTACGAATATGCCAAGCGCTCAACCGAGTATGCGTTGAAGCTCGAAAACATCCCGGAGTCGCTTGAACAGGAGCGCAAGCAACGCAAGGATGAGATCCGGCGCCTGCAAGATGCACATGCTGACGAGTCTCTGGTCGCTGCAGCTCGCCGGGAATTGGCGGCCATGCCACGAGACGAGGAGGCAGCGGCCGACATCTGGCGGCGTGCCATGCTTGACTACATGGCACGGGCGCAACCCCTGGCGGGTATGCCAACGCACACCCATCCCTTTGCGGGTGATCCCGATGGTTCGGAAAACGACCAAACACAATTCGAGACATCGCGAAGGAATTTTTTGGCCTTGATGTTTTGTCTGATGGTGGGCACGGCAGGCCTGCCGCATCTTTTGACGCGGTTTTACACCACACGATCTGTCGTCGAGACCCGTAATTCAGTGACATGGTCGTTGTTTTTCATTGCGTTGCTCTACCTTGCGGCACCGGCACTTGCGGTCCTGGTTAAATTTGAAATCATGGGTCATTTGGTAGGGCAACAATTTGACGCGTTGCCAGCCTGGATCGCGCAGTGGTCCAAGCTTGATCCATCACTGATTTCGGTCAGCGACATCAACGGTGACCACATTCTGCAGTTTGCCGAGTTGCGACTAGGACCTGACATCGTCATGCTGGCGACCCCAGAAATTGGCGGCTTGCCCTATGTCATATCTGGGCTGGTCGCGGCCGGGGGCTTGGCCGCTGCATTGTCCACCGCCGATGGCTTGCTGCTCACCATTGGCAACGCCTTGACACACGATCTTCTTTACGCTGGAGATACCCGCCAGGTGGGTGCGGTAAGGCGGGTCATGCTGTCCAAATTTGCGTTGTTTTTGGTGGCGCTGCTGGCGGCCTATGTCGCCGCCCAGCGGCCTGCCGATATTCTTTATTTGGTTGCGGCTTCCTTCTCGTTGGCCGGAGCTGCGTTCGTTCCTGCAATGATCTTTGGCATTTTTTGGTCTGGCACAACCCGTGCTGGTGCCTTGGCAGGGATGCTCGCCGGCCTGGGCTTGACCCTGTACTACATGGCCATCAACAGTCAAGCGTTCAGAGCACTTTTGGGCCTGAATGGCTCGGGCCTGTGGTTCGACATTGAACCGGTTGCAGCTGGCGTGTTTGGGGTTAGCGCGGGGGTGGTGGCCACCCTTGTTGTGAGTCTTTTGACACGGACCTCTGGCAAGTCCGTGAGCACATAGGGCGCAGCAGCTTCGCTCGCGCTATAATATTGGGCTAACCTTACCGCACCTCGAATAGACGCCGAGGGTGGTTTCTTGCCTCAATTGAGGTTTTCCCACAAGGAGTATCAATGCGTCATTATGAAATNNAGTTGGTCTACATGATCAACAAATTGGCCAAAGCCCATTACCTCTGTGTGAACATTGAAGCGGACCAAGCCGTGATGGCTGAACTCGAGCACGCATTCAAGTTCAACGATGCTGTGTTGCGCCACCTCACCGTGTTGAAGAAAAAGGCTGAAACCGGCCCATCTTCCATGATGAAAACTGTTGAGCGTGAAGACGCTCGCAAGACGCAGCAGGCTGAATACCAGGCTTGAACTGTTTGAGAGCCTGTGTGCAGTGAGACTGGAACTTAACCAACTCTCATTGACCGCTGGTGTTGTAGAAATAGATGCCCTGCGCTATACACCTTCGGGAGTACCGGCGCTGAATTGCAAACTTGAACATGCCTCAGAAGTCACTGAAGCTGGACAGACTAGGCAAGTGAAGGTGATGATGAAATCGGTGTGTTTTGGGTCAGTCGCAGAGTCGCTGTCCCGTCAAGACATCGGCGGTCATTGGAAATTCACAGGGTTTCTGGCAACACCGAACCGCACCAAGCAGATCGTGTTTCATATTCAAGAGTTTGTAAAAGATTAACGCTTCCACCCCATATTTAAGGAGTCCATCATGGCCGGACCAAAACGTTTTAATAACAAAGACAAGCGCCCAAAGCGCCCCGCACAGAACCTGCTTTTCAAGCGCAAGCGCTTTTGCCGCTTCACCGTGACCGGTGTTGAAGAGATTGATTACAAAGACATCGATACCTTGCGCGATTTCATTGCTGAAAACGGCAAGATCATCCCGGCGCGCCTGACCGGCACTCGCGCCATTTTCCAGCGTCAGCTCAACACTGCCATCAAGCGCGCCCGCTTTCTGGCAATGTTGCCTTACAGCGATCAGCACAAGATCTAAGGAACACAACCATGCAAATTATTCTGCTCGACAAGGTGGTGAACCTTGGAAACCTCGGTGAAATCGTCAAGGTCAAAGATGGCTATGCACGTAATTTTCTGATTCCTGCTGGCCGTGCCCGTCGTGCCACGGAGTCGGCCAAGCAAGAGTTTGAAGCACGTCGTGCTGAACTCGAAAAAGTGGCTGCTGCCAAATTGGCAGAGTGCCAAGCGGTGGGTGAGAAGCTTGCCGGTACCACCTGCAAGTTGACCCAAAAAGCCGGGGTAGATGGCCGTCTGTTTGGTTCTGTGACCAATGCAGACATTGCGGAAGAACTGACCAAGTCAGGTTTTGCGGTGACCAAAGCTCAAATCCGCATGCCCAATGGCCCAATCAAGACCGTCAGCGACAGCAAGGTCAGCGTGGCCTTGCATACCGATGTGGTGGTTGAGATTAACGTGTCGGTTTACGGCGAAACGGCCTAAGTTACCTGTTGTCTCGTAATAAAGCCGCTGTGGCTCAGGCCCAGCGGCTTTTGTTTTTTGATTTTCTTTGATTTGCACAGCTTGTACACATCTGATCCCTGGTTGTGCACAGGCTGTCACTCGACACCCGTTGCGCTTGTCTTTAGCATCACAGGCTTGAAGGAACCCATCCCATGTCTGCCGTCCTCTCCAATTTGTCCGAAGAATTTAGCTCAGACCGCCAAGTGGCGCAACTGCGCATTCCGCCGCATTCGATAGAGGCCGAATCTAGCGTGCTAGGTGGCTTGTTGCTTGACAACGCGGCCTGGGACCGCGTGAGCGATGTTCTGGGTGAACATGACTTTTACCGGTATGAGCACCGGGCTGTTTTTGCTGCCATGAGCGTGTTGATCAACGCGGCCAAACCCGCCGACGTGATCACGGTCTACGAACACCTGCAAAGTTCAGGCAAGGCAGAGGAAATGGGCGGCCTAAGCTACCTCAATGCTTTGGCCCAGTACGTGCCCAGCGCGGGCAACATCCGGCGTTATGCTGAGATCGTGCGGGAACGCTCGATTCTGCGCAAACTGGTGTCCACCAGTGAAGAAATCTCTGCCAACGCCTTCAACCCCAAAGGTCGGCCGGTTGCGGCCATTCTGGATGAAGCCGAGCAGAAAATTTTCAATATTGGCGAGGAGGGCGCACGCACCAAACAGGGTTTCCAAACCATGGACACTTTGGTGGTGGAACTGCTTGATCGGGTGCAGGAGATGTCGGAAAACCCCAACGACGTCACAGGTGTACCGACTGGGTTTTACGACCTCGACCGCTTGACGGCAGGTCTGCAAGGTGGCGATTTGATCGTGCTGGCAGCACGGCCTTCGATGGGAAAGACAGCGCTTGCCATCAACATTGCCGAACACGTGGCCTTGAACGAAGGTTTGCCAGTGGCGGTGTTTTCCANNAGGATTGATCAGGGTCATCTGCGCACTGGCAAACTCACCGACGACGAGTGGCCACGCCTGTCAGAAGCCATTGAGAAGTTGCGCACGATTTCCCTGCACATTGATGAGACGGCTGGTTTGACCTCCAGCGAGTTGCGCGCCAATGCCAGGCGCTTGTCGCGCCAGTGTGGACAACTGGGCTTGATTGTGGTGGACTACCTTCAGTTGATGAGTGGCTCCAACAGC
>DFWT01000233.1 GCA_002381045.1 Rhodoferax sp. UBA4127
GGCAGGTTTATGTAAGGTCATGTCCGTGCAAAAAGCGGTGCTTGCAGCCGCGCAGCCGTTTGCGCCCAGTAACTCAGGTGGTCGTGGTCCGTCAGATCCACCTTGAGCGGTGTCAAGGCCATGTGCCCCTGGGCGGTGGCGTGGAAGTCGGTTCCATCCGCATCATCTTTGGCCGGACCGGCAGCACCGATCCAGTACATGGTTTCTCCACGCGGGTTAAGCTGGGTAATGACGGCTTCGGCCGCATGTCGACGCCCCAAACGACAAAGCTTAATGTGTTTGATCTGCTCGACCGGCAAGTTGGGAATATTCACATTCAGCAACCAGGGTGCTGATCCAAGCAGTTTTTGCTGCTCAATTTGCAGCACCAGTTCCCGCGCTTTAAGGGCTGCAGCCTCTAAATTGTGCCAATCCCGATCCACCTGAGAAAACGCGATGGACGGCACACCAAACAGGTAACCCTCCATGGCNNAAATCGGGTTTGTAGTCCAACAGACCCGTCAAAGCGATGTGCACACAGTCAGCCGGTGTGCCATTCACGTAGCGAAACCCATTGGCACTGCGATGCACATAAAGCGGTGTGTGCAGGGTCAATGCGTTGGATTTGGCGCTGTTGTTTTGCTCGGGTGCCACCACTTCAACCTCTGCGACATCCTTCAGCGCCTCATAGAGAGCCACAATGCCTGGCGCCTGATAACCGTCGTCGTTTGAGATCAGAATTTTCATGGTTTAAAGGTGAGTTGATTCAATTGTAGGGNNCCCCTGTTTCTTCATTCACTTGAGCAAAGACCAACAAAAAGGGCGCTTAAACGCCTAGCCTTTCCGTTAACTTGTTGATAGAATACTGTACGTTTAACCAGCTTATTTGATTCTTGCTATCAACTTTTGAAGCCCGTTTTGATGTAACGCCAGAAGTTTCAGAACTTCTGGCTCAGAATGCATCTCATTGGTCTTAGGGGTTGCGCAAGGCTTGGAGCTTGCGATACAGACAGGGATTAAACGAACGATCGGCATACGCAGAACTTTGCAAGCTAGGTTTCTCCAGCAAACAGGTCGGCTCCATCCTGATTGCGGTGGATATGCGATACAAGGCCATCAAGGAACTCAAGAAATACGAATTCAAGAATCTTGAGTTGGCTGTTGAGAAACGAACCCAGGCTATTTCAACCAAAAATCGAAAGATTGAATCCCTTACAAAACGGATTTCAAAATTGCGTACACAACGCAACAAGCTGGCTCCGAAGAATGGCAAAGAGCGCAGCGCAAAGTACCGCGCGGTGCTTGCATCAATTCGAGAATCTGAATCAGATTTACGGTTCTGTAAAAACTGGGTGGATCAAAAGTCACGGGCTCTGGATGCCAAGAAGGGCAAGCTTGAGTCGTTGGATAAAACNNAGTCTGTGCTTTGGATCATCAAAGCTTCTGTCTCAAAGACCAGGCAACCACAATAAAGAAACAACGCCACTCCATTGTCTGGATGAATGGAAAGAGACTTGGTCTGATGCCCGGGAAAACCAATGGTGGTCAGTTGGAGCAACTGATAAACCAAGTGGAAATCCAGAAGTCCAATGGCTGCCTGACACTAAGCAGTTGCGGATCCGCCTAACCGACAAAGTCGCCCACGCGCGCATGGATGATCTTGGAATCCCTCATTCTGGTGGAAAGAGCAGTGACATGCCAGCCAGGATGGCTTGCAGGTTCATTGTGATCGATGGGGTGAGCTTTGATTCGCACCACGGCAAGGCTGGAGAGTGGATCCAGAAGGCCTTTGGGAAACAACCTGTTTCCATGCGTGTGCTTTATCGCAGAGATTCTGCGGGTAAAGTGGTTTGGTACGTCCAGGCATCTTTGGATGTTGATACTGGCTACAAAGAGGAAACCGCATCAAACAAGCTGGGCGGTGTCTTGGGTGTTGATCTGAACGCCAATGGGGTTGCATGGTCGGTTGTCAAACCCGATGGGAATCGCCTAGTTGTTGATTCCAAGGCTGTGCGTGGATTTATTTCCTGGAACCTCAAAGGCATGACTGATCTGGAGCGCAAACAAGTCATTGGCACTGTCACAAAGCAATTGGCAAGCATTGCTCAAGAGTTGGGTGTTGGCATTGCTCTGGAGAACCTGGACTTCGCAACCAAAAAGCTCACCATGCGTGCCGGCCAGGTGAATAAACGCTACAACGAGATGTTGAGCTCTATGGCTACAAGCCAATTTCAATCAATGGCTCAAAGGGCTGCAGAGCGTGTTGGAGTGACTGTTTACATGGTCAATCCTGCATTCAGTTCTGTGGGTGGGTACACCAAATACGGCAGGCTCAACCGTTGCAATGCCGATGAAGGGGCTGCGCACTGGCTTGCCCGGCAAGCACTCTTTGGAGTCGTTTGGAAAACACAGGGAAATATCAAGTTTGTGAAAAAGCAAAACGAGCGACTCGTTTTTGCGCATCTGTCAGTTACCCGGACGCAGAGCACGAAGGCTCTGGCAGATGTTCAATGGAAAAATGTCGCTCGGGCTCTAGGTAAGAACCGAAAT
This sequence comes from Rhodoferax sp. UBA4127, assembly GCA_002381045.1. Taxonomy (GTDB): domain Bacteria; phylum Pseudomonadota; class Gammaproteobacteria; order Burkholderiales; family Burkholderiaceae_C; genus Rhodoferax. Next base: position 2,530 of record DFWT01000233.1, read on the forward strand.
TCATGGGGTGAGAACTTCAAGACCTGGTTCCAATGCAGAGTCGAATCCGCTTCCTTGTCTGATACAGACAGACCATCAGAGGACGCCTCAATGGAAATGAAGAATGGATTTCAGCCTGGGACTTCTAGAACCCTGGGCGGCGCATCTGCGGATGCGTTGTTTCGAAAACGTGTTGACAGACTACGCAATCAATCTATTAGTGGCTTTGTCCACTAGCAGAAATTGGTAATCTATCAACAAGTTAACGGAACGGCTAGCCTAAACGCGCCCTTTTTCCATTGGCCACAGGTTGACTATTGGCGCGGAACAATGAAGGTGGACTTCTCGTTCAGGCGGCCGGGGCTGTCAAGCGACTCCACGACAAAATGGATCTCATGCGATCCTGGCTCTGCCGCACCAAACGGCAGTTGAACACGCACGGGCACCTGGACGGCCTCTGTGGAGGGGATTTTGACTGTGTCTTCGCTCATGAGAGCCAGCCCGGGCAAACCATTCACAGAGATCTTGTAGCGTTGGTCTGATTCGGTAGCGTTCATGACCTGAATTCGGTACACGTTCTCGGTTTTGCCAGCCTCAACCACCCGTGCCATCACGCCCCGGTCGCGCACCACATCCGCCTTGAAGGGTGTGCGGACCGCTAGGGTGACAAAAATAGCAATCACGATGGTCGCCAAAATGCTGGTGTACACCAGCACCCGGGGCCTAAACACATGGCGCACGATCTGGTTCTTGGTCCAGTGGTTCAACATGGCGTTTTCGGTCGAATACTTAACGAGACCACGGGGATAGCCCACTTTGTCCATCACCGTGTCACACACGTCCGCACAGGCGCCGCAACCAATGCATTCGTATTGCAGCCCGTTTCGAATGTCGATTCCAGTCGGACAGACCTGCACACACAGATTGCAATCCACGCAAGCACCTAAGTTCAGCTTGGTCGGGTCAGCCTTTTTGGAGCGTGCACCGCGCGGTTCACCGCGTTCGGCGTCGTAAGTCACGATCAGGGTGTCTTTGTCAAACATGGCACTCTGAAAACGGGCATAAGGGCACATGTGTTTGCACACCTGCTCGCGCATGAAACCCGCATTGCCGTAGGTGGCAAAACCGTAGAAGAACACCCAGAAGAATTCCCAAGCGGCAAGTTTTCCACCCAGAAAGGCGTCGGCCATGTCACGCATCGGCACAAAATAGCCCACAAATGTGAAACCCGTCCAGAACGCAAAAGCAATCCAAATAAAGTGCTTGGCTGCTTTGCGGCCAAATTTCTCGGCGCTCATTGGGCCTTCGTCACGGCGCATGCGGGCAGAGCGGTCTCCTTCGAGCTTCATCTCAAACCACAAAAAAATCTCGGTGTAAACGGTTTGTGGACAGGCATAACCGCACCACAGGCGCCCTGCCAAAGCGGTGAACAGGAACAATGACAGCGCGGCGATGATCAGCATGCCCGTCAAGTAAATGAAATCCTGCGGGTAAAGCACCAAGCCAAAGATGTAGAAGCGGCGCACACTCAAATCAAACAAAACCGCCTGGCGTTGGCCCCACTCCACCCAAGGCAGGCCATAAAAAATGATCTGAGTCACCCAAACCATGATCCAGCGCCAGTTGTTAAACACGCCCTTTACGCTGCGGGGGTAAATCTTTTGATGCGCCGCATAGAGCGAAATCAGCTCTTCTTCGGGCTCAGCCGCGGCGATTGGGATCACCTTTTTGGCGTCAATACTGTCAGGTTTCATGGAAGTCCTCAGGTCAAAGATGGATCAAGTTTAGTTTCAGGAAGTGCTGCGACCTGGGCCAGGAACTCGTCCCGGGTCAGGCCAGAAAAAAACGGATGCCAGCGCCGCTGCTCCAGCACGGTGCTGACTGCTCGGGATTGCGGCTCGTGGCCGGTAAACAGCAGGGTTTCGTCGGGCAAAGAAAACACACGTTGGTTGACGCTGTCCCACAAGTCTTCTGGCGCCAGCGGCCGGGTTTGATGGGGGCAAGCCGTCACTGCCAACAAACCACCGCAAAAAAGGCGGTCTCGCCAGCCAAAACTCAGGCAATCGGGCGTGTGACCGGGTGTCCTTATTACTTTGATCTGCTCAAAACCAAAAGGCAGCGCCGCATTCTCGTTCAGACCCAAGGTCTTCAAAGTATCGCCTTGAACCATTGGCGCGCCCAGGCGCTGGAGTTGCTTGGCTTCGTTGGGATACAAAGCATCGTGGTGATGGGTGCGCAGTACCCAGCGCAAACGCAGTTCGCGCTCTGCCAGCAGGGCCAGCAACACCGACGAATCGCACGCATGGGGGTCGACGACCACAGCCTCGCGGGCATCCAGATCGCCCAACACATAAGTGAGTTCGCCACTGGCCTCGTTATTCAAAATCCTGAAATACACCTGTTTTGCTCCATCGCATGCGGCGAATCTGTGCCAACTTCAAAACCGAGGCCGCAACTCGACCGCCAATGGTGCAGAGTTATCAAGAACCGTGCCATCCAAGCTGCGCGATTAAACCAAATGAAATCAATGACTTAGGCTAAGTCATTGATTTTAAACTGACAGAACAGACCATAAAACTGCCAATATTGGCAGTTTTACCTGCCTCAATGGCAGACTTATGGTTTCGGGAATTGATGATGTGATCTACCTTCTGGGTAAAGGTTTCACTCAGCCACTGGCGAAAACAAAAGGCTGACCACAGGTATGCGCCACGCTTGGCGACTGAAGTTCCCTCAATAACAACCTTAATCCATACAGGCAGTAGCACATGGGCAGTCAAGAATGCGACGCTTATCAATTCACAGAGAACCCACCAAACCCCGCAAAAAAAAACCTACTGCCTTTGCGCACCGGGAGTGTAAAACCACTCACTTGAAACAAAAAATGAAGCTCACTAAAAAAGAATACTTGTATTATTTTCATATAGTTACACAGCTATATGAATGTTATTTATAACATTAAGTGTGCTTTGTCGACTGCCATATTTGGCAGTACTTGTTGGATTTGGCGTACAGTCGATGCGATCCAATTGAAGATCACCTGCCATGAAGCCGCTTCCAGAATTGATGTCATTTGTTGAGGGCCTGCCCGAGCCCCACATCCTGTTTGACACGCAGTACCGCATCTTGGCGGCCAATGCGGCTTACCGTCGGCAGTTCAGTCCAAACCATAGCGTGGTGGGACGCACCTGCTTTGAAGTGTCTCACCGCTTCAGTGTGCCCTGCGATCAGGCGGGCGAATCCTGCCCTTTGGCACGCTCGCGCGAATCCGGTCAGCGTGAGCGGGTGCTGCACCTGCACCACACACCTAAAGGCGAGGAATACGTCAACATTGAGTTGGCGCCCCTGCTGGATGGGGATGGTAAACAAGCATTTTTCATTGAAAAAATGGAACCACTGCGGATTGCACCCGCACAGGGCCACACCCAAGGTCTGATTGGGCGCAGTGCTATTTTCATGCACATGCTGGGCTTGGTGGCCCGGGTCGCTCCCTCCCAGGCGACGGTGCTACTGCTTGGTGAATCTGGCTCCGGAAAAGAGTTGGTCGCCCGTGCGGTGCATGAGGCCAGCTTGCGGTCCCATCGGGCTTTGGTTCCAGTGGACTGCTCCAGCCTGCCTGAAACCCTGTTTGAGTCCGAGTTGTTTGGCCACGAACGCGGCGCGTTTACCGGCGCCAATACCGCACGCGCAGGCTTGGTGGAAGTGGCCAGCGGTGGCACCTTGTTTTTAGATGAGGTTGGCGACATCCCCCTGACCATGCAGGTGAAGTTGCTGCGTCTGCTGGAAACTGGCACTTACCGCCGTGTGGGTAGCACCGAACAGCGCCATGCCGATATTCGGGTGGTGTCTGCCACCCACCGCGATCTGGATGCGATGGTGGCGCAAGGCCGCTTTCGTGAAGATCTGTACTACCGCCTTAGTACCTTCCCAATCCGTTTGCCGGCGCTGCGCGAGCGACGCGACGACGTGCCATTACTGGCCTCTGCCCTCCTGGAGCGGGTGACATCCCAGCGCAAGCTGACTCTGAGCGCCGAATCCATGGCGCTGCTGCAGGATCAAACATACCCCGGCAATGTCCGCGAACTGCGCAACCTGCTGGAACGTGCGGCGCTGCTGTGCGATGGAATGGTGCTAGAAGCAAGTCATGTAATGCAGGCCTTGAGTTCGGGCAGGCGCGCAGACTTTGGCCCTGTGCTCAAACCCAACAGTTCAACTGCATTGGGCTCAACGCCCGGGGGTGCAATCGAACAACTGGACAGCCACGCGCCAGAAATCAAACGACCAACGACCGGCGCGCTCAACGCAGCCGCCTTGGCGGCATTGCATGACATGGTGAAATCCCACACCGGTAGTCGAGCAGAACTGGCTGGCAAGCTCGGCATCAGCGAGCGCTCTCTTTACCGAAAACTCAAAGCACTCAATCTGACTTGAATTGATATGATTTAAATAGCTATTAGCCCTTAATTTAAAAGGGCTAGAAGGCTATTTTATCTTTTACTTGGCCGAAGTGGGTGCCGTGGCATCCCACGCTGCCAGTGCTTCAGCGACGTTCATCAAGCCGGGACCTCCGCCCATGTAAACGCAGACATTCATCGCTTCTTCAAACTCGGCGCGTGTGCAACCCAACCGATGCAAAGCCTTGACATGGAACGCAATGCAGCCCCCGCAATGCTGCGTGATCCCAATCGCCACGGCGATCAGTTCCTTGTGCTTGGAGCTGACCAAGCCCTCGGCCATGGCCGCCTTGGCCATTTGAGCGAAGCCCAGCATGGTTTCACTTTGGGATTTTCGAAAGGGTCCCAGGTTGTCATTGATGCTTTTCATCAATTCCACAGAATCAAACGAGCTCATGTCAGTCCTTACAAAAAAAGTTGCATTAAAACTTCAACTGAACTTCACCATATGGCGCCGCAAGGTTCAAAAAAGGCGTTCTTGGAAACTGATTTAGTTCACAAGCGGCAGATCCAGAAGTACCTTCATTCTAGAGATAAGCAAAAACGAATATTTGTTTTAGCAGCATTCATTCTTGACTTTGGTACTCGCGCTGCCTTTACACCGAGCAAATCTTTCAACGTCTATGGCCTGTCACCCGACAACTGTCAGGTCGGCCAATGCCGCCAAAACCGAGCGGGCAACTTCAACCCCAAACCGAGCGAACTGCAGGGTGCAACCTGTCTGCTGTTCAGGGCGCGCTAGTGGGCGATTGCGGCGTATAACGCAGTTGGCTCAGATCAAAACCCTGTGCGCTGGCGCTGGCCAGTGCCGCATCAAGCAAAGGCTTGGCCAACTGCGGGGTACGCGACAACACCCACAGGTACTTGCGGTTGGGGTTGCCCACCACGGCCCAGCGGTAGTCTGGGTCCAAGCCGATCACCCAATAATCGGCTTTAAATGGCCAGAAAAAAGAGACCTTGAGCTTGGCATTGGCCGAGCCTTCCACCACGGTGGCATGGCCGGTGGCTTCCTGAGTGCTGCTATCTGTGCGACAGCGGTTGACCACGGAAACCCGGGAATCGGGCTCCAGCGCGTACTGAGCCGTGGTGTCACCCACGCAGTTGCGCTGAAAAAACATAGGGAAGCTGCCAATCTCGTACCACTTGCCTATGTACCGGCTCAGATCCACGGATGCCACACTGGCCACCGGCGACAGTGGCGCCTCTCCAGCAAGGGCATAGGTCGGCAGGCCAATGGTCAAAATCACGGATAAAGAACAAGCAAAATTTTTGATGGTGAACCCCTTGGTCGTTACGGGTGAACTGGAAAACAGCGCTAGCAATGCCTGGATTGTCAGCGTTGCTTTGGGTGGCCTTGGCATACGCCCCAAAAGTCCACAATCGCATTTCCAAATAGAGCTTGGCGGGAAACATGCGACAGAGCCAAGCACTGATTATTTACCCGATTGTTCAGGTATTCAGTCTGCTGGACCGCGGATCAGATTGAAGCATTACAATATGTAATTAATCAATTACTTCAATCGTTATGGAAGTAGCTGAAAGACCCCCAAAGCAACGCACTGAACTGCGTCAGGCCAGTCTGATTGAGGCGGCGTTACGACTGGCTTCCCAGCGCAGCCCTGCCGACATCACCACGGCCCACTTGGCGCAGGCCGTGGGAATCTCCCAGGGCGCGGTGTTTCGCCACTTTCCCAGCAAAGAAGCCATCTGGCTCGCCGCGCTGGACTGGGTCACTGAAACGCTGATGACGCAACTGCACACCGCCGCTGAAGAAGCGCAACGCAATACACCCGACCCCATGGACGCCTTGTGCGCCGTGTTTCACGCCCATGTCGACTTTGTGTTGGCCCACCCGGGTGTACCTCGTCTGATTTTTCAGGAACTGCAAAGCGCCAAAGATACGGCGCTCAAACTCCGGGTGCGTATGTTGATGCAAAAGTATCGACAATTGCTCCTGAATTTATTGCAACTTGCACAGACACAGCAAGGGCTAAGACCCGATATTGATCTGCAAGCTGCGGCGGTTTTGTTCATTGGATCCATTCAGGGTTTGGTGATGCAGGCTCTGATTTCCAACGACCTGCCCGCCATGGCGGCCCATGCACCCGGCGTTTTTGGCATTTTCCAGCGCGGTGTGCAGCAATCACCCTATGACCTTCGGACTTGAACATGAAAACTAGCCTCCTCACCACCCGCCGCGTACTAATCGCCACCTTGGCGATCGCCCTGGTCGGCACGCTGGCCTTCGTGTCCTTGCGCACAGGCCCACTGGCACCCATCAAGGTCACCGTGGCGCAGCCAACCGAAGGCAGCTTGAGCCCGTCCATCTTTGGCATCGGCACGGTGGAGGCCAGGCGCAGCTGGATGGTCGGCCCCACCACCGCAGGGCGGGTACTCAGCGTCAAGGTCGATGTGGGCGACCGTGTCAAGGCCGGTCAACTGCTGGCCGAGATGGACCCGGTCGATTTGAGCCAACGCCTGAGCGCTTTGGATGCCTCGTTGGCGCGTGCCAGCAGTGCGCAGGCCGCCGCTCAAGCCCAACTGGCCGACGCGCAGGCCAAACGGGCTTTGGCAGCCAGCAATGCGCAACGCAACCAAGACTTGGCTCGGCAAAACTTCATCAGCGCTGGCGCGCTGGAGGCCACTGTCCAAACACAAGCTTCGGCTGAGGCCGCCGTGCAGGCCGCCCAAGCCAATCTGGCAGGTGCGGGCCAGGACCAGACTCGCCTCAAAGCCGAGCGGGCTGGTCTGTCTCAACAACGCGACAACATCCGCCTGTTTGCCCCCGGCAACGCAGTGGTCACCACCCGCGATGCCGAAGCCGGAAGCACCGTCGTGGCAGGCCAACCCGTGCTGCGGCTGATTGACCCCAGCAGCCTGTGGGTGAAACTGCGGGTGGATCAGGGCAGGTCTGCCGGGATTGGCCCAGGCCTGAAGGCCAGCATTGTGCTGCGCTCGAACCCTCGGACGGCCTTGGATGGCCAAGTGGCACGTGTGGAACTGTTGGCTGACAGCGTGACCGAGGAGCGCATCGCGCAGGTGGCGTTTGATGCCGCACCCTCCGGAATGTCGGTGGGTGAAATGGCTGAAGTAACTTTGCACCTCCCCACCACTGCGCCCGCCCTGCTGCTGCCCAACGCCGCGATCCAGCGGCAAAGTGGCCAAACAGGTGTCTGGCGATTGCAGAACAGCAAGCCGGTATTTGCACCGGTGCAACTCGGCGTGCAAAGTCTGGACGGTCAGGTCCAGGTACTCAAGGGTTTGACCAAAGATGATCAGGTGGTGGTGTACAGCCAAAAAGCCTTGACCAGCGGCGCGCGCATTACCGTGGTAGACGCACTGATCAAATCCGAGGCCAGCCAATGATCAGCCTGGCCGGGCGGGACATTGCGCACAGCTGGGGCAAGTTTGTCCTGACTGGCCTGGGTCTGGGGCTGCTGATTGGGGTGACGCTGTCCATGGCCGGCATCTACCGCGGTATGGTAGACGATGCCCAGGCGCTGCTGGGTAACAGCCAAGCCGACCTGTGGGTGGTCCAAAAAGACACCCAAGGCCCCTACGCAGAATCTTCCAGCATCAAAGATGACGTGGTGCGCAGCGTGCGCGGTATGCCAGGCGTGGCCCAGGCCGCCAACGTGACCTACCTGACCATGCAGGTTCAAAACCCCAGCGGTTTGGAGTCGCGCACCATGGTGGTGGGTATTGAGCCCAACCAGCCAGGCGCGCCAGCCTACTTGGTAGCGGGCCGCCAACTCACCCGTGACCACTATGAAGCGGTGGCCGATGTTAAGACCGGTCTGAAACTTGGCGACGAGGTACGTGTGCGCCGCCACAGCTACCACGTGGTCGGAATTACCCAGCGCATGGTGTCATCTGGGGGCGACCCCATGCTGTTCATCCCGCTCAAAGACGCTCAAGAAGCCCAGTTTTTAAAGGACAACGACACCGTGGTCAATGACCGCACCCGCACCGCCGCGAACCCTGCCTTCAATCGGCCGAGTGTGCCAGGTTTGCTGGAGGCGGTGCAAGGCTTGCAGACCAGCAGCCACAACGTCAACGCGGTGCTGGTGCAACTGCAGCCTGGCTGGAATTCAGATGATGTGGCAGCAGAACTGATGCGCTGGAAACATGTGCAGGTGTACACCCGTGCGGGCATGGAAGACATTCTGGTGGCCAAGCTGATTGCCACGTCAGCCAAACAAATCGGCATGTTCCTGGCCATTCTGGCGGTTGTCAGCGCAGCCATTGTGGCCTTCATCATCTACACCATGACGCTGGGCAAGATCCGCGAGATTGCGGTGCTTAAACTTATTGGTACGCGCAACCGCACCATCGCCGGCATGATCCTGCAGCAGGCTCTAGGGCTGGGGTTGATCGGCTTCATGGTCGGGAAAACTGCGGCCACGGCGTGGGCACCCATTTTCCCAAAATACGTGCTGTTGATGCCGCGTGATGCCGTCATCGGCCTGGTAGCCACCCTTATGATTTGCGCGCTGGCCAGCGTACTGGCCATCCGTGTCGCACTCAAGGTAGACCCTGCGGAGGCAATTGGATGAATACGGCTGCAAACACCCCAAGTGCGGCTGGTGGCATTCGCATTGAAGGCCTGCGCAAGGTCTACGGCAAAGGCGACAACGCCGTGGAAGCACTCAAAGATGTCAACATGGTGGTGGCACCCGGTGAGGTGGTGGGTTTGGTGGGACCTTCTGGCTCGGGCAAAAGCACACTGCTCAAATGCCTGGGCGCCATCATCGAGCCAACGTCAGGGCGCATGACGCTGGGCAATGACCTGATTTACGACAACGGCTGGCGCGTGCCCGACCTGCGCGCCTTGCGACGCGACCGCATTGGCTTTATCTTTCAGGCGCCCTACCTCATCCCGTTTTTGGACGTGACCGATAACGTGGCCCTGCTGCCGATGCTGGCAGGCGTGGGCAATGCCACAGCCCGCGCCACCGCATTGGAACTGCTCACTGCGCTCGATGTGCACCACCGCGCCAAAGCGGAGCCGTCACAACTTTCAGGCGGTGAGCAGCAACGCGTGTCGATTGCCCGAGCGCTGGCCAACCGCCCGCCGGTGATCCTGGCCGATGAGCCCACCGCTCCGCTGGACAGCGAACGGGCGTTGGGCGTGATGCGCATCCTGAACCAAATGGCTGTGCAAGCCCAAACGGCCATCATTGTGGTCACGCACGACGAGAAGATCATTCCCACCTTCAAGCGGATCTATCACATCCGGGACGGGCAAACCATTGAGGAAGCCGGGGAAGGTCGGATGCTGTAGTTGGGCAATCGGCTGTGCTCAAAGCAACCCGACTGCCAATCCGCTACCAATCAGCACCATCAAAACGGCCACGATGAGTTCCACCGCTCTCAAGGTCACTTTCGTGAGCAAACGCTTTCCCAAGTACACGCCAAGGAAAGCTGACCCGGTTGCAACCATTACCGCATAGCTGTTCTGACTACCTGGCTCCATCACCAGATGGCTTTCAAACGTTAAACCATACACCGCCAGGCGCACCGTATCCACCAAAACGGTACACAGCGCGCCGGTGCCCACATAGGCCTCTTTGGACAGCCCGGCTTTCACCAAAAATGCCGACCGAATGGCACCCTGGTTGCCCGACAGGCCACCAAAAAAACCAGACAACAAGCCACCCAAGGGGAGCCAACGCGCTGGGAATGCCAACCGGGCAAAGGCGGGAGAAAGCTCCAGCAGGGCAAAGACCACAATCACCATGCCAACAGACGCTTTGATGGGTGTGACTTGGCGCAAAGCACCCCAAAATTCATAATCGAACCAAGGGGACAAACCTGACATCAAGGAGAGCGTGAATGCGCCCAAAACGGCGGCAAGCGCAGCAGGGAAACCAAAACGAATGACGGTGGGCCAATGGGCATCTCGCCCAACCAAACCAATCTTGAAAAGGTTGCTCGCCAGATGAACCACCGCGGTCATGGCAACCGCCGTGGCTACCGGGAAAAAAAGTGCAAAAACAGGCGTCAGGAGGGTGCCCAACCCGAAGCCAGAAAAGAGGGTCAAGCAGGAAGCGGCAAGCGCACTGACACTGATGATCAGGAGGTCCATACCAAACCCAATTGGGCTACCCGAAGCCGGGTAGCCCATGATTCAAGAGCCCGCAACAGGTGCGCGGGCGACTCACTTGACCTGCTTACTTCTTGCCAAACACCATGAACGCGGCATCGTCCATCGTGGCATGGCGAACCTGTGCATTGTCAAAGGCCGCAAAGCCAAACGGGTAGCGTTTGCCCATTTCAGCAAACTGCACATCAAACTTGCTTCCTGTGACCAGTTTGCGGCTAACCACTGAGGTATGCATGCCGTTGGCATAGCTGTTCGCCACGCGCACGTCACCCCGGTCGGTACCAGTCAGCGGGTTGATGATGATCGAAGCCACCTCATCACCTGCCTTGAATTTGCTGTCGTCAAACGCCACTTCACTGCCACGTACGATATAGAAGTTTCCGCCTGCGCTGGCCGGTTTTGCATCGCTGCTCATGAAAGCGGGCTTGCCATCAACAAGCGCAACATTGGTGTACTCGCCACCTTTAGGGCCTGGGTCGCCCTTACGACCAGCGTTGGGAGCAGTTTTCGGGTCGTAACGCGTTTCGTCGGTGTACTGGTCATCCAGAAAGCCCAATGGGCCGGTACGCTGTCCCTTCATGTGCCACATGTCGAGCAATTGGCCTGCATCGCTGGTGTATTTGTTGCCATAGGGCTTGCCCTCGCCGGTGTGGCAGGCCATGGCGCAACCTTCTTTGACGAATGGCTTCTCGGTGGCCTCATTGGTGGGCCACAACATGGCCCACTTGTCCTCGTAATACATGTTGTCATCACCACCCTTGTCGGCTGGGTCCTTCAACTTTTTCCAGGAGCCATCTGCCTGCTTTTGGTAGGGACCACGACGCACCGAGTTGGTTGGGTCTTTGTACTGAACCAGCATGTAGAGCATGTCGGCGGTATAGGCCGCTTTCAGCATGACCGTGGTACCACCCTTTTTGCCTGGCAAGGCACCAAAGTTAACCCCACCGCTCAGCTCTGCAGAAAACGGGCTGGCTTTGGCCCAAACTGGATCTGCCGCGCCGGAAGCGGGATTAGGTGCAGCACTGGAGTAGGCTGCCACCAGGGTATCGGCAGGTACTTTGTCTTGCACGGATTGGCAGCCGAACAGCGTCAGGGTTGCAAGGGTCACGGCGCTCACGCAGAGCAGTGAAGTTTTCTTCATGATGATTTCCTCTATAAGTTGAAGACCAGAACCAAAGGGTCACATGAATCTTTGGTGCCGACCCACTCTCCGCAAACTGCATGCCACCTTGAAAGCGGCCGAATTGCAGGTGAAAAACGCTGGTTTGCTGTCAAAACCCGGGGATTGAGACCCTCAGCGACTTCAAAGAAGGTCGCTATGTCATCACAAAATCGTGACACCTGTCACGACTTGGTGACAACATCTGCCCGCTCCATGTGGCCATAGATGTTTTGCCGCGCCACGCCTGAAATGCGTGATGCTTCCGACACATTGCCATCGGCAGCTTGCAGAAGATTCGTGAAGTAGCTGCGCTCGAACTGCAAGCGGGCCTCACGGTAGGGCAGGAGTTGGGTGGAAGTGTTTGATGTGTCGCTGGTCGCACGGGCGGTGCAGACAAGCCCAAGGTCAGCACAAGGAATCGGTCCACCGGTGTTGATCACCACCGCGCGCTCAATGGTGTGTTTGAGTTCACGCACATTGCCCGTCCATTGGCAAGCCTCCAGGCTGGCGATGGCATCCGCCTGCAATGGCCCAGCAGACTTTTTGAACTTACGGTTGAAGTGGTCCAGGAAAAAGAGTGCCAGCGGCAAAATATCATCGCGGCGCTCGCGCAAAGCGGGAACGCGCAGTGGAACCACGTTGATGCGGTAATACAAATCCGAGCGAAACCGCCCCGCCGCCACCTCCTGATCCAGTGGCTTGTTGGTCGCGCAAATCAATCGGAAGTTGGACGGGCGCTGCACCGTGCTGCCCAAGCGCACAAAAGTGCCCTCCTGCAGCACACGCAGCAAACTCACCTGGAGTTTCGGGCTCATGTCAGCGATCTCGTCGAGCAAAATCGTGCCGTTGTCGGCTTCCTCGAAGTAGCCTGCGGTGGTCTTTACCGCCCCGGTGAAGGCGCCCTTCTCGTACCCAAACAGCGCGGCCTCCGCCAGCGCTTCGGACAAGGCACCGCAGTTGAGCTCTTTCATGGGTCCGCGCTTGCGGGCACTCATGGTGTGAATCATCTTGGCCATGACCTCCTTGCCCGTACCACTTTCACCTTCAATCAACACGGTGGTATCCAGCGGCGCGGCCTGGCGCAACTGCGCCAGCAACTTTTCCATGGCGACTGAATGGCCGATGATGATCGGGTCACCAGAGCCCGCGGTGAGGATTTCTTTCAGGTCGGCGATTTCACGGTAGGCGCGGTCCAATTCCAATGCCTTGGCAATCACCGCTTCGAGTTCTTCCAGGTTCTCGAACGGTTTGGTCAGGTAGTCAAAAAGCCCGTCGCGCACGGCCCGCATGGCATCGCGCACCTCTGCATGGCCAGTAATCATCAAGGCGGTTTGGCGGGGGCGAAGCCTTCGCATCTCGGCAAACAGATCTAGGCCGTTGCCATCGGGCAAGCGCTGGTCCAGGATCACCAAATGAAAATCACCCACGTCAAACGCCTGCCTGGCCTGTGCCACGTTGGTGGCCGTGGTCAAGTCAATGTCGCCGTTGCGAAACAAGTTTTCGAACAGGCTGCGCGTGAACGGATCGTCGTCGACAAGGAGTATTTTTGACTTCATGACGGGCTCACCATCGGCAGCCAAATACTGAACTTGGCGCCACCTTTCGGCAAGTTCTCTGCAAGAACCACGCCACCGTGCTTCATGGCAATGTGCTGCGCCACCGATAACCCCAGTCCGGTACCGCTGGCACGCGTGGTGAAAAATGGCTTAAACAACTTGTCTGCTGTCTCCTTGCTAAATCCAGGTCCCGCGTCGGTCACGCTGAGCATGACACCCGGCACCCGCTCATGCTCGGACAAGACCACTTCAACCTGAACCTGGGACTCGGGTGCCGCCAGGATGGCGTTGTGAATCAAGTTAAACAAGGCTTGACGAATCAGAACCGGGTCGACGTTGAGCGACACCAGCGGGTCACTCTCAACAAAGTTCACCACATGGCGTACATCCACACTTTGATGGCAAAAGGTGATGGTGTCTTTCACCAGTTCCTTGATGTCGGTCGAATGCAGTTCAGAACGCGAGATCTGGTTGATACGCAATATGCGTTGCACGATGTCCCGGCACTCGGTGCCGGCTTTGCGAACCTGCGCCAAAAGCTCAGCGACGCGCTCAGGGTTGCGGATTTCACGCTCTGCAAGTTGGCTCAGGTTGATCACACCCACCAGCGGATTGTTCAACTGGTGCGCAATTTCACCCACCAACTCGCCCATGGCCGACATCTTCTCAATCTGAACAATGCGCTCGTGCTCAACGGTCAATTTGCTCAAATTTGACTCAGCGGTCTTTTGCCGGAAATAGACCAGACTAAAAACCTTGTAGAGCACCACAAACAGCAGCAAGCCAAAACCGCCAATCACTGCCCACAACAGATACAGACCCTGTTGAATGGTCTGGTTGACATCCTGCGTGTCGCGGTAAAGTGACAACACGCCGATCACCGGCCCGTCACCCAAGCCATTTCTTTTGGCGAAGATTGGCACATAACACTCAATCGTTGCCGGGCCACTTGCCCCCAGCTCGCCCGACATCAGATGGTGATCTGGGCCATTGAAGACTGCCTGAACTTCGCCCGCCATGGCCCGCCCCAGCCTGATTGGGTGGCCGGTGCGCTGAGTACCCACCAAACTCGAATCATCAGACCAAACAATGGTTTTGTCCTGATTGAACACCTTGATGCGGGCTGCACCAGGCAGTTTGGTCAAAGTAGCAAAGGCCAGGTCAAGCCGTCGTTTGGCTTGTTCGTCGGTGTAGTTCTGCATATCCGCCAAAGACACCTGATGATCGACTGCGATCGCGTACACCATGTCACGCACGATAGACGCCTCGCGGTCAATGATGGACTGGCGGAAAAAAGGCGCTTGAACCAACCCCGTACCAACCACCATGGCGACGATCATTAGCAGACTGACTGCGGCAAAAAAACGTGGCGGATTTGTCAGTTTGAACACGAGCCAAGCTTCTCAATAGTCATGGCCTGGATGGTAATGGCTTCCCCGTGCCGAAGCTTACCGAACGGGTTCAACACCAGTGCCGGCAACCCAAAAACCCATCACCTCGAAAAAGGCGGCAGGTGGGGCTAATGCTTGCTTACTCGAAGGAGGGCGTTTCGGGCTTGGCTACCGGCCGGCCAGATGCCGCCCAGGCATCAAAGCCACCGGCAATGGAACGCACATTCAAATAGCCCATGTCGTGCAGTGCAGCTGCCGCCAAGGCCGCGCGGCCACTGGTTTTGCAGTAAAGCAAAACGGCCAGATCTCGCGACTGTAAAGCCGGGTTGGCGCTGAATTTGAACTCAAGCATGCCGCGCGAGATGTGGACTGCACCGGCCAAATGGCCTGCGGCAAATTCGTCGGCTTCTCGCACATCCACCAGCACGTCAGCCGCCAAAATGGCGGCGTCGGCGTCAGCGATAGAGATTTCCTGCACGCGGGCTTTGGCCGCGGCAACCAGGTCGTGAGCAGTTTTCATAGTCAAATCAAACAGGTTTACGCAGGGTAATCGCACCCCGAATCTGGCCAAGGCTGTAACCGACCGCCCTGTCAGCCGGGTACAGAGTTTTCAGGCGCTCGGCCACGTCCGTCGTGATTTTGTCGCTGGTGCCATGGCAAGCCAAGCAGACTTGTCCAACCGGCAAAGCTTTCATGTAGCGGTATTCCTTGGCCCCGTTGGTGTCCACCAGTTCAAACTTTTCCAGAGTGGCTGGCTTCTCACCCGCGGCTGCGCGTTGATCAAAATCTTTAAGGGCTGCCAATTCCCAGGCATCTGGCACTGCTTTGGGATTGCGATTGCGTTCGCTCACCCGGCGTATGGCCCAACCCGACTTCTCTGAAGCAGCTTTGGCCATTTGAGGCCCCTTTTCGTTGCACACACCAACGGCTGAGGCGGGTCCACCCTTAATGATTTCCGCGTTTAACACCTCCAGCAATTTGGGAGGAACTGCGCTGGCGACCGCCCTTGCATCCGTCACCCAGGCCTCATCCTCAGCCTGGGCTGGGAGAGCCGCAGTCAACAAAGTGCCTAGCGCAACAACGGCCAAGCTCGACAAACCGCCAATGTGTGTGTTCATGAAAATCCTTCTCGCTCAGAAAAAGTGCTGATTGGGCCAGCGGGCGGGTCGTCTGTCAGTGACAGAAGTCACATGGCAATGCGGTTGAGTGACGCCCTATCGAAGTCCCTCTGTGGTCTGCCCCAGCATTTCCTTGGTGACCAAGGTAATGCCCGAATCCGTGACGCGAAAGCGCTTTTTGTCCAGGGCGTGGTCCACACCAATCTGCATACCTAGCGGAATAACGGTGTTTTTGTCAATGATGCACTTTTTGAGCACGCAGTTGCGCCCCACATCCACGTTGGGCAACAGCATGGTGTCTTCCACAGTGGCATAGCTATGCACCTGCACGCCCGAGAACAGCATGGAGCGACGCACAATCGCGCCGCTGACGATGCAACCCCCAGACACCATGGAGTCCACCGCCTTGCCACGGCGGGTGTCGTCATCAAACACAAACTTGGCGGGCGGCGTTTGCGGTTGCCAAGTCCAAATGGGCCAGTTTTCTGCATACAGGTTCAAGTCGGGTGTCACTTGCACCAAATCCAGATTGGCCGACCAGTAGGCGTCCAGCGTACCTACGTCGCGCCAGTAAGCGGGTTTATCTGGCTCGGTGACGCAGCTATCGGCAAAGTTTTGCGCATAGGTGCGGTAACGTTTGACGCAATGCGGAATGATGTCCTTGCCAAAGTCGTGGCTGGACTTGGGGTCGTCGGCATCTCGCAGCAACTGCTCGAACAAAAAACTGGCGTTGAACACATAGATGCCCATGCTGGCCAATGCCTTGGTTGGGTCGCCAGGCATGTGCTGCGGCTGCGCTGGCTTTTCGGTGAAATCGACAATTCGGTCTTCGGCATTGACAGACATCACGCCAAAACTGCTGGCTTCTTCGATGGGTACCTCGATACAAGACACCGTCAAATCCGCCTGCTTCGCCACGTGGGCTGCCAGCAAGCGGCCGTAGTCCATGCGGTAGATGTGATCACCCGACAGCACCAGCACATACTGCGGGCGGGCATGGCGAATCTCGCGCAGGTTTTGGAACACCGCATCGGCCGTGCCCTGGTACCAGTGCTCTTCGTCGGACTGCTGCTGGGCCGGCATGATTTCAATGAACTCGTTGAGCCGACCATCCAAAAAGCTCCAACCTAATTGCAAGTGGCGAATCAGGCTTTGTGCTTTGTACTGCGTGGCCACGCCAACCCGGCGCACGCCGGAATTCACGCAGTTGGACAGNNATGATGCGGAACTTGCCACCAAAGGGCACTGCAGGTTTGGCACGCCAATCGGTGAGCTCGTGCAGCCGGCTGCCGCGGCCACCCGCCAAAATGATGGCAAAGGTCTGGCGGGTCAGCTGACTGACAAAGCGGGGATCCCGTCCGTTAGTCTGGTGGTCGTTGGGTTTAGGTGCGGTGTCCATCTAATTCTCCGGGTAGGTTCAAGTTCTTTGGCAATCGGTCAGGAAGCTGGTTCGCCAAAATTCGCAGGCATTTGGATTGCCACCACTTCGCCACGCGCGGTGGCAACGCCACCGGCATAAACAGTGGACTCAATCACCACTTTGCGGCCTTTGATTTCTTTGACCCGGCCACGTATTTCCAGCGTCTCTGTGATGGGCGTGGGCTTCAAGTAATCCACATGCAAGGAGCCGGTGACAAAACGAAAAGCCGGCAAGGTGTCCATTGCACGGCCTTCTTGGCGGTACATGGCCGCCGCAGCGGTGCCGGTGCCGTGGCAATCGATCAGCGAGGCCAGCAACCCACCATAGGTAAAGCCAGGAATAGCCGTGTGAAACGCCTCTGGTGTGAAGTGGGTGACGGTTTCGTCGCCATCCCAAAAGGTCTTGATGCGGTGGCCATGCGCATTGTTGGCCCCACAACCATAGCAGTGCGACAGATTTTCGGGGTAGTAATCTTGGAATGCTTTCATGGAAATCCTTGCCTGGTTCTGTTCTATATTTACTATTCGCTATATTTATTGAAGCTACTTACGCATTAAATAAAAGGGCTAGCGGTATATTTTTCATAAACCTTTAATGTGCTACCTTTAGTTTGGCGTGGATTTTTTGGGTCGTGCGCCACACCGTCCAAAGCACCACTGGCACCAGCGCGCCAGCCACCATCTCGGGATTGATGGGCAGGCCGGCCGCCTTCAGGGCTTTGCCGCCGTACAGCAGCAAACTGATCACGTAGTACGAAATAGCCGCAATCGACAAACCTTCGACCGTGCTTTGCAGGCGAAGTTGCAGTTCCTGTCCGCGGGTGAGTTTCTCCAACAACTGTTGGTTTTGGACTTCTGTCACGATGTCAACCCGGGTACGCAGCAAATCACTGGTGCGCGCCACCCGTTCTGAAAGTGAAATCAGCCGCTGCTCGGTAGCAGCGACAGTCGCCATGGCGGGCGACAGGCGCCGCTGCATGAATTCGCCAATGGTCTGCGTGCCCGGTATGGCTTTTTCGCGCAACTCTTTGATGCGCTGATTCACCAACGCGTAATAGGCTTGGGTGGCTGAGAACCGGTACACGTTTTCGGCCGTGGCCCGCTCCACGCTGACGGCCAAGGACACCAGCGTATCAAGCAACTCTTGGTCAGAGGCAGACTTATTTTCAAGCTGGGCGGTGATCTGAACCAAATCGGCCTCCGCCTTCGCCAGCATCGGGCCCAAGGTTTTGGCAACTGGCAGCCCACGCAGGGCCATCAGGCGGTAGGTTTCAAGTTCAAGCAGACGCCCGGCAATGCGCCCAGCCCGGGTTTGGCTGGTACCTTCGGGGGCAATCACCAGCATGCGCTCAAACCCATCGGCACGCACCTGGAATTGCGTCACTGCCCAGGAATGTCCAATGGGGTGACCGTAGCCATGCCGGTCAGGTGTTTGCGGCCGGAGTTCGTTGGCACTTAGGGCGTTGCTGCCCATCAAGGAAGCCACCAAACTGCGCTCGCCCAGCCAAGTGATGGCCTGGGCCATCAACGAAGTGGCATCGTCCAGCGGCGCAGTGAGCATGGTCAATTGAACTGCTGCCACAGTGCGCCCCGGAATTCTTGCCAACCAATCCGCAGGAACCGCCAGCGCCGACAAAAGATCTGGCTCGGCAATTCCCAGCACAGCCTGTGCAGGCATGGGCTGGACGATGGCATAACTGGTGAATTCGGTGTGCCGTTCCCACTTCACACTAAAGCCGTTCAGCCGCAACCGCACAAAATTGCCTTGCATCTGCTCAATCTTCAACGGGGCTTGGCCTGGCAACTCGCTTAGGTGATCGCATTCTTGTTGACGGCTCACGCCTTGGTTGAGCACCGCCAGAAAAGTGATCAGTGCCGGTAGGCGAATGCGCGCCGGGGGTCGGGCATGCACCTCGTTGTGCAGCGCCATGCGATGCGGGTCATCCAGTGGCAAAAAACCATGGGTTTGCACTGAGTTAAGGCCAACAAATTCCTGTGATGACGTAGCGGATTGCATTGAGCCATTTTGCAACCAATTGGATCGCCATCACTTGATCTAAGGCGATGAAATCCACTTCACTTCCGACTCAGGCGAACGCTTCTGTACATACGACCGTGACGCTTGCCAGTGGCCACCCAATGCGGCTAACATCAGGCACTGGTCTGCTAAATGCTATGTTTTTTATATCAAATAGATCAAGCAATAAAAGGGCTTTAAACCAATTTCTCATTTCAACATTGTTGCCTCATGAATCTCACACGCCGTCACATCGTATCTGCACTACCCGCTTTGAGCGCACTGGCAGCGTTGAACCCATGGCAAAAGGCACTGGCCCAAGACAACGCTGCGTCAAGAGAAAAGAACGCACCTTCCATGCCAGCGCTGGGCTCCCGCATTGCCCTGCCGAATATGAGCATGTTGGACAGCACTCAATTCAGCCCTGCCAACGCCAAGAGCCGGGTCAACGTGCTTTATTGGTGGGCAAGTACATGCCCGTTTTGCGCCCTGCAAAGCCCGGAAATGCAGACCCTGTGGCTAACGCATCAGAACCAAGGTTTGCAACTGCTAGCCATGTCGGTAGACAAATCGCCTGCGGACGCCGTGGCCTATTTGAAGAAAAAAGCCTACACCTTTCCATCAGCTTGGGTCAGCCCTGAGGTACACCAAGCGCTGCCCAAACCCAAGGGCCTGCCCATTACCCTGGTCCTTGATCGCGATGGCAAAGTGCTGCAAGCCGAGAAAGGCCAGATGTTTGCTGAGGATGTGGCGCAACTTGCCCGGTGGCTCACTGTTTGATATCAATTAAATAGCTGTTAGCCCAATAGATTCAAGAGCTAAGTTGATATCTTTTTACTAACGTTCTTAGCATCCGGATTGTGCTGACGCAGCTGTCCCACCCTGACCTGCTTGGCCAGCTTTCACAGCGGGGGCGGGGGCGCAGTCACCACACCATTGGTCACCAAGAAGGCACGCACGCCAAAATACCGCCCTGAGGGCAGGTCTAGCGTGTCAAAGGCCGACTGGGTATTGCCCTTACTGTCACGCGCCGAGACCTTCATGTAATAGAGGCCGTTCGGCAGCATTGCCCCGTCGTAGGTGGGAAATTCGTTACCTACTTGGGCCTGCGTCACATCCACCACCGGGTTAGCCATGGTGGGGGTTGCCGCCACTTGGACCGTATAAATCACTGCGTCCCCCTGCAAATCAACCGCCTGATCCCAGCTTAGTCTGAGCTTTTGCCCCGAAACGCTGGCCACCGCCTCGGCCGCCTGCCAGTAGGGCATGGGGGCTTCCAGCCCGCCTGCGAAATTGTTGTGGTTGGTGGTCACCGCAGTCGCCAGGCGGTCCGACTCGCGCGCCCATTGCGTCGCTCCCGCATCCGGCGAGCCTGGCAAAAGCGTCAAGCGGGCAAGATCTGGCGCCGCAGTCACACGGGTTTCGATTAAGGTTTTGTAATGATCTGTCTTCGCCTTGATCTTGTTTTGAGTCAGATACGCGCTGTAGATCTCGCTGACTGCCAATTGAAGTTCAGCCATGTGCTTGGGGTCCTGCATGAAACGCCTGTGCAGTGACACCCCCCACCAGTTGGCCGCGGTCTTTTGCCATTGGGCGTACAGGGGCCTAGCAGCAGCTTCGTTAGGCTGGTCTTCAAAACCGAATGCTCCGTCATAGTCCCAGGGTAAGAAATAGAACTTGGTGCCTGCTTTAGGTTGGTACAGGGCAAAGTTTTGATTCANNACTTTTCAAAGGTGGTATCGAACGGGATCGCATCGTTATTGATGTCATTCAGCATGTCGATCAAGGGCAGGTGATTGTTGTTGTCGGCCTCAAGGCTGAGAATGGCTTCAAAATTAGGCTTACTGGCCGCAATCACCCTGTAAGCTGAATCCAGCGCCAGGGCCAGCGCGTCGCGCGCACCGGGACTGAAATCAAAATTTTCTGACTTGTAAATGTTGCCGTCGGTCGGCAACCCCCGGTTGGTCAGAAACTCTTTCCCGAATTTTTCAACGTGGGTGAACAAGCCAAAGTCGACTGGCGCTGATTGACCGGCGTACGCGGTGCCTGTTGCATCCTTGTTCAGAATCGACATCCTGACAAACTGGGTGCGCAGACTGCCCATGTGCGGAATATCGCGAAATAAATCCATGGCCAGCTTGTTGCGCATGCGGGTCAGGTCATACGGATGCTTGTTAAATTGCAGCGTGCCTTCACCGCGCCACAGGGGTCGGCCGCTCGCAAGCTTGATGCGATAGGACTTCTGAGACGCCAAGCGTGAACTGCTGCCACGCAGACGGAATGTCGCATTGGTGGCAAGGTTGTCGTCGGCGTAACCGGGTGTCGCACCTGCGCCCGCAATCAACAGATGAGCGCTAATCTCGGGTGCAGGTGAACAAAATGTTGCTGGAAATTTTGATAGGTCATACGAGCCTGGAAAGTCGTTTACCCGCGTGAAGGTGTCGCAGTTGTTGCCGTTGGCATCAGGCCGTGATGCTTTGTCAGTGGTAACCACGGTGGCTTCCACCACCCCGTCGAACTCGACGCCATAGGGATCCACACCGGTTGACACAATTGGTCCATCGGATACCGCGCTGGCCTCAGTCGCGGTCATTACCGAAAAGGTCGCTCCAGGCACGGGTGGTGTGGCAACTGGCAAATTAAAAGCCGTGCCACCTCCCCCACCACCACAGCTTTGCAGCGACATTGCCACGACCAACATGCCAGCAAGGCTCACGCCTGAAATCAACCGTTGACTCATACTGCTTTTTCCCGAAAGTTGTTTCACATTGGGTTCGCCGAACACCTCAGGTCACTATACCGCTGACAACGGGATTGAGGCGCTGACGGTAAAAAGCAAAAAGCCGGATTGGCAATTACTTGCCAATCCGGCTTTGCGTTTTTACCTGACTGGTTTAGAACTGGGTAAAGAACCCGATCCCAACGAGTGTCAGCAATGTCAGGCCACAGGCAATCAGGACAAAACCTAAGGTCTTAGACAAAGCAAGCTTTGTCGGTGACGGTGCATCCACCAGGTATTTCTCCAGTTCGCCACTGGCCAACAGGCGCTCGTATTCCAGCGCGTGATCGTGCTTGAACTCTTCCATGCTGAAGGTGCCGGTGAACATCACCACCTCCACCGGGAACTTGTCTGGGCGGAAATGGTTGTTGAAGAAGTGCACGGTGAACAGGAACACCACAGCCAGGAAGGCTTCTTCGGCGTGGAAGATGGCCGCCACATTGAACACCCAGCCTGGCAGGAAGGCACCAAAGAAGTTGGGCAGCCACATGATCAAGCCACTCACACCAATGATGGTCACCCCCCAGAACGGTGCCCAGTAGTCAAACTTCTCCCAATAGGTCCAGCGGTCAAACTTGGGCCGGGGTCCCATGCCAAAGAACCACTTGAACATGGCCAACATGTCTTTGCCATCTTGCAAGTTGGGCACCAGTGATTCTGGTCCAAAGAACTTGAAGGTGCTCCAGTTCTTGGCCAAACGGTAAGCCACATAGAACAGGTGCCAGAAGAACACACCAGCAAAAATCACGGCACAGGTGCGGTGAATGATGCCGGCGGTGTGCGGGCCACCCAGTGCGGTCATCAGGCCGGAGGCCCATGGTGAAGACGGATAGAACAGCGGGATGCCAGTCAGGGTGAGCACCATCAAACTCAAGGCAAAAGTAATGTGGGCAATGCGCCAGATCGGGCTGAAACGACGCACGTGTTTGCCACGGTATTGCTCGGGAACGCTGGCCAAGCGGATGTGTTTCTCACCCGCATGGGCTTTACGTTCCTTGAACTCACGGTAGAACCACAGCAGGGTGTGCAGCCAGAAGAAGGCAAACGTGCCTACCAGCAGTTGCAGCATGATTTGCCAGGCCACCCAGATTTGCGGGTACTTGTTGAAGTCGCCGGCATGCCCGTGCGGTTGGTAAGTAGCAAAACCGGCGGGTGCCAATGCCAGATCCTTCTTGCCGCTGTGGCAAGACTGACAGGTTTTCAGCACATTGTTGGGATGGACTCTTGATTTCGGATCAGCCACCTTGGTGATCTTGTGGCTGCCATGGCAGTCATAACACTTGGCTGTGTAGGCATAGCCCAAAGTGCTGATCTGCCCGTGGTAGGTGCCCATGTAGGTTTTCAGGTTCTCTTTATGGCATGAACCGCATTGGTCGGTCACCGCCAGTTTGAAAGGATCGTCGCTAGAACTGGTGATGGAGTGGGTGGAGTGACAGTCGGTGCACACCGCCGCTTTCACATCCTTTTTCTCCATCACGGCCTTGCCGTGCACCGAACCCGAGTAAGACTCCAACTGGTCTTCGTGGCACTTGGCGCCGCAGGACTCAGAAATGCCCAGTCGCCATTGGTCGTATTGCGGCGTGTTTTTGGCTGGTACATTGAAGCTGTGGGTGTCATGACAACCGTCGCACGAGGCGTTGGGCTTGGTCTTGTCCTCGGAACTTGGCCGTGCGTGGAATGATTTGACGTACGCGGCGGTGTTTTTGACCACCAGCTCAAGCCGTGGCTTGTCCTTGGCTGTACCGGCCTTTTGCACGTCGTTCCAGAGTTGTTCATGGCAACCCGCGCAGTCCACCTTGGCCAGCTTGGCGGCCGGGTCTTTGGCGTGGGCGTTCGCTTTTTCGGCGTTGTCTTTGATGTCGGTGTGGCAAGCCACACAGGTCATTTTGGCGTGCACGCCTTGACCAAATTTGTCAGCGTCCACCGCCATCAAGGCCCGTGGCTTGCCATCTTTGACTGGCACTTCGAGTTTGCCTTTTTTGCCGTCGTGGCACGTCAGACAGGTGGCGTTATCCAGGGAGGTTGGTGCAGCAGGTGCGGCTGTGGCCGCCAACGCAGGCACGCTGGCGCAAGCGCCTAGGATCCAGATCAGGCCACTAAGCCACCGGGGAGATGTGTTTGGCATGGTGCAACACCCAAATGAAAATAAAGAAAGGGTTGCCGCGTGACACAGCAACCCGGAGGGTCAAGAAGTTGACCCGATGACCATGCAATTAGTGAGAAAGAATCCAGTCAGCCAGGTTCTTTTGTACAGCAACGTCTTTGCTGTCCAGAATCTTGTGGTCGACTTCCTTGCCGTCTTCAGTTTTGACTTTGGCACCCTTAGTGAAGTTGTCAATCAATTTGGCTTGACCATCGGCTTTGCCTTTGTGCTTGGCAGCAATTTTCTGCAGTGACGGACCCTTTTTTTCTTTGTCAACCGCGTGGCACTTGGTGCATTCGTTGTCTTTAAACAGCGCTTGAGCGGCCGCAGCATCAACGGCGGCATGCGCGGGGGTCAGGCTGGTGAATGCGAGCAAGGCAGCGGTGCCAACGAGGTTCAGGGTGGATTTGGTCATTTATAGGCTCCAGTGGTTGAACAAAAAACAGACGGATGATCGTCAGGCGAGGGGCTTGTCCAGTTGATTTATGTCAATCAACTGTCAAAAGCCAAACATTGTCGACCCAAAACTAGGGTTATAGATGGGGATCGGCAGGCAGTTCGGGTTTACTCGGGGGGCAAAATGGGCGCAAGTGGGCCTACAGGTGTGTGACGAAGGTAGCTACCTCTGGCCGAAGACGAACGGGCTTTCGTTTGGTTACCGTGCCCACATTGATGCCGCACACCGCGTGCTCGCCATCCGCCAGTTGGAACAGCCGGCGAAATGCGCCTGATCGCATGGCTTGACCGCTGGTCAGGCTACTGCCAAACCCCATGCTGTGGGCGCAAAGCAAAAAATTTTGAATGGCCGCCCCCACTGACACCATGCGTTCCAGTGGGTCAATGTCGGGCTCGCAGGGTCCCAGGCGAGCAATGGCCAGCGCCAGAAAAGGGGCCCGAAAAGCCTTGCCACGGGCCTGCGCCACTTGCTCCGCAGTGGCAGTGGCATCGCGGTCACGCAACGCCTGGCCAAACGCCTCTGCCAACTCAGCGCGCTTGTCTAATGGGACCACCACAAAGCGCCAAGGCATCACCATGCCATGGTCGGGTGCGGCAGCCGCGCAGCAAAACATGGCATCCACCTGCTCTGGTGTCGGGCCAGGATCTGCCAGGCGTTTAGGCAGGATGTTCTGGCGCGAAGTGATCAGGGCCAGCGCAAACGCAGCCAGGTCATTGTTTGCGCCAGGGGTTTCGGTCATGTGCCAATGTTAAGGGCTGACTGGCACCTGAACCACTTTGCAAAGACAGTTCAGTTCAGCCAGTGTATGCTACGTTTTAAATAGCTTATATCGCTTAAAAAATAAGGACTACAGCAATATTTTTATAGTTTTTTTACTTGCCGTACATGCTGAATCAAACCCTCGGAGGCATCCTCCACCAAGTCCAGCACTTGCTCGAAGCCAGCCGCACCACCGTAGTAGGGGTCGGGCACCACCGGACTGTCATGCATCTGGCAAAACTCGGTGAAGCGGCGCAGCTTGTGCTGGTGCTCGGGGGGGCAGTCATCTTGAAGCAAGGCCAGGTTGTCCCAGTCCATGGCCAGAATCAGATCGAATTGGGCGTAGTCATCGTCAACCACCTGCCTGGCCCGCAAGGGGGACAAGTCATACCCACGCCGAAAAGCATGCAACTGTGAGCGCTCGTCGGGTGGGCTGTCCGGGTGGTAGTTGTGCGTACCCGCCGAATCCACCCGCACCAAGCCGCTCAAACCGTGGTCGATCAGCTTCTGGCGGAACACACCGTCGGCAGTGGGGCTTCTGCAAATATTGCCCATGCAAACGAACAAAACAGAATAGGTCATAGGGCTGACTTTATACCGCTCAACGCGATGCAGTCCCAATCGGGCGAGCAATGGCAAGGTGGTACACACCGACGGTGTACCCAGCCGTGAGAAAATCGAAATTTGGCTCAGCGCCGCTTAAGCAACCCACTTTCAGAGAATTCGCCATGAACCCGCAAAAGAAATTTCACCTGGTTTTTTCGTTCGTTATGGGAGCCATGATGATTTCGCTGATGACCTTTGTCATCACCTGGGTCAACGTGGGCCTGGGCGCAGACTTTTTGTCGCGCTGGATGCGGGCCTTTGGCATTGCCTACATGGTGGGTGTGCCAGTGATCTTTTTCCTAGCGCCAGTGGCACGCCGAATTACCGGGCAATTGCTCGGCGTGAAACCGGCCTGACACAGCCCTTCAGCTGGGCTTGGGCATGAGCCACGATCACAGGCACGAGCCGGCCAATTTCAACTTGGCGTTTGCCATTGGCATCGTCCTGAATCTGGCCTTTGTTGGCATTGAGGCGTTTTACGGCTGGCGCATCAACTCGCTGGCTTTGCTGGCGGACGCGGGGCACAACCTGAGCGACGTAGCCGGTTTGGTGCTGGCCTGGGGTGGCACGCTGGCAGTCAAATTGCAACCCAATGCCCGGCATAGCTACGGCTGGAAACGCGCCACCATTCTTGCTGCTTTTGCCAATGCCCTGCTTTTGTTACTTGCCATGGGCGGCTTGGCTTGGGAGGCTGTTGGGCGCCTTGTGGCCAACCAAGATGCGCTCAGAGATCAGGGTGTCACCATCATGGTGGTGGCCGGTATTGGCATTGCGGTCAACACGGCGACGGCCCTGTTGTTTATGCGCGGTGGCAAGTCTGATCTGAACATCCGCGGTGCTTTTTTGCATATGGCCGCAGACGCCGTTGTGTCTGCCGGTGTGGTGGTGGCCGGTGCCTTGACCCTGTGGATGGGCTGGGTCTGGCTTGACCCGGTAGTCAGCCTGGTCATTGCCGCGGTCATTTTGTGGGGCACCTGGGACTTGCTCAAGCAATCCACCCATTTGCTGTTTGACGGTGTGCCCGCCCACATTGACCCACAAGCCGTACATGATCGCCTGGCAGCATTGCCCGGTGTCACTGAAGTGCATGATCTGCACATTTGGGCCATGGGTACCTCACAGGTCGCATTAACCGCCCATCTGGTAATGCCCGAAGGCAATACCAACGATGCCTTCCTGGCCCAGGCTACCGAACAGTTGCATGACCACTTTGAAATCACCCATGTCACCCTGCAAGTCGTCAAAGTGCCTTTCACAGAAAGCTGTGTGCCAGCGAACAGCAAGTTTGATTCAGCTCAGGCAAAATCTGGACATGAGCACACAGACTGCCACAGGCATACAGCGGCCGGTGGCCACACCCATTGAAGCGAGCACCGGCTGGACGGGCCTGGCTGATACAAGTAAACAGCGCCCATGAGCAATTCACCCATCCTGCCCGTGCTTTCGACCGCTGAATCCCTGAACCGCGATTGTTTCTGCCGTACCTTGAATGTTGATCGGCTGACGGAACAGCTCGAGAGTGATCCCAGTTTGAAGGGCATGATGCACCACATCATGCAGACCCGGCCCAACCTGTTTTCCAACACGGTGGTGTTTGTGGCGCAGGATGTTCAGCGCCAGATCGAGGCCACAGTGACAGCGATTGAGCGGGTTGCCAGTTTGCCCGGGTACCAGGACCAAGCCCTTGGACGCGCCGATGCCAGTGCGCAACACGACTTTGGCCCGGTGGGTGCGTGCATGGGTTATGACTTTCACCTGAGCAACAACGGCCCACAACTCATAGAGATCAACACGAACGCCGGTGGCTTGCTGCTGAATGTGGCGCTGGCGCGTTCGCAGGAGGCATGCTGTGATGAGTTGGATTGGGCCTTTACCTCCACCGCCCGGCGCGACACCTTGAAGCAAAGTATCTTTGACATGTTCTCCTCGGAATGGCAACACCAGCGCGGCGCGAGCCCTTGGCAGTCGGTGGTGATCGTTGACGAAAAGCCAACCGAGCAATACTTGGCGCCAGAGTTCGAGTTGTTTCGCCAGTTGTTCACACAGCACGGTATCAACGCCGCCATCGCGGACCCTTCCGAACTCAGTTGGCGACGGGGCAAGCTGCTGCACCAGGGCCTGCCGGTGGACATGGTCTACAACCGGCTGACCGATTTTGATTTGAGTGAATCTTCCCAGCTGGCCCTGCGCAGTGCCTATGAAGCCAAGGCCGTGGTCTTGACGCCCCACCCGCGCGCCCACGCTTTGATGGCCGACAAGCGCAACCTGATTGCCTTGAGCCAAAACGAGTTGCTGCTCTCCTGGGGCGCCAGTGCTGCAGACCGCAAGCTGCTCGCCAGCAGCGTGCCCACCACCCGTTTGGTCACACCCGAGCGCGCCGATGAGTTGTGGGCGCAACGTCGGCAGCTCTTTTTTAAGCCGGTAGCAGGTTATGGTGCAAAGGCAGCGTACCGAGGTGACAAACTCACCAAACGGGTCTGGGCCGAGATCATGGACAGTGACTTTGTGGCACAAGCCCTGGTACCACCGAGTGGCCGCATGATTGAAGTCGACGGTGTCCAAACCGATTTGAAGTTTGATATCCGCGCCTACACCTATGCCGGCAAAGTGCAGTTGCTTGCGGCGCGTATGTACGCCGGACAAACCACCAACTTCCGCACCCAAGGCGGCGGCTTTGCACCCGTGATTGTGGTGCCCTCTTCCGTGCCAGAGGCACCCATCCGCTGATGTGCGGCATTTGCGGAGAATTGCGCTTTGATGGGTTGGCGCCAGACATGGCGGCGGTCGCGCGCATGTCTGACAAGTTGGCGCGTCGCGGACCCGACGACATTGGCACCTACCAAAGTGGTCCCCTGGCCTTTGGCCACCGACGCCTGTCCATCATCGACCTGTCTACCAATGCCCACCAACCGATGGTGGATGCGGTTTTGCAGCTCAGCTTGGTGTTCAACGGCACGATTTATAACTACCGTGAACTGCGCGAGGAATTGCAAAGCAAGGGCTACCGATTTTTTTCTGAGGGCGACAGCGAAGTCATTCTGAAGGCGTACCACGCGTGGGGCGACCAGTGCGTCACCCGCTTCAAGGGCATGTTTGCTTTCGCCATTTGGGACCAGCGCAGCAGTCAGCTGTTTTTGGCACGTGACCGTTTTGGTATCAAGCCGCTCTACCTGAACCAAACCAGCCACCGCCTGCGTTTTGCCTCCAGCCTGCCTGCGCTGCTGGCCGGTGGCGATGTGGACACCACTCTGGACACGGTGGCCTTGCACCACCATTTCACGCTGCACACGGTGGTGCCGGCACCGCGCACCGTGCTCAAGGGCGTGCGCAAACTGGCACCTGCCACCACCTTGCGGCTGGACCCAGACGGCACAGTGAGCGAGCAAATCTACTGGACGCTGGATGCCACCCGGCCTGAGCAGCCGATGTCCGAGGCCCAGTGGCTCGCTGCCACCCGCGAACAATTGACCCAAAGCGTCAAACGCCGATTGCTGGCGGCCGATGTGCCGGTAGGAGTATTGCTCTCTGGTGGCCTGGATTCAAGTCTGCTGGTTGGATTGCTGGCTGAACAGGTACCTGACCTGCGCACCTTTTCCATTGGTTTTGAAGACCTTGGGGGCGGCGCTGAAAAGGCCGATGAGTTTGAGTACTCAGACCTGATCGCCCAGCACTTTCAGACCCACCACCAGCAGTTCAGTATTCCCAACCATGAAGTCATGTTGCGCCTGCCTGAAGCAGTGGCGCAAATGACCGAGCCGATGGTCAGCCACGACGTGATTGCCTTCTATTTGCTGGCCGAACGGGTGTCCAAAGAAGTCAAGGTGGTGATGTCAGGCCAAGGCGCAGACGAAGTTTTTGGCGGTTACTTCTGGTACCCGAAGATGGACACAGCCTCGGGTTCTCCTTTGGAAAAATTCGGCCAAAACTACTTTGACCGCGACCACAGCGAGTACCTGCAAATGATTGCGCCGGCTTTTCAGGTGGGCGATGTCACGTCTGCACTGATTGCAAGTGAGCTCAACAAACCAGCCGCTGACACCTTCCTGGACCAAGTCTGGCGCCTGGACGCCACCACCTTGATTGTGGACGACCCGGTGAAGCGGGTCGACAACATGCCCATGGCCTGGGCGCTGGAAGTGCGCACGCCTTTCCTTGACCATGAGTTGGTGCAGTTGGCGGCCCACATGCCACCCGAGCTCAAGCTCAAGGAAGGCGGCAAGTTCCCGCTCAAAGCCATTTCCCGCGGGTTGATTCCAGACGCGGTGATTGACCGGCCCAAAGGCTACTTTCCGGTGCCGGCCCTGAAGTATGTGCGAGGCCAATTTCTGGAAATGATGCGGAAAATTTTGATGTCAGATGCCTGCATTCAGCGGGGTTTGTACCAGCGGGACTACGTCGACAAGCTGTTGGCACAGCCGGAGGCGCCCGAACACTTCACCCGCATTAATGGCAGCAAACTGTGGCATCTGGCCTTGCTGGAATGGTGGCTTCAGGTGCACATCGACGGCTGACATGACAGCTTAAAAGGCTTGTCAGAGGCACCCCGGGCGCGCTTTCAAGGGCCGCCAATAGCCCGTAGAATGCACCGCACAAGATCTCAAAATAGCCGACAACGTTGGGTCGGACACTTTCCGCTTTCTGCCCAAAGGGGCGCCAAATTACGCCTGTTCCACCGCCTGTCAAGGCCGCGTCACAGCCACCAGGTGACGCACCCAAGATTCTGTTTTTGCGTCGCATGGTGTTTGCAACCACCATGGTGGCGCTTTTAGCGCTTCTGATGCTGCGCCTTCTGGCGCCCGAGCAAACGCTGCGCATGACAGCGCCCGCATTGGCATTGGGCTTCAGCCTGGTTGCCAGCCTTCTGCTGAAAGCTGGCCGGCCAAGCGTGGCCGCGTATTTGCTCGGTTTCGGTGTGTGGACTGTGGTGTTTCTGACGGCTGCATTCACCCAAGGCGTGCGCGCGCCAGTGGTCATGGCATTTCCCCTGATCATCCTCGGGGTGGGGTGGGTGGTGTCATCCCGGGCCGCACTGCTGATGGTGGTCATGACCGTGTTCGGCACGGTCGGGTTGGTGCTTGCCGAGCAAGCCAACCTGTTGCCCAACCAATTGTCTTCCGATGCGATTTTTTACGCCGGTGACCAGATTATTTTTTACTTGATTGCGGCCTGGCTGGTGGTGTCATTCGCCCAGGTGTATCAATCACAGCTGCAAGAGCTTCATGAACTGGCCAATCGTTTGACTGCCCGCGGTACCGAGCTGGAAGCCCGGACCAAAGAACTCAAACGGGCACAGGCCGTGGCCAACATAGGCAGTTGGACGTGCAATATCCACGCCGACATCATCACGCCATCCATGCAAACCTCCAAAATTCTGGGTTTGCCAATTGGCAAGAGCTTGAGCTACACCAGCTATGTCGCTTCGGTTCACCCTGAAGACCATGCCGCTGTGGTGCAAGCCTGGCAACTGGCCCTGAACGGCCAGGAACTAGACCACGAACACCGAATCAACGTCAACGGCACCTACCGTTGGGTGCGCCAGCGCGCCGAACTTGAGTTTGGATCAGATGGGCTGGCGGTGACTGCCGTTGGCACCACCCAAGACATTACCGAACGCAAACTCGCGCAACTGGCGCTGATCAACAGCGAAACCCGGCACCGCACCCTGATTGAATGGTCGCCCGAGG
This sequence comes from Rhodoferax sp. UBA4127, assembly GCA_002381045.1. GTDB lineage: Bacteria > Pseudomonadota > Gammaproteobacteria > Burkholderiales > Burkholderiaceae_C > Rhodoferax. The sequence continues at coordinate 34,160 of DFWT01000233.1, forward strand.
CGGTGTTGGTTCACCGTATGGGGAAAATCTTGTATGCCAATCCGGCGGCTGTGCGGCTCTTTGGCGCGCCCTACGCCCAGGCGCTGTTGGCTAAAACCACCCTTGATTTGATTCATCCGGATTACCGGGATGCGCAGGTGGCGCGCATGCGCAGCCTGACCAATCACGAAAAGGTCGCGCCCGTCGCAGAGTCTAAGTTTGTTCGGCTCGACGGCAGTGTGATCGACGTGGAAGTCCAGGGCACCGCCATTGACTATGACGGCGACTTGGCCCTGCATGTGGTGGTACGCGACATCACCCAGCGCAAGCTCATGGAAAACCAGGTACGCCAACTGGCCTTTTTTGACACCTTGACCCAGCTACCCAATCGGCGCTTGCTGAATGACCGGCTTAGTCAGGCGATTGCCGCCACCCGGCGCAGTGAGCGCTACGGTGCAGTCATGTTTTTGGACTTGGACAACTTCAAACCGCTCAACGATTTGTTTGGGCACACCATGGGTGACCTGCTGTTGGTGGAAGTGGCCCAACGCTTGACCGCCTGTGTGCGTGAAGTCGACACCGTGGCCCGATTCGGTGGTGATGAATTTGTGATTGTGGTTGAGGATTTATCCGCCAACTTGGCTGAAGCTTTGCAACTGGCAGATAACGTGGCCGACAAGCTTGTCAAACGCTTAGCGGACACCTACACGCTGGAAAAAATGGACCGGGTTGGCAAAATCGACTACGTGGAACACCATTGCACGGCCAGCATCGGGGTGGTCATGCTGTCAGCGCAAGACACCTCGCCCGATGACCTCATCAAATGGGCGGATGCGGCCATGTACCAAGCCAAAAGCCTGGGCCGCAACCAGGTGCAGTTTTTCGAATCCCACATCGCTGTTGTGGCGGCCTGAGCCGCATCCACCGCTGTCGGTCTTTCAGCCCAGGGCTTGCCCCAGTCGGGCAATGCCTTCTTCGATCTTGGCCACATCTGCGGTGGCGAAACTCAGGCGCAGGGTACTCAGATCGGCGTCGTGGGCATAGAACGGAGCACCCGGAACAAAAGCCACCAATTTGTCGATGGCCCGCTTGGCAAATTCAGCGGCATTGACCGGTTTGCCGTTGGCACCGGTCAGGCTGGCCCAGAAAAACATGCCGCCTTGCGGCGCATTGAACACAATGGCATCACCCAACTCCCGTTGCAGCGCACGGGCCATGACACGGGCGCGCTCGGCATAGGTGGTGCGCACCACCGCCAACGTGTCATTCAGACGATTCAGCGTCAGGTACTGGGCGCAAATGGCCTGCGTTAAGTTGCTGGTGTGGGCATCGCTGAACTGCTTGCACATAGTGGCTTTGGCCAACAGTTCAGGCGGCGCAATCATCCAGCCGACACGCAAACCAGGGCTCAAAATCTTGCTGAAACTGCCGGTGTGTACCAGCCAATCTCGGCTACCAGGCACACCTTCGCTCAAGGCCAACAAGCTGGGTGGCGGTGGCTGGTCAAAGTACAACTCACCATAGGGGTCGTCTTCCAATACCAGGGTCTGTGTGCGCAATGCGAGTTCCAGCACGCGCTTGCGCCGCTCAAGGCTCAAGGTGGCACCACTTGGGTTGCCAAACGTCGGAATCAGGTACACCAGTTTCGGCTTGTGCGCGTCAATCAGGGCTTCGAGCTTGTCCACGTCCACACCATCGGCATCAATTGGCGCACCGATGATGTGGGCACCATACAAGCGAAAACACTGGATAGTGGCCAAAAACGTGGGTGCCTCGACAATGATCTTGTCGCCTGGCGAAATCATAGTTTTACCAATCAGGTCCAGGGCCTGCTGGCTGCCAGTGGTGACAATGAGTCCGTCTGACGCCACGCTGCTGCCCTTGCCGGCCATAAAGCGGCTGATGGCCTCGCGCAAAGGCTGGTAGCCCTCAGTGGCACCATATTGCAGTACCGGGCCAGGGTTGTCGGCCAGCACAGTTTGGCTGGCCTTTGCAATGCCTTCTGCATCAAACAAAGCCGGGTCAGGAAAACCACCGGCAAAGCTGATGATGCCGGGCTTTCCCAAGAGCTTGAACAGTTCGCGTATGGCAGAGGTTTCGACGTTTTGGAGGCGTTGGGCAAATTGCATGGCAGGTCTTTGGCTGGTCTAAAAATGCGCTTTATTTGCACTTCATCAATAAAGCGGGGAAGTAACCGCAGCGGCTTGGGTTAAATTGTCACTGATTCATTTTCTACCACGAGCAGCGAGAAAAATTCATGTCCCCCATCGACGCCTTTTTTACCACCGTTAAACTGCCCTCGATTTCTGAGGTGGCCCAGCAACTCATCAACTCACTCAATGATGAGGACGCCGGTGTAGCTGAGGTCAGCGCCATCATCGCCAAAGACCCGGCGCTGTCGGCCAAGCTGCTGCGTCTGGCCAACAGCGCCCAGTTTGGCCTGCCTCGGGGTGTGAGTTCGGTGCAAGATGCCATCCAGATGGTCGGCATGGGCAAGGTGCGTACCCTGGCGTTGGGCTCTTGCCTGAGCGAGTCGTTTCCGGTGCTGCCCGGCCTGGACGCCAAAGAGTTCTGGCGCACCAGCATGGCCAGTGCGGGTTATGCGCAGTGGCTGGCTAGCGCCGTGAGTGTGGATGGCCAGCAGGCCTGGTTGAGCGGCATGATGCTGCGGCTTGGCGAGTTGTTGATCGGTCAGGCCAACCCGCTGGCGCTGGCTGAGATCGAAAAATTGCCGCATTTGCCGGGCGGCCGCTGGGAGCGCGAAAAGCGCCTAGTCGGTTTTTCTGAAGGCGAGATCACCGCCGAGTTGACCCGCCGCTGGAACTTCCCCGTGGCCATCATCAAAGGGCTAGACCAGGCCTTTGACCCGCTGGCACAACCCGTGTTTTCCAAACTGGCTGGCGTGGTGCATCTGGCCGGCACGTTGGCGGACATTCCTGATGCCAAGGCCGAAGCCGTAGACGGTTTGCCCGCTGAACTGATCACCAAACTGGGACTTGAGGCGACTTGGATGAGGGCCAAGTTCCCTGCAGCAGACAGCTTTGTCAACGTCAGTTAAATCCATGCGGCAGGCAGACATTGAGGCATTTTTTGCCACCTTGTCTGCTGCCAACCCGCACCCACAAACCGAGCTGGTCTACGCCAGCGTGTTTGAGTTGCTGACGGCGGTGCTGCTGTCGGCTCAGGCCACCGATGTCAGCGTGAACAAAGCCACCGCCCACCTGTTTCTGGTGGCCAACACGCCACAAAAAGTACTTGACTTGGGGCTGGAAGGGCTTGAATCCCACATCAAAACCATTGGTCTGTACCACAGCAAGGCGCGCCACTTGCTGACCACTTGCAAGATTCTGGTCGAGCAACNNCTATGTATGTCAGGCGCGCTCCCCCCAGTGCAAGGTATGTGCGGTGGTATCCTACTGCTCGTTTACGTCTAAAACCATTTAAATAGCACCCACGTGAGCCCTAACAACCGCCCGACATTCACCGACATGGCCAGCTTGCTCAGGCATGTGGAGTGGCCTGTAATGTCTGAAGTGGGTCAGGCACTAATTCGCACCTTGAACGACGAAGACGCAGACATTGCCGAGGTGTGCCACATCATCAGCAAAGACCCGGCGTTGACAGCCACCTTGCTTCGCATGGCCAACAGCGCAATGTTTGGGCTGTCGGGTACGGTCGACTCGCTTGAGCGGGCGGTGAATGTGGTGGGGGTATCCATGGTGCGCTCACGGGCAGTGTCCATCTGCATAGTCAACAGCGCCAAACTGCCGGTCGGCTTGGACCGCATGACGTTTTGGCATTACTGCCTGTTGTGCGCCGGTTATGCCCAATGGCTGGCCATTCAATGCGGCGTGAATAACCAGGAGGCCTGGTTGTGCGGCATGATGCTGCGCCTGGGAGAAATCAACCTCGGCCAAGCCAGCCCGCAAGACCTGCCCCGGGTGGAAGCTACACCCATTCAACCGGGCGAGCGCTGGGTCCGTGAGCGCGAAATTATTGGCTTTGACGAGGGCGTGGTGACGGCCGAATTGTTAATGCACTGGGATTTCCCGCCCACGCTGGTGAACGGCCTTCGCCACACCGCGCAGCCCCTCCTGCCCATTGAGTTCCAGCGGCTACCGGCCTTGCTGAATTTGGCTGGACGCCTGGCCGACTCGGGTGCCATCACCTTGGCCAGTTTGAAAGATTTACCCTTGATGCTGCTGAATTTGTTGCAGTTGGACCCCGAACAGCTTTTAAAGACCGCACCCGACGCGCACAGTCTGGCTGACGTGTCGATGTTCATCAGCTGACCGCAGGCCAACCCAACGCCTTACTCCAGGCAAATCCACTCACCATAACCCGGTGCTTTTACCGGCCACAGGCTGGCATCGTTGAGGGTTCGCAACCCCTGGGCAATCAGCATAGCGGCACGAATCACGCCCGCATGCGTGACCCACACTTGTGGCTGGCCGGTGGATGCGGCTTCGTCCCAGGCCTTGGCCACCCGGGTCATCACCTCCGCCACACTTTCTGCGCCACCAAAGCGGTGCTGCCAAAAATCATCGGTCCACACACTGAGCGCTTGCTTGGGGATGGCGTCCCAGCGCTGGCCTTCCCATTGACCAAAATTTATCTCGCGCAGGCGTGTATCAAGCTTGTATAACAAATCAGGCCGTAGCCCTTGCATTACCTGCGCAAGCCGCTCGCATCTTTGTAGTGGAGAGGTACACAGCACGGCATTGCGCGGCAACACATTTGCCAGCGCCTGGGCCGCCATTTGAGTCGCCTGCGGGTCCGCCGCCAGGTCCAAGGCACCGTAACAAACACCATCTGGCACCATCGGCCTGGCGTGGCGCATCAACCAAATCACAGACTGAGCCCCAACCCCAGGTAAAACGCCACCTCGCACACCTGCTGGGTCGCACCCAGGCAGTCGCCAGTGAAGCCACCCAAGCGTCGCCAGAACCAGCGCAGCATCACACCCCAGGCCAGCAGTGAAGCTGCCATGGCGTTAATCAGCGCGTGCAGCAGGCCTTCGTCCGTCAGATTGATCACTACAAACTCAGTAGCTACTTGCACAGTCACAACAAGTGCTAACGCCAATAAACACCAAATGAATCCGGTGCGCAAAGCAGCAAAGCTGATCTGATCTGCCAGGGGTTTGGACTTGGATCCGGCCAGGTCACCCACATGCGGTAACAGCCGGATGGTCAGCAGCGGCCAGGTGCGCGACACGACTTGCCCAGTAAACAACGCCAACACCAGCAGCGGCGCGCTCACATCGCCGATCAGCGTCAACAAGGCCACTTTGCACAACAGGGCCAGCATGATGGCGATGGCACCAAACGCCCCCACGCGGGAGTCTTTCATGATCTCTAAGGCGCGATTCCGATCGCCGCTGCCACCCAGGCCATCAAACACATCGGCCAAGCCGTCTTCATGGAACGCGCCGGTGAGCCACACGCCAAATGCCGTACTTAGAGCCGCTGCCACCAAAGGCGCTGACCCGGTAGGCGGCAGCAGCATCAACAGACCCGCAGTAAACCCCGCCACCAAACCACCCACCAACACACCCACGCCCGGAAAATGCCCGGCGCTAGCCCGCAGCATGGCCGGGCTGAAGCCCACCCAGTCGGCCAGCTTACCGGTGACCGGGATACGGGTGAAAAACTGCAGACTGAGCAGGTAGTGGCGGATGAACTGGCGCATGTGAAATCTGGCAATTCGGGAGTTTTGGCGCGTCCGAAATCAAATTCGGATCAAACCACCGTGGCCTCGGCGTCAGCCTTTTCCGACACCCCTGCCGACTCAAAACTGGCCATCTCGCGCAGCATGGCACACGCAGCTTGCAGCAGTGGCCAAGCCAGTGCGGCACCCGAGCCTTCTCCCAGACGCAAGCCCAAATCCAGCAAGGCTTGCACGCCCAAATGCTGCAACATGAACTCATGCCCGCGCTCACCGGAGCGGTGTGCAAACACACACCGCTGCAACACCAGCGGGTCAATCGCGTGCGCCACCAGCACTGCGCTGCTGGCAATGAAGCCGTCCACCACAACCACGCGCCGCTCGGCCGCCGCCTGCAGCACCGCACCGACCATGGTGGCAATCTCAAAACCACCGAAAGCGGTAAGCGCATCCAGCGGTGCGGTGGCGTTCGGGTGGCGGGCCAACACCTCCCGCAGGATGGCAGTCTTGCGTTGCACAGCAAATGCATCCAGTCCGGTGCCCGCACCGGTGCACAGTTCAATGTCCAAGCCGGCCAAACGAGACAGGAGCAAGGATGCCGCCGAGGTATTGCCAATGCCCATTTCACCCAACAACAAGGCATTGCCAGGCAATGTTTTGACCAGTTCCATGCCGTTGTGAACAGCCTGCTGGCATTGCGACCCGGTCATGGCACTTTGCTGGCTTGAATCTGCGGTGCCCCGCTCGCCACCCGCGACCTTTCGCACCAACAAACCAGGGCGCTGGCCACCCGNNAGCCTTGAAAACACGCTGACCGCAGCGCCACCGGCCAGAAAGTTTTCCACCATCTGCCAACTCACATCTTGCGGATACGCCGACACCCCGCGCCGGGCCAAGCCATGGTCGCCGGCAAACACCACCATTTGCGGATCGGTCAGGATTGGGCTGTCGGTTCCCAAAACTTCGCCGATCTGCAGGACCAAACTTTCTAGGCGGCCAAGTGATCCCAACGGTTTGGTTTTGTGGTCGAGCTTGTTTTGCAACAGCGCCGTAAGCTGCGTTTTGCGAAGGTCAGCAAGGGGAGGGAGAGACAGGTCCATAAAGTTGCCCGATCAAAAACTTGAGTTCAAAACGTAGGCAAAGCCACCGCTTGCTGGCCAATGGCATGGATACGGATGCGCTGTTCAAACACCGCTTCCAGCGCGCGGTGAGTGGCTGGGTCGGTGCAGGCGCCTTGGTGCGTGACACGACCTTGCGCCAAGATCAGCATGTCGTCAGCGTGCAGCGCCATCGAGATTTCATGCAGCACGCTGACCACGGTTTTGCCCTGGGCAATCAGGCCGCGCACCATGGCCAGCCAGTCTGCCTGGTGCGGCGGGTCCAAGTTGGCCAGGGGCTCGTCCATCAACAACACCTGCGCCTGCACTGCCAGCGCCCGCGCCAGTAGCACCCGTTGGCGCTCACCGCCTGAGAGTTGACCCAGGGTGCGCGCACGCCAGTCCCAAGCCTGGGTGGCCTTGAGCGCGATCTCAACCGCGGCATGGTCGGCCTCGCTGGGCGCGGCCAGCCAAGGCTGGTGCGGCAGACGCCCGAGCATGGCCACGTCCCAGGCGGTCAGGTCCTCCCCGGTGGTTTCGTTCTGGCCCAGCCAAGCCAGTTGCTGCGCCCGTTGTTTGGATGGCAGCGAGGCCATCGGCGTACCCAGCAAGCTAACTTGGCCGGTGAATGGCAGCAAACCGGCGAGTGCCTTGAGCAGCGTGGATTTGCCAGCACCGTTCGGCCCGACGATGCTGGTCCAACGACCCGCAGGCAGCTCTAGATCAATCTCATGGAGTATCTGAACATTTCCGAGGCTAGCCCTTATGGAATGAGCGCTAATAGCTATTTTTTGCATAGCTATAACCCCACCGATGAACGGGTGCCGCGGTGCATCAGCCACAGCAGGTAACCACCACCCAGCACGGCGGTGAGCACGCCCACTGGCAATTCTTGTGGCGCCAACAGCGCACGGGCCAGCACATCGGCCGCCATTAACAACACGCCACCCATCAGGCTAGACAACATGATCAAGCGCCGGTGGGTGGTTTTGGTGACCGAACGCACCAGGTGCGGTGCGGCCAAGCCTACAAAAGCAATCAACCCAGTTTGGGCTACTGCGGTGCCCGTGGCCAGCGCCAACACAGCCACCAGCGCCACCCGCATTTGCACCAACGGTAGGCCCAAGCTGGTAGCGGTAGCTTCACCCAGGCTGAGGCCATCCAGCACCGGGCTGAGCATCCATGCGCCAGCGATGCAAACCACCCAGGCGGCCACCATCATCAACCAGGAAGTCCAACCCACAAAGCCGGTGCTACCCAACATGAAGGCCTGCATGGACTGCATCACCTCAGGGTCCAGCAGCATCAACAGGGAGGTCAGGGCACCCAGCACCACCCCCACAATCACGCCCGCCAACAGCAGGCGCAGGGTGTGCTGCACACCACGAGCCAGCAGCAGCGTCAAGGCCACTGCCAACACCGCACCGGCAAAAGCGGCACCGGTCAATCCCAAGCGCACCAGCCAGCCGGCGGCAAAGGGCGACACGCCCAAGAGCACCAATGCCATCGCCACACCCAGTGACGCGCCAGAGGCACTGCCCAGCAAAAATGGGTCTGCCAGTGGGTTGCGAAACAAGCCCTGCGCCACCGCGCCGGCCAGCCCCAAAAGCGCTCCCGCTGCCCAAGCCCCCAAGGTGCGTGGTAGCCGAATTTCCCAAACAATTTGCTGCGCCAGCGGGTCTTGCCAGGCCTTGAGCACACTCTCAAACCCGGTGCTGCCGACGCTGGCACCCAAACCTACCAACAACCAACCAATCAACAGCAATGCCACCACCAAATTGGAGGCGCGGCGCTGTTGGTGGCCTATGTCTGTCACCGTAACACCCTCTGCAAACACTGCGCCATCAGGCGCGCGCCGTCGGCCATGCGTGGGCCGGGGCGCACCAGCATTTCGGATTCTGTCGGGTTAAAGATGCACACATGTTTTGCTTTGATGGCACGCAGCTTGTCCCAACCTGGCCGACCGTCCATGCCCCCAAAGTTGATGTCGCCCACCATGATCACGTCGGGGTCGGCGCGCAGGA
>DFWT01000017.1 GCA_002381045.1 Rhodoferax sp. UBA4127
ACTGCGGCAGCGGCGTGAGCGCGGTGCCCAACCTCATTGCCATGGAAGTGGCAGGCCTGGGGCGCGGCGCCTTGTACGCCGGCAGTTGGAGCGAATGGTGCAGTGACCCGAATCGCCCGTTTGCGCAGGGCTGAAACCAGGGCGAGCAGCGCGGCCTACTCCGTACCAAACTTGGTGTCGAACTGAATTCCAATTTTTTGTAGCAAGGGCGTAGGCAGCAGACCTCCCGCACAAACGATCACAGCATCATTACGGTGCTTCTGAATGATGCTGTCGTAGTCAATCTGGACCGAATCGGCCGCAATGCTCAACACTTTGGAATTGAGCATGACCTTGAGCCGTCCGGCTTTTTCCTGCTGTTCAAGGCGCGTGCGGTTCTTTTGCTTCACCCGGGAAAACGAGGCGCTGCGGTACGACAAGATCACGTCGGTGCCTGGCTCTTCAGAGATGGCAATGGCCGCCTCTAGGGCGCTGTCACCCCCACCGACCACCAGCACCGCCTGTCCCTGGTACTGGGCGGCATCTGTCAGGCGGTAAACCACTTTGGCTTGCTCTTCTCCGGGCACCTCCAACTTGCGTGGCGTACCCCGACGGCCCATCGACAGCAACACGGTTTTGGTGGTGTAGCTGCCTTTGTTGGTGGTCACCACGAAATGGTCACCGTGTTTTTCGATGGCCTCCATGCGCTCGTTGAACGCAATTTTGAGCCCGGTCTTTTGCACCACACCTTGCCAGAATTCCAGCAACTTTTCTTTCTGAACTTCCGAGAATTTAACCTTGCCAACCAGTGCCAGTTCAACCGGCGCCGTCATCACGATCTTATTGCGCGGGAAGTGGTACACCGTACCGCCCAAGGAACCTTCCTGCTCCACAATTTTGTAGCGAAGTTTGTGCTCCATGGAAGACAGTCCGGCTGATATACCCGCCGGCCCGCTGCCCACAATGACCACGTCAAAGTCTGCACCTGGTCCGGCTTTTTTACGAATATGGTTAATGGCTTGTCGCCCTTGCTCGGCAGCCTTGCGGACCAAGCCCATACCGCCTAATTCGCCCGCGATGTAAATACCCGACACGTTGGTCTCAAACTCCGGGCTGATGTTGGGGATTTCAATGCCGCGCTTCTCGCTGCCAAACACCAGTTTGATCGCCTCTACCGGGCAGGCTGCCAGACACGCGCCATGGCCAATGCAATGTGCTGGATTGACCAGCACGGCCTTGCCATTGACCACACCCAGCGCTAACTCGGGGCAGGCCTTTGCACAGGCCCCCGAGCCCATGCAGCGTGTGAGGTCCACCACCGGATGCAATGACGGCGGCTCCACCATGCCGGTTTCGAGCAACTCCTCCAGCTTGGCCTTGTTGGCTGTATTGACGCGCTTTTGCCGTCGCATGTACAGCCAAAGGACCATGCCCATGGCAACGATATAGATGTAGATGTACTTCATCAGGCGAACATCATAGAGCCTCAGCTTGTCCGCAGACAAGCCAGGGTCAACTCAGGCGAAGGGCTATTTGACAGCCGTATTGATGACGACGGACAAGCCCTTGCTGCCGACCGCCACGGGGGCAGTCTCGCCGCTCAGGTCGCCCTTTTCTGGAATGGCGTTGCCGCTCTTACTAACACGCGCCGACACAATCACTTTGCCAGCGGTAGACAGCTTGATGGCTGGCGACATGCCCATGCTGTCATCCAGCGTGAACTGCAAAGGCAAGTCTTTGACCTGCTTGCGCACGGCCGCCAGCGGCATACGCGACCCCGATTCCGGGCGGGCAACAATGAAAACTGTATCCGTAGGCTGCACACTTTTAAGCAAGGCTGGGGCCAGAGACACAGTGCCACTCACCGACGCATTCGCAGAAGCTGGAACCTGTATTGCCGCCTGCGCTTGATTTTGTGTTGCCGCAAGGGCTTGGCTCACAGGGCCGGCACCGGCTGCCAGATTGTTCTTTTTTACTTCAGCCAAGGCTGTGGCGTAGTCGGCCTTCAAGGCCTTGTCCTCTGGCAACAGTTTCAAGGCTTTTTCGTAAGCCTTGACAGCCTCTGCCGGGCTGCCCAGCACCGCGTAAGACCGGCCCAACATGGCCCAGCCCTGCGGATCATTGGGCTGCTTGGCCAAGCGAGCGGCCAAGCGGTCTGCCATGGTGGCGATATCAGCCACCTGAGTGGAATGTGGTGCTTGCTCAGGTGTGGCTGCTACAGCCGCCTGTTTTGGCATAAGCGGGCTGGACAGCGATGTGGCCGGCAGCGGCATCACTGGCGTGCCTTCCGAGCGGCCAAACAAGTAGTAGCCACCACCTGCCACCACAACCAGCGCCAAGACCGCAGCTACCTTGGGCAAGGCACCCCGGGTGGGCTTGTGGCTTGCTTGCTCGTCTGTTTCCGCAACAGTGCTCGCTTGTTGTGCATATATCGCAGTGCCACGCACCTCTGTCGAGTCAGGCACTGCTGCGCCCTGTTCGGCTGGTGCTTGAAGCAGCGCCCAATCAACCAGCTTGCGCTCCAGAGCGCCCTTGGCTTCTTGATACGCATCGGCCTTCAAAGCCCCCGAATCGTACAAACCTTTGAGTTGAATGAGCTGGTTCTTGATGTAGAGGATATCAATGCCTGGTTGCGAGGCGGAGTCGGTCATCTAGGGTTCCTGAGGTTTCGAGATCAAGGTGGCGATGGGGGCTTAGAAGTCGACGCGGGCACCGAGGTAGTAGTTGGTGCTGCTGGAATTACTTGTGGTCGTGCCGACCGCATCGGTCAACTCATAGGTAACTTCAGATTCAAGAGAAACCTGGTTGCGAACCCTGAAAGTGCCACGCATGCCCAAGGTCCAGGTATCTCTGGTACCAGACTGGTTGCTGCTGCTTGAGTAGTACTTCACTGAGGGTTCCAACTGCCATTTTTCACCCAAACTGGTCAAATTGTTGTATGAGAGCAAGGTTCCGTGGTCGTTAGGGCCACCCAAAAAGCTGACGTTGAACACATGGGTATCGCGCAGGGAATAGAGGTTTGAGCCAATCAACTGAACGCTGGTTGACCACAAGTTACCCGACGCTGGGCTACCAGTGAGGTTTTCCTGGTTAGGTTTGATTTCGTCGACATTTGACACACTGAAATCGGCGCCAGTTTGCCAGTTGGCATTCAGCACCCTTGTGGCACCAATCCGAAACTGGTTTTGGTAGGCCGTGTTGACATTCACAGTTTCGCGCAGTTGCTCAACTGTTTGCGTTCCCAAAAGGTCACTGACTCGCTTCGCCGTAGCAGTTGTCTGGAAGAACAAAATGTTCCCCAGCGTCAAAATAGGCGTTGTTCGACGATCAAGCAACACGTTGAACGAGGTCATATCGTTCACCTGCCAGTTACCCTGGATAGACGCTATGTTCACTTTTTTGATCATCAGGTCATAGTCGAGTTGGCTGGACGCAGACAAGCCACCTTTGAAGTACCTCAGGTCCACGCCAATTGCGCGGCGGTCAGTCTCACCGTCAATGGTTTGTTCAAGCAGGAAGGCACTGCCACTCAACTCTTTGGTCAACGCCTCAGCGTCCACCGACATCCCGTAAAACTGACGTTTGGCATCGAGCAAATCATCCGTCGGCTTACCTAAAACGCCATTGACCTTCCACTTGGGCGCAAAAGAATACCCGGCCTGAACGCCATCAAACCGGTACAACACGCCACCACCGGTTGGAGACTGGCGACCTAAACGAATGTTGGCCCCTTTAGTCAATGACTTGTAGTCAAAGTACATGGCCGTCAAACGCTCTTTCGATGTGTTTTTAAGAAAATCAGCCGTCGAGGAGTCGCGAAACACAAAACGCATGTCTTTTTCAGTGTCACGGAAACGCCAATTCAGGTCCAAGCTAGTTTGCAACTGTTTCTGGGTTGCGCTGGAAAGCTGTGCATTTGGGTTTAACAGTTCTTGGCAGCCCAAAAGTGAGTTTTGCTTGTCTTCCGTGCAAGTGGCCGAGTTACCACCATAGTAAAAACTGGACACGGACCCGCTAGTGGTCGAAGTGGGGGGTGCGTCAACTTTGGCAACCAGCTCTGGGGCCGGGCCAATTTTGGGCAGAGTCGCAACCAACTGGCGCACACGATCGCTGTCTGGTCCAGTGGGATACAACTTCAGGAACGTTTCAAACTCAGTGGCTGCACGGGCCTTGTCTCCCGCATTCAGACGAGCCAAACCGGCCAATTCTTGGGCTTTGCGTGACGACCCGCTCGGAGGTAGGTTCAACAGCTTGTTGAGCGACTCAGTGGCAGCATCGTACTGACCACTGTCAAAAGCAGACTGTGCCGTAGCCAACAAGGTTTTGGCAGACGCTTCAATTTCCTGATTGGCCAACACCTCGGGCGTAGGCAAGACAACCACAGCCGCGGCGGGCACGGGCTTGGCATTGGCCACTTGAACCGCTTTGACGGATTCGCCTAAACCTTCGAGCACCAACTCAATGCTGCGGTTTGTTTTTCCAGAACGGACTTTAAACTTAACTGGCTTGGCAAAACTCACTACCAACCTGCGGTTGGTGCTGGTCACCGATGTCTTCGCGGCAGATTCGTCACGTACGCTGAAGGAAGGAATCTGGCCGCCCGCTTTCAAGCGCCGCTCAGTGTTATCCAAATTGAGAGTTGTGCGGGTTGGCAACACCGTGTAAAAAGCCTGAACCACATCGGAGGCGCGGGCAGACACCGACCTGGAATACTGGACCGGTGTGACAAAACTGATCTGCAACACCGCATTCGCACCTTCTTGTCGCAATTGAACGTCGTCCAAAACAACCGCCTGCGCAGACACCGAAAAACCGGCACAAACGCAGGCGATCAGCGGGGTAAGTAGGTAGCTATTGATGTTTCTCATGATGCGATTAATAAAAGTTGACAAATGAAAACCGGCTGATTATGGATCAGCCGGTCTTTTAGCTTCTGCAGAATTTAGTTAGTCCCAATTGGTGTACGTGGCACCCGTTCTGCCCAGTGGTTTGTGGCATGAAGAGGTTGAACAATCGGCCTGACCCGACTTCTCATGGCTCAACGATTTCTTCTCCATGTTGCCAAGGTAAGCGGTCCCAGTCGCATGACAATTCTTGCACCAGCCAGAGCCATTGCCCATGCTGCTGTTGTGATTCATCTTTTGTGTGGTCCATGAAGTCGTGCTGCTGTGGCAGGCTTTGCAGTCCATTGCCGCACCGTTCAGCAATGCCGTCGCCTCTGGAATGTGGTTTGCGGGCTTGGCCATGGCCCCGCCTGCATTGCCCTGCGACACATAGCTGCCGTTGTGACACGTTTTGCAGGTTGTCGCCACCACCACAGTGTGGTTCATGGTCACTGAGGTCGCAAAGCTGGTCTGCGACTTGTGGCATGAATCACACTTTGAGACACCCGTGGTCACGGGTATATGTGTAGTTGTCTTGGACACAGCCGAGGTGCTACCGTTGTGGCAGGTATCGCAGGTGCCAGTACCCACCGCATTGGCAGGCAGGTGGGTGTACTGCACACTCAGCCAATTGCTGGTGGACTTGTGGCAGCTCTCACAAACTGTCACGCCAGTATGCGTGCTGGTATTGGGCTTAGGCGTCAAACCATAGGCAGCAGTGGCATGGCAGCTGGCACAACCTGTGGCCACTGTCACACTGGTATGGAACTTGGCCGGCAACCAAGTGATAAACCCAGCTTTGTGGCATGTAATGCAGTTCGCTGTGGTTGGAATATGGCTGGGGTCCTTACCCGTCGCAGTTGAGCCGTTGTGGCAGGTGGTGCATGTGGTTGCCGCCGTAAACGTGCTGTGATCCACCTTGGCGCCTGTCCAAACGCTGGTTGACTTGTGGCAGGTTTCACATGCGGCGGTGGTCGCAATATGCGCGCCAGATTTGCCGGTAGCACTTACTCCGTTGTGGCAATTTGCACAACCGGTTGCCACCGTCACATTGGTATGGAACTTGGCGGGCAGCCATGTCACATAGCCGCTCTTGTGGCAAGTCACAC
>DFWT01000116.1 GCA_002381045.1 Rhodoferax sp. UBA4127
GTGGCCCTGCACCGTGCCATCCTCGGCGCGGTAGGAACTGGTGGACATGATGGCCAGCGGTTTGTCAAACACCCTTGAGAGGATGTCACCGGGACGCATACCACCGCGCGCCAAGCACAAAATGGTGTCGAACTCCCAGCCCGACTGGTAGACCTTGATGGCCAGCTTTTCAATCAGGTTGTGGTATTCGTCATAGCTCACGTACAAGTGTTTGCCGTCTTCCGTCAACATCTGAATGCTCCTAAATAAATAGCTGGTTTCACATATTCAAAATGGGCTGGAGCCCATTTTTTTATAAATCAGATTAATCTGGCAAAAAAGGATGCCGCATCATGATGGTGTGGTCGCGGTCAGGGCTGGTGGAGACGATGTGAATCGGTACGCCGGTGACCTGTTCGATGCGCTGCAGGTACAGGCGCGCTGCTGTGGGCAACTTGTCGTATTGGGTCACACCCACCGTGCTGTCGCTCCAGCCTTCCAAGGTTTCATACACCGGTTTGCAACGGGCAATGTCGTCAGCACCCATAGGCAGGATGTCAGTCAGTTCGCCGTCGAGTTCATAACCGGTGCACAGCTTCAGCTCCTTGAGACCGTCAAGCACATCGAGCTTGGTAATGCACAGGCCGGTCAGGCCATTCACCTGGGCGCTGCGCTTGAGCAGGGCCGCATCAAACCAGCCACAGCGGCGGCTGCGACCAGTGGTGACACCTTTTTCGGCGCCCACGGTGCTCATGTGCCAGCCCGGTGTGCCTTCGACTTGCCAGTCCAGTTCGGTGGGAAATGGGCCACCGCCAACCCGCGTGCAATAAGCTTTGGTGATACCCAGAATGTAGTGCAACAAGCCTGGACCCACGCCCGCACCCGCTGCCGCATTGCCTGCGACACAGTTGCTGGAGGTCACAAATGGGTAGGTGCCGTGGTCTACATCGAGCAAGGTACCTTGAGCGCCTTCGAACAAAAGGTTTTCACCCGCCAAATGGGCGTCATTAAGTTCCCGCGAGACGTCGGCCATCATGGGTTTGAGGAGTTCAGCGTGACCCATGGCTTCATTAAACACGGCGTCGAATTGAACCGCGCCGTTCAGTATGTAAGGCGCGAGGCCGGGTCCGAAATCGAACGTCTTGGAACCCAGGTAGGTGGTCAGCACATGGTTGTGTACCGACAGCAGCTCGCGCAACTTATTGGCAAATCGTTCCGGATACTTCAAGTCTTGGACACGCAGCGCCCGGCGTGCAATCTTGTCTTCATAGGCCGGCCCGATGCCACGGCCTGTGGTGCCGATCTTCTCGCTGCCACCCTGCTCGCGCGCCGCCTCACGGGCCACGTCCAGTGCAGCATGAAACGGCAGAATTAACGGGCAGGCCTCGCTGATGCGCAGGCGTGAGCGCACTTTGACACCCACCTTTTCAAGCCCCGCAATTTCCTCGAACAGTTTGGCAGCCGACAGCACCACGCCGTTACCGATGTAGCACTTGACCCCCGGGCGCATGATGCCGCTCGGAATCAAATGCAGCGCGGTTTTTACGCCATTGATCACCAGCGTGTGGCCGGCGTTGTGGCCGCCCTGAAAGCGCACCACACCTTGCGCGCTTTCGGTCAACCAATCCACCAGTTTGCCTTTGCCCTCGTCGCCCCATTGGGAGCCGACGACAACCACGTTACGTCCTTTGATTGCAGTCATGTGATGCTTTGATGTAGTTTCAATTCAGGGATTGCACGACCCACTGGTCGGCAACTTCGATCAATTCGCGGTCGCACAAAAACTCGTCCACTTCGCTCTCATGCCCGGGCAACACGCAAATCACAATTTCGCCACGCGAGCGCAAGGACGCAATCGCCGAACTCAGGCCCGCATCCTGCCGCCATGGCGCACGAATGGCGGCTTGCAAGGGGCGAGGTACAACTGTGCCGACCAGCGCTTTCAAATCGAGGCTAAAGCCCGCTGCCGGGCGATTGCGGCCAAACACGGCGCCCACTTCGTCATAACGGCCACCGCGGGCCAAGGCGTCACTGGCGCCGGGTGCGTAAATGGCAAAACGAGCACCGGTGTAGTAGGCATAGCCCCGCAAATCTGCCAGATCGAAGCTGACATTCACACCTTCGAGGTGATCTGCAAGTTGCTTTAGATTTTGTAGCGCATCACGCACACCAGGTAGGGCTGGGAGTACTTTTTCCGCCTCAACCAACACCTTCGCATCGCCGTACAACTGCATCACTTCCAGCAAGCTCTGACGCACATCCTTTGGCATGTCCTGGCTGAGTGAAAGCAGTTCAGCGCTGTCCTTGGCGGCCATCGCACCGTACACGGCACCTCGTCGAGCGGCACTGAGCGGCAACCCATGCAGCAACGCCCGCACGAGTCGAGCGTCTGCCAGATCCACGCTCGGGTTGGCCAGTCGGGCGGCACGCAAACAGTCCAGTGCCAAGGTCAGCACTTCCATGTCGGCTTCGTGCCCCGCATGCCCATAAATTTCAGCACCAAACTGCAATGGCTCGCGGGTAGCATGGGGTGCCGCCGGACGCGTGTGCACCACAGGGCCGCAGTAGCACAGCCGCGTGACGCCTGTTCGATTCAGCAAATGGGCATCGATGCGCGCCGCCTGCGGCGTAGTATCAGCACGCAGACCCAGCATGCGACCAGAGAGCTGATCAACCAATTTGAAGGTTTGCAGGTCATGGGCCTCACCTGCACCTGACAGCAAAGAGCTCAAGTGTTCCAGCAAGGGCGGCAACACCAGTTCGTAGCCAAAACACCTTGCGGTATCCAGCAAATCCCGGCGTAGTTCTTCGATGTGCCGTGCCTCAGAGGGCAGAACATCGGCAATGTGATCCGGCAGGACCCAAGCAGACATGAAATTTAGGTGTGGCTGTTAAAGCACAGATTTTACCGGGCTAACACCCTTCACTGATTCAGGCAATCCACCAAATCAATGCGACACCCAACAACAAACTCAGCAAACCGAAAAATCGCAGTTGCCCATCGGACAACAACAGAATTTGCTGAAAGGTTTTGCGCCAGGTACCGGGTGACATAAACGGCATGAAGCCCTCCATCACCAGCACCAGCGCCATCGCCAGCCAAAAGGTGTCGCTGTTCAAACGCGACCCCAGCTTATTTCTTGGGTGCCGTGCTCAGGCCACCACGCATGGTCTTGAAAAACTCCGAGCTTGACGGGTCCACCACCATGACATCGGACTTCGAGGCGAAAGTCGCTTTGTATGCGTCCAAGCTACGGTAAAACTGGGCAAACTGCGGGTCACGGCCAAAGGCGTCTGCATACTGGCGTGAGGCTTCTCCGTCGCCCTCTCCCTTGATTTTTTGCGCATCGCGGTAGGCGTTGGCCACCGTGACTTCACGCTGCCGGTCGGCGTCGGCCCGAATCTTCTCACCTTCAGCAAAACCGGTGGAACGCAATTCATTGGCCACCCGCTTACGCTCTGCTTCCATGCGTCGGTAGACAGATTCGGTGATGGCGTCGACGTAGTCAACCCGCGTGATACGCACATCCACCACATCCACGCCCCATGGCTTTTCACCACGCACCTGGGACAGCACTTCCTTCTTGACGTCTTCCATGACTTCTTCGCGCTTGGCCGACAGCAACTCTTTCACCGTACGTTTGTTGATTTCTTCCTGCAGCGAGTTGCGCACCACGCGGTTGAGCTGCATGGCTCCGGCGTTTTCGTCCAGCCCCACGTTGCGGATGTACTGCGACGGCTCGCTGATCCGCCAGCGCACGTACCAGTCGATCACCACGCGCTGCTTTTCGGCAGTGAGCATGGGTTCGGCGTCCGTACTGTCAAGCGTCAGAAGGCGTTTGTCGATGTATGAGACGTTTTGAAACGGCGGTGGCAGCTTGAAATTGAGCCCCGGCTCAGTGATCACCTCTTTGATCTGCCCCAAGGCATACAGCACACCGAACTGGCGCTGATCGACAACGAAAACCATGGAGCTGAGCAAGGCCAGCGCCACGAGAATGGTAGATGCAATAAAACCGACCCTGTTCACTCTGCTCTCCTAGCGCGACTCGCGCTCACGCGAGCGATTGGCATCACGTACACGCGAATCGGTCGACAAATTCGATGGACTGGTAGTCGGCAAACTCGGACTCACCGCATTGGACGCGGGCTCGGCCGGGGAAGCGGCCGCACCGGCTCCCGCACCCGCACCCGCACCCACGCGCCGCCGCCCCGCACCCGCCGCCCGCAGCCGCCGCCCGCAGCGAACTGGGCCGATCTACTGCCNNGCTGGAATCGCTGCGAATCGCCTTGTGCTTGCGCGACAATGCGGGCCTTGTAGCCGTCCGCCTCTTCTTTCAGACGCGATGCCGCGCCAACTGCACGTGGAATCACGTCGTTGGCATAGGCCTGG
>DFWT01000207.1:0-6868 GCA_002381045.1 Rhodoferax sp. UBA4127
ACGTGTGGTGGGAAGGCATGGACGGCCCACCCCCGGCCCATTGCATCGACTGGCAAGGAAAAGATTGGACACCGGGTTGTGGTCGCCCTGCGGCGCATGCCAACTCTCGCTTTACCGCACCCGCCAGCCAGTGCCCGTCTATCGACCCCGACTGGGAAAATCCCAACGGCGTGCCGATTTCTGCGTTCATCTTTGGCGGGCGTGCCAGCAAGGAAATGCCTTTGGTGTTTCAGGCCTTCAATTGGGCGCACGGGGTTTACCTGGCTGCCACCATGGGTTCCGAGGCGACAGCCGCTGCCATTGGCGTGGTGGCCACCCGGCGCGACCCGATGGCCATGCTGCCGTTCTGTGGCTACAACATGGCAGATTACTTCACCCACTGGCTCAATGTGGGTCGGCAGGTGAGCAATCCGCCGCGCATCTTCCGCGTCAACTGGTTCCGCAAGGACGATGCAGGCAAGTTCATCTGGCCCGGCTTTGGCGACAACCTGCGCGTTCTCAAATGGATTGCGGGCCGGGTGCATGGGCAGGCGTATGCGGTTGAAAGCCCAATTGGCTGGATGCCCCGTTTTGAAGACATCGACTGGAAGGGTCTGGATTTTTCCAGTAACAGCTTCTATGACCTGATGGCCGTGGGCCGTGAAGCCGGCACCGCTGAGGCGCATTCACACGAAGAGCTGTTTGACCGCTTCCGCGACCGCTTGCCCAAGGAGTTCACCTTTGAGCGTGAAATGCTGCGTTCACGCTTGTGGCGCTCGCCTGACCGTTGGGAACTGGCGCACGAGTAGGCATAAAGCTGCCCGCCTGTCGCTGGCTGTGGGCGGGGCACATGACCGCGGCGGGTTTTGACCCGCCGTTTCCTTGAGGATCTAAATGGGACGCCGCGCTAGGTGGTCTGCCCATCAGCCCAAAAGCAACATCAGCGCCAGTGCAAACATGGTCAGGGCAATCACGCTGTCCAGCACCCGCCAGGCGGTGGTGGTCTGAAAAAGTGGAGCCAGGTAACGTGCGCCAAACCCCAGCGCCGAGAACCACAGGACGCTGCCCACGCAAGCGCCAGCACCAAACACCCAGCGCCCGGGGTCGGGCAGCTGGTTGGCAATGGAGCCGAGCAACACCACGGTGTCCAGGTACACGTGCGGGTTCAAAAAAGTGAAGCCAAAGCATGCAGTCAATGCGGCCGCCAAAGTGACACCCTGGGACTGGTCCAGTTGCATGTGGTTGCCCCGCCAAGCCCGCCTAGCCGCGAACCCACCGTAACTGGCCAAGAACAGGGCGCCACCGTAGCGGGTGGCTTGCATCAGCGTGTCATTGCCGCGGATGAGCACACCGGCCCCGCCAATGCCGGCCAGTATCAACAGCGCATCAGACAGTGCACAAAACGCAACCAGCGGCAACACATGTTCGCGCCGGATACCCTGGCGCAGCACGAAGGCGTTTTGAGAGCCGATCGCCACAATCAGCGCCAGGCCGGTGGCCAGGCCTTGCCAGAAATTCAGAAGGTAAGAAGAAATAGGCCTCTAGCCCTTGTCTTTAATGTGTTTAAAGCTCTGTAATTAAGAGCATCAGGGCTTCAAGGTCGCTTCTTCAATCAGGATTTTGTAGGTATAACCCGAGCCAAAGTCCTTATTGGTGTGCACCACGCCCGACACAGTGACCACGTCGCCTAGTTTGGCGTTGGCGTCAGTGGTTACCAAGATGTCGTTGTTGCCGTCGGCCGCTGAGCCTGAGCCGTCACGCAGGTGAATCCAGTTTTTGTCCATGATCCCGGCGTTGTACTTGACCACCTTGCCCTGCACGCGCACCGGCTTTTCTTTGAGTTCGTCGGCTTTGCCAATGATTTCTGCCACGGTGTAGGCGTTGGGGCCAGTGGCTTTTGCCACTTTGGCGTCAGCCATTTCAGCGGGTGCCATGGCCTTACCCGCATGCGGGTCAGCGGACATTTTGGGCATGCCCGCGTGGGGGTCGGCGGCTGGAGCAGCACCAGTTCCAGCGTTATTGGCCAGGCTGCCAAACAGAATGCTTGGGAAGGTTTTTTTGAGTTCTTTGCTCTCAAAGTTCTCCATCACCATCACGTTGTCCAAGGTGACCTTAGCGCCGATTGCCACAGGTGCCTTGACGACCGCCGCCCAGGTCTCACCCGTCGCCGTTTTCAGGCGCAAATAGGTGTAGACGGCGACTTCCTTGACCTCCAGAACTTCACCCGTTACCTGGGTAGGTGCGGCAGCTTGGACCGGGGAGATGAAGGCCGCAGCAACAAGCAGGCCAATGGACAACAAGGGTTTGAGTTTCATGGTGACTTTCTTACGTTCAGTTTTGACAAGCATAGCGCCAAGAGGGTTCGGGGTTGGGGTTGGCACAACATGCCCACCCAACGGCTCGGGGCATGGCGTGGTGCAATCCCGCAGGGCGCCGTGGCGCAGCAGATCGGCGTTATGCGAGCCCATCGCCGCGATCCGCGTCAGGCCAGTGGGCAGGCGGCATCAGAAAAACAAGACTAAGGGGAAAATAGGCCTCTAGCCCCTGTATTTAATGTGCTGAAAGCTCTCTTTTTAAGAGTGACTAGGGTTTGAGGGTGGCGTCTTCAATGAGGATTTTGTAGCTGTAACCCGCGCCAAAGTCCTTGTTGGTATGCACCACGCCTGACACGGTGACCACATCGCCAAGTTTGGCGCTGGCCAGGGTGGTGACCAATATGTCGTTGCTACCGCTTGTCGCCGAGCCTGAGCCATCGCGCAGGTGAATCCAGTTCTTACCCATGATGCCCGCGTTGTACTTGACCACCTTGCCTTGTACCCGCACCGGCTTGTCTTTGAGCTTGTCGGCCTTGGCTATGATTTCTGCCACGGTGTAGGCATTCGCACCACTGGCTTTGGCCACTTTCACGTCGGCCATTGCAGCGGGCGCTTTGGCCATGCCCGCGTGGGGGTCGGTGGCTGGAGCAGCACCGGTCCCAGCGCTGTTGGCCAGGCTGGCAAACAGGATGGTCGGGAAGGTCTTCTTGAGTTCTTTGCTCTCAAAATTTTCCATCGTCATCACGTTGGTCAGGGTGACTTTTGCACCCTTTGCGACAGGCGCTTTGTTAACAGCTGCCCAGGTTTCACCCGTGGCCGTTTTCAAACGCAAATAGGTATAAACCGCCACATCTTTGACCTCCAACACTTCACCTGTCACCTGAGTCGGCGCGGCGGCTTGGGCTGGTGCAATGAAGGCCGCAACAGCGAGCAGGCCAATGGAAAGCAATGGTTTGAGTTTCATGGTGACTTTCTTCAGTTCAGGTTTTTCACAAGCATAGCGTCAATATGGTCCGAGCCAGTGGGCACAGCCAACATGGCCGCCAAACGGATCAGGGCATGGCGCACGGTGGCCAGTCGCACGGCTGCACGATCGCCGGCAAACATCTGCAGTTCTGTGACGATCTGTTCGGGCGTGGCCCAGCCTATCCAGACGGTGCCCACCGGTTTTTCTAAACTGCCGCCGCTGGGGCCAGCCACACCTGTGACAGCGATGGCAACCTGGGCGTGCGAGCGTGCCAATGCACCTTGCACCATGGCCCGCACCACGGGTTCACTGACTGCACCATGCTGCGCGATCAACGCCGCATCCACACCCAGCAGTTCGGTTTTGGATGCGTTGGAATAGGTGACAAAACCCCGCTCAAACCAGGCGCTGGAGCCAGCCTGGTCAGTGCAGGCCACGGCGATCATGCCACCAGTGCAGCTCTCTGCGGTGGCCAGCATCCAATTTCTCTTGAACAAAAAATCAGCCATCAGCCCACATAGAACCTGGGTAGATAGCTCTTGAGTTTGTAGCGAATCCGCGTGCGATTGCATTACCAAGCCCGCCACATAGCCACGACCAGCAGGGTGCAAAAGGCGGCCACCACATCGTCGAGCATGATGCCAGCACCGGCTTTGCGCCAAGCGTTCCGGTCGGTGGCTGGGTCCACATGATGAAACAGCCGGTCGGCCCAACCCACCGGGCCAGGCTTGACCGCATCAAAAAACCGAAACAAGACAAAAGCCACCGCTTGGCCCAGGTAACTAGTGGGACTGATCAGCCACAGCACCAACCAGAAAGCGGCAATTTCATCCCACACCACGCTGCTGGGATCCAGCACCCGCAGGTGCTTGGCGGTCAAGCTGCAGGCCCACCAACCACCGATCAAGCTGGCGCCAATCAGCCAACCCCATTGGGATTCGGTCAGGCTGTCTTGCAACAGCACAAAAATGGCCCAGGCCCACAGGGTGCCCGCGGTACCAGGTGCAAACGGGCTCAAGCCAGAACCAAAACCCAGGCCCAATACGTGGGCTGGGTGGGCCATCATGAAATGACCGGTGGGGTGCACTGGGCCACGCACCACACCGGGGTCTTGGAATACGGTGTCCTGCGCGGGTGGACTGGCGTTGGCTTCTGGGTCGAGCATGGACGGATTATCGAGGCTGGCGTTCAACTGGCGCAGGTGACAACCCAGCCAATACCCCACTGGCCAAGCTGACACAATGCCGCTGTGCTGCAAGTTTTCATCATCACCTTTCCGTTCTTTGCGCTGGTGCTGTGTGGCTACCTGGCGGCGCGCCGCCGCATGTTGCCGCTAGAGGCCATTCCCGGGCTTAACGGGTTTGTGCTGTTTTTTGCGCTGCCATGCATGCTGTACCGCTTTGGCGCCTCGACCCCGATTGCGCAGTTGCTGGATGTAGGCGTGTTCACCACCTGGCTGCTGTGTGCGCTGATCACGGTCGGTTTTACTGTGGCAGTCAGTTTGAACACCCGCATCGGTTGGAACGATGCCGCGTTTGGGGCCTTGGTGGCAGCGTTCCCCAATTCGGGTTTCATGGGGGTGCCACTGTTGGTGGCCCTGTTGGGTGCCGCGGCCGCAGGGCCAGTGATTCTGACCATGGTCATTGACATGGTGGTCACCACCTCCTTGTGTATCGCAATCTCCAGGCTTGGCGGGGCCGATGCACATGGGGCTGCGAAGGCACTCAAGAACGCTTTGAAAGGCGTATTGGCCAATCCGATGCCATGGGCCATTTTGCTGGGTGCGGCGGTGTCCGTGCTGGGTTGGCAGCCGCCCAAGCCGGTGGCCCAAACCATTGGCTTGCTGGCCGATGCGGCTTCACCGGTGGCGCTGTTCACCATTGGGGCCGTGTTGGCGCGCTCGCAAATGCTGGCAGCAGCTGGCCACGCGCCGGTGCCGCTGTTGCGCGACTATTTGCCAGTGGCTTTATTCAAGCTATTTTTGCACCCTCTGCTGGTGTTGTTGGTGGGGGTGTCGCTGATCAGTTTGGGCGTGCCCATGTCGCGCTTCGCCTTGACGGTTCTGGTGCTCACCGCGGCCTTGCCAAGTGCCAGTAATGTGTCGCTGCTGGCAGAGCGTTTTGGGGCCGACAACGGGCGGGTGGCGCGCATCATTTTGGTCTCTACGGCGGCCGCGTTTGTGACCTTTTCACTAACCGTGGCGCTGATGACCTGAGTCAACGTCTTGATGCGGGATTGGCTGCGCTGAATGTGCCACGTTCATGACATCGATCAAGTTTGAAACGCGCCGTGGCGGTCTAATCAGCGCCTTGTTCCACAGGTGTGTGGGACCTCAAGTGAAGGATGGTCATGTCTGACTGGTTGTCGTACCCTTTGATGGCGTTGGTGCTGGTGTTGGCGAGCACGGCCTTGTTCTTTTTTACCCTGACCCGCGGGGCACTGGTGATGCGCGGTGTCATGGGGCGCTTGACACATGCCTCAGCGCATGTGTACCCCATTTATTCCAACATGCGTCTGATCAAGTTGGTGGACTGGCAGCCCATCATCTCGGCGATTTTGTTGTTCCAGTACAGCCGGTTAGTGTCGATCATCACCCACGGGCTGCGCCATGATGACCTGCAAGGCAAGGACATCTTGATCACTTCATGTGCCTTTGGCAACGTGATGCCCCGGGTGGTGAAGGCGGCCGTCAAATCGGGTGTGCGCCAGGTGGTGGTTGCCGACATCATTCAAAACGAACTTGACCATGCCCGTACCAAGCTGGGTGACTATGAGGCGCAAACTGTGTACCGGCGCGACAACGCGGTGGCCATGCAGCAAACCAGCGCCAGTGTGCAGGCCAACGTTATTTTTTTCCTGCTGCATGAACTGCCGCATGAATTGAAGGTGGATGCGCTCAACGAAGCCATGCGGGTACTGGCGCCGGGTGGCAAGCTGTACTTGGGCGAGTTTCATCGCCCCAGCCCACTGCTGATGCGCATGTTGAGCTGGACCTATTTCAAGGTGTTTGAGCCCTACGGCTTGGCACTTTGGGACAGCCATGACCCGGTGCAGCAATTGCAAGCCATGCCGGGTGTGCGCTGCGAGCGGCACACTGCGTTTTTTGGCAACTTCCAAGTGATTGTGGCCACCAAGGCCGGTTAAATCAAATGGCCAGCGGGTCGACGTCGATGGCCCAGCGCATCACGCCCCTGCACTCCGGCTGGGTTTTGGTCTGGTGCAACACGGTCTGCCAGGCATTCAAAAACTTTTGCAGCGCCGTGCGCGAGTGGCTTTCAATCAGCATCTGGGCGCGCTCGGTGTCGGCGATGCGGGCGATGCTCATGGGCACCGCCGGGTAGAGAGTGATGTGGGGCAGAAGTGCCTTGGTGACANNCCTTGGTGTCAGCCTGCGCCGCTGCAGCCCCACTAGCCAGATTCAAGAACCCCTGGGCTACCTCCTGCGTACGCGCGTCGGCTCTCACCAATGCCTGAAAGCTGAACGGCGGCATGCCCGCTTGCTGACGCTCTTTGAGTTGAGATTCGGCAAAGGCCGGGTAGTCGTGCCGCTTGAGTGCCTCGTACAGTGGGTGGGTGGGATGAAAGGTCTGCAGCCACATTTCGCTGC
>DFWT01000207.1:6878-22486 GCA_002381045.1 Rhodoferax sp. UBA4127
CTTTGGCAATCATCTGCGTGCCTACCAGCACATCAACTTCACCGGCGTGAACTTGGGCCAACTGCGATTCCAGCGCGCCTTTGAGGCGGGTGGTGTCGGCGTCAATCCGCACAATGCGCACCGGTTGACCGTCTGGGCGCCGGGTGCCCGCCAGCAGTTCAGCTAAGTGTTCTTCCAGACGCTCGGTGCCACGGCCCAGGGGGGCGATGTCCGGGTTGCCGCAGGCCGGGCAGGNNGGTGGCAGCGCAGGGTGCGGTCAATTTTGTGAAACACCCTGTAAGCGCTGCAATGCGGGCAGTTGCTTTTCCAGTCGCAGTCGGTGCATTGCAGCACCGGGGCGTAGCCGCGCCGGTTTAAAAACAGCAGGCTTTGTTCTCCCCGGGCAATGCGCGCTTGAATCGCCGACAGCAGTGGCGATGAAATCACGCAAGATTTGGCCTGGTGGTTCATGTCCACCCGGCGCACCAAAGGCAATTGGCCCTCACCAATGCGGCTGGGCATTTCCAGGCGCAGGTAACGGCCACCCTCGGCAGCGGGGCGGCTGTGGTACCAGCTCTCAAACGAGGGGGTAGCCGAACCCAGCAGCACCTTCGCACTGTCGAGCCGACCGCGGTAAACGGCTAGGTCGCGTGCCGAATAGCGCGCGCCTTCCTGGCTCTTGTAGCTGGGGTCGTGTTCTTCGTCGACGATGATCAGCTTGAGTTGTGGCATGGATGCAAACACTGCCATGCGGGTACCCAACACCACCCGTGCCACACCGCTATGGGCCGCCAGCCAGGCGTTCAGGCGCTGGGCCGGGGTCATGCCGCTGTGCATGGACACCACTGCATCTTCGCCATACAAACTGCAAAAACGCGCCTTGAAGCGGTCTTCGAGTTGTGGCGTTAGATTTATTTCGGGCACCATCACAAGTGCCTGCGCGTTTTCTGATTTGGCTAACAGCTCAGCGGTACAGCGCATGAACACTTCGGTTTTGCCGCTGCCGGTGGCGCCAAACAAAAGGAAGGGCCCAGGATTTTGGTTAAACTGGTCTACAGCCCTTATTTGTTCTTGGCTAAGCGCTATTGAATCTATATCAATTGGTTTGGCACAAGTGGATGGGGCCGGGTTGATTTCTTCTAGGACAACGGGTTGTTTGTTTCGCGTAGTTTGATTGGTGGTGGCCTTGGCCAACTTTTTGAGGCGGCGCGCCAGCTGAGCGGCGCTCAGTTCACGCAATTGCGGTGGCAAGGCAGCCAAAGCCACTTCCCCTGACGAGCGCTGGTAATAGTCCGCAGCGAAATCAACCAAACGGCGCCAAGACGGGCTCAAGGGTGGCAGGGTGTCCAACACGGCGGCGACTGATCGCAGCTTGCCTGGGTCAAGCGAGGTCGCATCAAGGTGGGTTGCCGTGTCCCATACCACCCCCATCAGTTCACGCTTCCCCAGTGGTACCCGCACCAGTGTGCCTGGGGCGGGTGTCAACGCACACAGATAGCTCAGTGCACCTGCCATTTGGCTGTAGGCCGGGGTGTGAACCAGCACCTCGATGGTGCATAGCGGTGTGGACGGCATTTGCAGTGGATTGTTCAAGTGAACTGTCGGAAAACGCGTTAAGTGCTTGATTTCAAGAGGTTTTAACAGTCATCCCAATTTTCTGTGGATAACTTTGTTGATAGATAGTCGATAGTCCCGTGCGGGCATTGAAAATCAAGGCTTTGCTTAAGCTGCCCAGAAAAAAGGCAAGGCGCCATGCCTATATAAATCAAGGACTTACGATCGCTATGGCTTTGGTAGCGAGAGCGGAAGCGGTATGCGTTAATGTTGCGTTGCATCAAGAAATTTGTGCATAAGTGGCAAAAGTTTTTGCCGATTCCGCTGGAAAACCGTCCCGAAAAGTGCTAAGCAGCGGTCAGGCTCGCGTCAGCACCCGCCCATGCGATGTCAGCATGCGCCCCGCATTTCCCTGGAATGGGTGTGAACCGCCTCCACCAGCGCCGCCACGTGCTCGGGTGGGGTGTGTTGGCTGATGCCATGGCCTAAATTGAAGATGTGGGTGGGGCCCGGCCCCATGCCGCTGTGTGGCGTACCAAAGGCCTTGAGCACCTTGATGACCTCGGCTTCAATTTGCTCGGGTGGCGCAAACAGCACGTTCGGGTCGAGGTTGCCTTGCAAAGCCTTGCTGCCACCTGCAATGGCACGCGCCTTGGTCAGGTTCACCGTCCAGTCCAGCCCCAGCGCATTGCAGTCAAGCTGCTCCATCTCGTCCAGCCACAGCCCACCGCCTTTGGTGAACACAATGCTGGGGATGGTGGCACCAGCCCAGGTTTTGTGCAGTTTGGCCAGCACTTGGCGCGTATAGGCCAGGCTGAATTCCTGGAAAGCACCGTCGGCCAGCACACCGCCCCAGCTGTCAAACACCATCACCGCTTGGGCGCCGGCTTCAATTTGGGTGTTGAGGTAAAGTGCCACGGCGTCCGCATTGATTTTCAGAATGCGGTGCATCAGGTCAGGGCGGCTGTACATCATGGTTTTGACAAGCCGATAGTCGTCTGAGCCGGCACCTTCCACCATGTAGCAGGCCAGCGTCCAGGGGCTGCCGGAAAAACCAATCAGCGGTACCCGGCCATTGAGCGCCTTGCGGATGGATGTGACTGCGTCAAACACATAACGCAGTTTGTCCATGTCGGGCACAGCGAGTTTGGCCACAGCGGCTTCGTCGCGTACCGCATGGGCAAACTTCGGACCTTCGCCCAGCGCGAAGGTCAAACCCAGCCCCATGGCGTCGGGCACGGTCAGGATGTCGCTGAACAAAATGGCCGCATCGATCGGGAAACGATCCAGAGGTTGCAGCGTGACTTCGGTGGCGTAGTCGGTGTTGGTGGCCAGNNGCAGGCGCGCAGGAAGGTGTCGTTTTTGAGTGGGGCGAAGGAGTTGGGTGCAATGGTCGAATTCATGCGTTTATTGTCGCATCCTGCTGCTTGCCCACCGATGGCGGCGGGCAAACCGAGTCTGGCCTAGCTGCTGGCAGCGCGAGCTGCCGAAGGTGCCAGCTTGGGTGCCTTCGGGATATGCATGGCGGCGTCCTCGTAGGTGCCGGCGTCGGCATCAACATGGCAGGCGGCGCAATTGCTTTTGCTCTTGACTAATGGATTGGCCCAATCCGAGGCGGCGACTTCCCGGTGCTTTTTGACCCAGTAGGGTGTTTCGGTGATGCGCAGCGGCGTGGCTGTTTTGGCCAAGGAGCGGTCAATCTTGTAAGCGGCCTCGGTGTTGTGTTTGTCGGCGGCGTTGTCCACCATAAATGCCAAAACTGCCTTGACGGTGGCATCGTCCAAGCCGAGGTCGGAGCCAAAGTGTTGGCTTTGCTCCGCCATCATTTTTTGCCAGGAGCGCGCTGGCAGAAGCGCCGGGTAAAAAACGCCATGGCAACTGCCACATTCGTCACGCCACTGCGCGTTATCGGGCAATGCTTTGCCCACGAATTTCACGTGGGGTTCTTCAACCGTCGTACTTTGTGCCTGGCTTGTTGCAGCCGGTGTGTGGGTCTGAATACCGAGGGCGTAACTGAACCACCATCCTGCAAAACAAACCATGGCGGTGACCATCAGTGCTGCAGCCAGCCATTGGGCTTTTGCCTTGGGTGTGCCTGGTTCGGCCATCTTGAATCCATTGACCATGGATTTGGCCAGGTTTTCTTTGTGCAACACGCTCTCAACCACTACGCCGGCCAAATGGCCGAGGACCACCAGCATCATTAGGTTGGCAGCCAATTCATGGGCTTCTTTGAGCAGCCGACCCTGTGAGTAACTGAGCCAACCACTGATCAATCCCTGTTGCTCCTCACCGCCCAGCGTGGCAATGCCGGTGATACCCACCACCACGGCCAGCACCAGCAAAATGTAAATGGCCAAGCTGCCGGTCGGGTTGTGGCCCACATGGCGCGGGGCTGTGCGGCCGGCCACCTGTTTCAGGTAGTCCAGCGATTCCTTTGGACTGAACCAGAAACTGGCAAAACGCGAAAAGTGCGAGCCGGCGAACCCCCACATCAGCCTGAATCCGACCAAGCCCATCACCAGGTAGCCCAAAAAGGCATGGATCGACAGCCATTCATCTCCCTCGCTGGTGAGCCAGGCTAGGACAAAGCTGCCCGCCAGGGTCCAGTGAAACAGCCGGGTGGGTAAGTCCCAGATCAGGGTGCGTTGCAAGCTCATGAATTACTTCGGGATGACGATGCTGTTTTCGTTGAAATCGCCTTTATCAGCACCTTTGTGGCATGCCAAACAGTTGGCCGGGCTTTTGACTGAGGCACGCTTCCACACCGTGGGGTTGATCTCGTCTGCACGGTGCTTGGTTTTGAACCATTCGCTGTCGCTGATCCGCAAGGGCGACGTGCTGGCGGTCCAGCGGTTGGATTCGTTTTTGACCAAAAAGTCGGTGATTTCTTTGGTGTCAGCTGCTGGGAGCGAGGCATCGGTACCAAAGTGCTTGTCCAGACCGGTCATGAGCTTTTTCCAGGAAGCGGCAGGCAATAAGCCCGGCGGGAAAGCCAGGTGGCAGCCGCCACATTCGGCCGCCCATTTGGCATTGACCTGGGACGGCATCACCGGCTTGCCGCGGTCTTCGCCGTTGTATTTGGCAAGGGCTGCCATGGATGCGCTCAGCGCGGCCACTGCAAGGACGGTCGCGATCAAAAATTTGGAGGTTTTCATTGGCAGGCCTTACTTAACGGACAACACATAGGTCATGAAGTCACCCTTTTCCTGAGTGGTGCAGGCGCGGCCCAACGCATCGTTGCAATTGCGCTTGAACCACTTTTCAACTTGGGCCAGATCAGAAAAGCGTTTGGGGTTGACGCTGGGTGCCAACGGGTCAATCGCTTTGTTGGTTTTGGCATGTTTGCCTTCGTTTTTTGGCGAGTCGGTGTGGCAAGACGAACAAGACAGTTGGTTGGGACCTACTGTGGTGTAAAGCTTTTGACCGGCTGCTACGGTGAAGTCTTTGAAGGCGGCATTTTCTTGTTTGGCCTGGGCTTTGTAGCCGTCCAGAATGACGTTGGCGTTGGCAGCCAGAGGCAGCGCGATGGCCAGGGCAGCGACGAGGTGAGTCAGGCGGAAATTGAATGTCATGATGAATCCTCAATGTGAATGAAATGAAAAGTTAACCTGGGATGCGAATCTTGTGTTCGTTGAAATCGCCCTTGGCCGCATCGACGTGGCAGGCTTGGCAATTGGCCGGGCTTTTGACCGACGGGCGACTCCAGACGTCCGCGCGCACATGCCGGGGACCATGTTTGCGTGTGAACCAGAACGCTTTGGTGATGCGGTTGCCCGGAGGTGCCTCACCCAATTCCTGGGAATTTGCGATGATCCAGTCGGTGATTTCTTGTTGGTCCGCTGCTGGCAGCGACGCATCCGCGCCATAGTGTTTGTCCAACGTGGTCAAGACTTGTTTCCAGGACGAGGTGGGCAAAAAGTTTGGCCAGAAGGCCACGTGGCAGGCTGAGCACTCCTGCGCAACTTTGGGATGCAAGGCGATGCGCCGGCCATTGCCCTCAACTTCATTGTCGGCAAGCGTAAAAGTGCTCGCGCCAACCAGTGCCAAACCGAGTGCAAAAACTTTCACTTGTGCCATACCAAGCTCCCTTCAACATGGGACGAATCTTAGAGGTGGACTCTTAAGCTTTTCTTAGCTGAAATCAAGCAAACCAAAAATTGCGCGAGGCCAAAAGATGTCTACTTTGAAAGTGTGGCGAGTGCGCTGCGGACTTCGCTGACAGACAGGATTTCAGACAACACCAATGGATTCGCCCCCGACTTGTACAGCACATACACAGGCACACCATTGCGCCCAAGTTGCGCCAGCGCTGCAGTAATGGCCGGGTCTCGGCGGGTCCAGTCGGCACGCAGTAAGGTGACCTTTCTGGCGGCAAAGTCGGCTAGAACCTCGGCATTGGCCAGCGTGGTTTTCTTGTTGTACTGGCAAGTCACGCACCAAGCGGCGGTGAAGTCCACAAACACCGGGCCAGTGGCCAGCACCTGTTCCACTTTGCCGGGCGCCCAGGCTTGCCACAGAGAGGTGCTGGAGACGGCACCTAAGGGCTCGGAAGTTTGCGTAATATTTTTGCCTATCGCTCCTGTCAGGCCAGTCAAGACTGCTATTGAAAGCACAGCAGCAATGAGCCGACTTCGGCCATGCAGCCCCAGCGACCAAATCACCAGAGTCAAAGCCAGGAGCAGCGCCAGTAGCGCACTGGCGCCGTCAATGCCGGTTTGTTGGCCCAGCACCCAGACCAGCCACACCACAGTGGCAAACATCGGGAACGCCATGGCATGGCGGAAGGTGTCCATCCAGGCCCCTGGGCGGGGCAGCATGTTTGCCAGCTTGGGCGACCAGCTGGCCGCCAGATAGGGCAGGGCCATGCCAACGCCAATGGCGGCAAACACGCTTAGTGCCTGCAACGCGGGCAAGTCCAGCGCCAAGCCGAGCGAGGCCCCCATGAACGGCGCCGTGCAGGGCGATGCAATCACCACGGCCAACACGCCTGACAGGAAGGCGTCAACCGACGGATTTTTGGCCTCCAGTGTGGCCACGCTGGACGGCACCCACTGGCCAAATTCAAACAGACCAGCCAGGTTCAGGCCAATCACGGTGAAAAGTGCGGCCAGGCCAGCCACTACCAGCGGTGACTGCAATTGAAAGCCCCAACCCAGTTGTTCGCCCGCGCTGCGCAAGCTCAGCATCAGGGCACCGAGCGCCACAAACGACAGCACTACGCCGGCGCTGTAGGCCAGACCGCCAATGCGATGGTTTTTCTGATGGGTGCCATGGCGGGCAAACCCAACTACTTTGATAGCGAGCACCGGGAACACGCATGGCATCAGATTCAAGATCATCCCGCCGACCAGGGCGCCGAGCAGAGCCAGCCACAATGAACTGGGCAGGTTTTGCGGGCTGGGTGGGGCGGCGGGGGTGGACGGACTTGGCACGCCGAGCCCCGCACCTGGAGTGGCCACTATGGGCCAGTCGCCGGAAATTTTGGCCTGGGACACAAACCCAAGGCGCACATTGCCCGCAAGACCGGCGACCA
Source organism: Rhodoferax sp. UBA4127 (assembly GCA_002381045.1). Lineage (GTDB taxonomy): Bacteria > Pseudomonadota > Gammaproteobacteria > Burkholderiales > Burkholderiaceae_C > Rhodoferax. Next base: position 13,948 of record DFWT01000207.1, read on the forward strand.
CAACGGGCATGGTGGTCGGACTGGCCCCACGCTGCGCGGCGATAGGCACTGACGCGGTCCAGACCTCACCTTGCCAGCTTTGCGTCCATTTCGCTGCGGTTTCGATCACCTCTGGTGTTTCGGGGAAGAAGTCCAATGTTTTGCCACGCAGACTGGCGGGCAAACCGGGCACCGATACTTTCAGGTTGCTGCCCTCAATGGTGATGCTGCTCGCCTCGGTCAATGCTTTGGGCTGTGCCTTGAAAGCAGCGTTGAATGCGGCACTGTTGAATGCGGTGGAGCCTTTCGTGGGAATGCGCAGCACAAATTGGCCATCTTGCGGCACACACTCCTGCTTGCAAACCAGCCAACTGGCTTGCAGTTTGACCTCGAGCTCGGCGGTCAAGCTGCTGGGTTTGAAGTCGGGCGAGATGGTCAGGGGCACGGGCAACAGCACCGTGCCGTCGTACCCATAGTTGGCCAGGGTGCCGATGGGGATCTTGACTGGCAAAGGCCAAGCAATCTCGCCTGCCGATACGCCTGCGGGCAAGGTCCAGTTCAGGCTGGTCGGCTGGCCGGAGTCGCCTGAATTCTTCCAGTAGGTGTGCCATTCGGGTTGGTGGGCCAACTGCAACCCCACCCAGACGGTATTGCCGGGGTCCACGCCATCCGGGGCGTGGGCCATCAGTTCGGCGCGCACCTGCTCGGTGGTGACCACAGCGCCTAAGGAATTTTGGCTGCCAGCCCCTGTCGATACTGGGCTAAAAGCTACAAATAACGCAGCGACAAATGACGAACGAAGGATGTTTGCAAAGGTCATAACGAAGTACGATGCACTGAAGCGCATGAAGTTCCAGCGCTCAGCGCTTGCGGGGTTTTGGGCCGGGGGACCCATTATCGGTGCCGGGCGGGGCGAATAGTTCGGATTGTTGCGCCGCAGTGTGAAACACAGGGGGCAGCTTTTTAGGGGCTCGGATGCGCAACTGCTTGTTGACGTTTTCCTGGCCAAACACCACCTCGATGTCTGCCACGGTCACGCCAAACAGGGGTGCCAGAAAACGCAGCATGTGGTCGGTGGCGCGGCCGGCTACTGGTGCGGCGGTCACGCTGACCTTGAGCTGGGTGCCATAGGGCTTGCCGATGGCGTCCTTGGCGGCGCTGGGTTTGCCCAGAATATTGACCACCAGCACCTCGCCTTCCCAGGCGAAAAACGAGTCGCCAGTGCGGTTGCGGGGTGGTTTTGTGGCCATGCTGGCATGATACCGGCCCCCTACAATCTGACCCTTTACAGAACCTGCCATGCCGAACCTGCCTGCTTGCCCCCAATGTACGCTTGAGAACACCTACCCGGACGGCAGCAATTACGTTTGCCCGGACTGCGGCTTTGAGTGGCCCATGCTGGCCCAGGGCGAAACGTCCGATGACGGCCCGCGTGAGGTGAAAGATGCCAATGGCAATCCGCTGGCCAGTGGCGACACCGTGGTTTTGATCAAGGACCTGAAGGTCAAAGGCTCGTCCATCGTGCTGAAGAAGGGCACCAAGATCAAAGGCATCCGTCTGCCCGAAGGCGCAGGTGATCACGAGGTGGATTGCAAGACCGAACAGGGCGCCTTCATGCTCAAAGCCGAGTTTATGAAAAAGGCCTGATGTGAACCACCTTGCTGTGAGAACGCATTCATGACCAGCCCATCGCGCTTTTGGGCTGACTTGAGCGCGCGGGATTTCGCCGCGTTGCAGGCCAGCGGCGACGCCGCGCGCACCATTGTTGTGTTGCCGGTCGCTGCCACCGAGCAGCATGGTCCCCACTTGCCGCTGAGTGTGGACACGGTGCTGGTCGACGGCGTGATTGCCGCGGCGCTGCCCCACTTGAGCGCCGACTTGAAGGCCTTGATTTTGCCGACGCAAACAGTGGGTCTGAGCCCGGAGCACAACCGCTTTGCCGGTACCCTGACTTTCTCCAACGAAACCATTTTGCGGGTCTGGACCGAGATTGCCCAATGTGTGGCCGCGGCCGGCATTCGCAAGCTGGTGTTGTTCAACGCCCATGGTGGCAATGTGAGTGTGATGGACATGGTGGCGCGAGACTTGCGCGCGCGTTTGGGCATGCTGGTGTACAGCGTCAGCTGGTTCAATCTGCCTCTGGTGGGGTCGCAGGGCGAGGATGTTCATGCGCTGTTTACCCAAGTCGAGCACCGCTTTGGTGTCCACGGCGGTGACATCGAGACCTCGATGATGCTGGCGCTCGACCCAGCCCATGTCGACATGGGCCAGGCCTGCCTTTTTGCATCCAGTGCGCAGGCCCGTGCCGGGCGTTTTGCCATTCTGGGAGACGGTAAAAGTGCCAAATTGGCCTGGCAAACCCAGGACTACAACCCGGTTGGTGCGGTGGGCAACGCCGCCATTGCCACTGCGGCCAAGGGACGTGCCGTGGTGGATGCGGCTGGCCGTGCCCTAGCCCAACTGCTGGCCGAGGTCAACCTGCTACCGCCCGACACACTGGTGAACCACACCAATCTGTTTTGACGCCGGGCGGTTGATGGCCTCCTACGATCTGTTCGCCTTGGGCGCAGCCGCTTGCTGGGCCATTGGCAGTGTGATGTCGGTCACACCTTCTCGCCACTTGGGCGCGATTGCCTTTACCCGCTGGCGCATGGCCATGGTCGCAGTGATGCTGTGGGGGGTTGTGGCTTTTAACGGGACTTGGGTCACGTTTGACATGCAGGCCTGGGGGGTCATGGCGGTCAGCGGTTTGATCGGGATTTTTGTAGGCGATACCGCCTTGTTTGCGGCCATCAACCGACTGGGGCCACGTCGCGCCGGTGTGCTGTTTGCCACCCATGCCGCATTCAGCGCTGTGTTGGGTTTTGCGATATTGAACGAGCGCATGAGTTCGCAAGCCTTGTTGGGCGCGGTGCTGACCCTGGGCGGCGTGATGCTGGCCATGGCCTTGGGCCGTCACAAAGACGAAACCCACGCCTGGGAGCTCGATCAGGGCCATGTCGGTGAGGGTGTGGCGCTGGCTTTGGTAGCGGCCTTGTGCCAGGCGCTGGGTTCCTTGATTGCCCAGCCGGTGATGGCGCAGCAGGTGGACCCCATCATGGCCTCGGCCGTGCGGGTGACGGTGGCCACCATGGCGCACGGTGTGTTGTTGGCCACTGGGTTCAAAGCGGCGCGTGCCACATCACCGCCAAATGCGCGGGTGCTGGCGCAGACCGCACTCAACGGGTTTATCGCCATGGGTTTGGGTATGACGCTGGTGCTTTTGGCACTCCAGAAGGGTGAGGTGGGCATGGTGGCCATTCTGTCGTCGGTGTCACCGATTCTGGTGTTGCCAGTGTTGTGGTTGCAGTTCAGGCGCGCCCCCGCCTTGGGTGCCTGGGTGGGCGCGAGTCTGACTGTCTTGGGGACGGTTTTGATTCTTTGGCGGTAAGCGTTCCCTCGGGGGCGGTCGTGTCAGCCTGGGATTTAGAGACAGAACTCTAGGAAGTTTTGTTGCAATGCAGCAAAACTGCTTGCATGAGGCAGGGTTTTCCCTATAATTCGGTCCATGCTGCACTGCAACATAAACCAGATGGTCTGGGGATGGCAACGCAGATAACACCACCCAAAGGAACCCACTATGTTTATTACTGCCGACCAAATCACTGCTACCAACAAAGCAAACCTCGACACACTGAAAGGCTTGTCTAGCAAGTCGTTCGCTGGTGTTGAAAAGCTGGTTGAACTCAACCTCGCTGCTGCCAAGGCCATGATGACTGAATCTTTCAGCCACGCGCAAGCCCTGCTGGCCGCTAAAGACCTGCAACAAGTGATCAGCCTGCAAACCAGCCTGGTATCCCCAATGGCTGAAAAGTCAGTGGCTTACGGCCGTCACGTTTACGGCATCGCCGTCGAAGCCGGTGCAGAGTTCAGCAAGGCCTTTGAAGGCAAAGCTGCTGAAGCACAAAAGGTTTTCAATCAAGCGGTTGAAACCGCTGCCAAGAACGCACCTGCTGGCACCGAGTCCGCTGTGGCTGTGGTCAAGAGCGCCCTGGCTTCCAGCCAAAGCGCCATTGAATCGGCTCAAAGCGCCGCCAAGCAAGCCATGGCTGCTGCTGAAAGCAACATCGCTGCTGTGACCGAAAAGGCACTGTCTGCAGCCGCTGCAGTTGGCAAGAAGGCCTAATCGCTTACAAGCGACCAAGCGTTCCCCAAAAAAAGGCACCTTGCGGTGCCTTTTTTGCGTGAGGAGGGTAAGCAAATGTGTCCAATTTGGGAGTGCAGGTAACTCAAGGTGCGCAAGCGCGAATTGGCCCGTGTCAGGTGCAGTGCCGGGTGTATGCTGCGCGGCTGATGCGTTAGACATCGCGTTGGACCATCGCAATTACCTTGAAGAGGCGTGCAATATGAAATTTTTGAATCCCATTGGTAAGTTCTGGCCAGCATCTCGCTGGATGATGAACAGTGGTGCTGCAGCCCTGTTGGCAGCTGTCATGTCACTGGTGCCAGACCATGCCGTTGCGGCCACCAAAACCTTCAATTTGAAATGGTCCCACAGTGAGAATCCAAAGGACTCGTTTACTGGCACGCTCAAATTAGACACTGACCTGTTGCCCAATTCCGGCATGGTGAATTTGGCAACAACCACGGCGAGTTTCTCGGTGACCGTGCCCCAATTGGGCGGCGCGACCTACGCAATGGCTGACTTTTCTACGTTCAGTGTTGGGATGTCCAAGGCAGACATGGTTAAAGCCACCCCTGGCCAGGAACTGATGGGTAAAGGGTTAGTGACTCAACTCCTGATCTACGGCAAGATGGGTGGTCCAGCCCACAAAAAATTCAACGCCTGCGGCGGTGAGTTTGGTATTTGCTTCAACCGTGAAGCCGCGCCACCAGTGTACAAGCTGGTCAGCATAACCGTTGGCAAGTGATGGCCGCTATGCCGCTCAGGCGTAAGTGACCCAGTCCGCAAACTCAGCCGTATCCAGGTGGCTGAGGGTGTTGTAGGTTTGCAGTGAAAAGCGTTTGCTGGAAAAGCTCAGTTCAGTGACGGAACTGTTGCGCAGACGCATATTGAGTTCGACGGTGGCCTCGGGTGGTGTGGCTAACACCTGACCCAAGGCGCAGGCGATTGGCCCACCACTGGTAATGACCAGCACCCGTTCATGCCCACTGTCCCGAATTTGGTCGAGTACCTCCAACACACCTTGCGTGAAATCGCTCCAGCTTGGCATACCCTTTGGCTGCGTGCTGCCAAGCATCCACTGCATCAGTCCGCTGCGCAGCAATTTAAAGTGCTGCAAATAGGCCTCACGGCCACCGGTTTTGTCTAGCGGCAGAGGGTGAACGGCCGCAATCACGGCTTCCGGGTCGTACTCGTTCAGGCCCTGCCACTGCTTGACGGGCTGGCTTGAGCCCATTCCGGTGTTTATGCCAGCCAGGGTTTGCTCATGGCGAAGCAAGGTGCCGGTATGTATCGCATCAAACATCAGCCCCTTGGCTGCAAAGTAACGCCCAAGTTGCAGACTTTGACGTTCACCCAGAGGACTGAGCTGATCGTAGTTGTCGGCACCGAACGAGGCTTGCCCGTGGCGCACAAAGTAAAGAATGCCCATAGGCCAAATGTAAGTGAAATCGCTTGCATTAGCCTGTCAGGTTGGCAATACCCCAGTGCAATTCAGAACATCACCTGGCCGTCTATGCACGTCACAACATCGCCTCCCACCCAAACTTGACCTGTCGCGTCCTGGGAGACATGCACTTGGCCAAGCCGGCCCAAACAAGTGCCTTGGGTGGCGATGTACTGACTGGGCGCAAGGCCGTCGGCGATGAGCCATTGCGCCAGACTGGCGTTCAGGCTGCCGGTGACTGGATCTTCATCCACCCCGACTGGCGCGGCAAACGCACGCACCATGACTTGCGAACGCTCGGTTGCCTCTGAGTTGCCATACGTTCGGGTGCCAAAGGCGCGCGCCTCACGGTTGGACCTTGTTATTAATACAGGAGCATCTGAGACATTATCGACGTGGGCTACACCCACTTTTATCCCTAAAGATTTCAAAACCGTGTGGTCGGGCGTGAGTTGCAGCACGGTCTGCGCCTTGTCCAGCAGCAAGGCTAGCCACACGGGGCCGTTATCCAGCATCTGCGCGCCAAGCACCTGCTCGGCTTGCAGGCCCAGCGCGTCGAGCACATTGGCCAATAAATCTGACTCGGGTGTAGATCGGGTCATGGTGGGGGCAGCAAACGCCAAGCGTGTGCCGTTTTTGCTGATGCGGATCAGTCCCTTGGCGCATTCCTGCACCAACTCCTGCGGCGCCACAAATTCAGGCGCTTGCGATTGCAGCCAGGCGTGACAACTGCCCAGGGTTGGGTGGCCGGCAAAGGGGAGTTCTGCACCCGGTGTGAAGATGCGTACCCGATAGTGCGCGCCTTGGGCTGCCGCTTCCGCAGTGGGGGGCAAGACGAACGTGGTTTCAGACAAGTTGGTCCAGTGGGCAAAGTGCTGCATTTCGTCGTCAGTCAAACCGCTGCCATCCAGCACCACAGCCAGCGGGTTGCCCAAGTAGGCGGTGGCAGTGAAGACGTCGACTTGTTTGAAGGGGCGGGCTTTCATGGAATAAATCTCTTCTTGGATTGGGTTGCGTCAGGACAAAGGAAGGTCCAGTACCCCACGAACCGCAGAGCGGGAGATGATGTTTGCAAACCAGCGCTCCAAGTTTGGTAGCTGCGGCCTCGCTTGAGGCAGTCCAAACCAACGGTGAATATCGCAGGCAACCGGAATGTCGGCCATGCTGAACTGTGCACCACCCAGGTAGTCGTGTCTTGAAAGATGCTGGTCAAGCAGCTCCAGCAGTGGTGCCATTGCCGTCACAGACTTTGCAATTGTGGCTGGGTCGCGCTGACTCTCTGGCGTACGAATCCACTGCAAGAAAGCCGCACCACCCGCGGGGTTGAGGGTGGTTTGTTGCCAGTCCATCCAGCGTTCTGCATCGAAGCGTTGCGCAAGATCTTGTGGGTACAGCACGGGGGCATAGCGGGCACACAGGTAACGCACAATGACATTGGATTCCCACAGCACCAGTTCGCCATCCTGCATGGTTGGCACCAGGGAATTTGGGTTGAGTTGCAGGTATTCAGGTGTCTTGACCACACCAAAAGCCATGCCCGCATCGGTTCGGGCGAACGGCACACCGGTTTCCTGTGCAGTCCATACCACCTTGCGAACATTGAGTGAACTCAGGCGCCCCCAAATGTGCAGCATGGTCAGATTCCTTGGCGCTCTTTGATAGCGGCCGCCAGCGCCGCCACCCCACGGTGAATTTCTTCTACGCTTGGCGTGACAAAACTCAGCCGCAACGTGCGCTCGTCGCCATGGTCGGCGTAGAACGGTGCGCCGGGCACAAATGCCACGCCCTTGTCCACAGCAAACGGCAGCAAATCCACGGCCTTCATCCCCACAGGCAGACGAGCCCACAGGAACATGCCACCGGCCGGGGTGTTCCAGGTGAGGTTTGTGTCTGGCTGTTGGTTTGAGTCAGGAAAATGTTTGGCCAGCGCCTCCAGCATGGCGTCGCGCTGGGATTTATAGAGCGCGCGGATGGTCGGCACATGGCGGTCCAGGAAACCGTCTTTCATCACCTCGGCAATCATGCGCTGGTTAAACCCTGGGCTATGCAGGTCAGCCGCTTGTTTGGCTTGTAGCAGCTTGGGGTACACCGCCTTTGGCGCGACCACAAAACCCAAACGCAAGCCGGGTGCCAGTACCTTGGAGAACGACCCCAGGTAAATACAGCCCTCGGGATTGCGTGCGGTCAGTGGTGCCGGTGGGGGTGTGTCAAACCACAGGTCGCCGTAGGGGTTGTCCTCGATCACCGGCACACCGGTCTTAAGCGCGGCTGCAGCCACGGCGGCGCGGCGCGCCTCGGTCATGGTGCGGCCGGTGGGGTTCTGGAAGTTGGGCAGCACGTACAGGAAGCGGGCCTTGTCCGCGCCGCTGCCCACCTTGGCCGTCAGGTCGTCGACGAGCACGCCTTCGTCATCGCTGTCCACGGCCACCACCTGGGGCTCCATGGGCGTGAAGGCCTGCAGCGCGCCCAGGTAGGTGGGTGTCTCGACAAGCACGCGGCTGCCTTCGTCGATCAACACCTTGGCGATGAGATCAAGGGCCTGTTGCGAGCCAGTGGTGATGAGCACCTGGTCGGGGTCCACGTTCCAGGGAAGCAGGTCGGCAATGGCCTCGCGCAAGGGGGCATAGCCCTCGCTGACCGCGTATTGCAGGGCGGCCGCACCGTCGTGGCCCAGCACCACTTCGCAGGCCTTGGCAAAGGCATCGACCGGAAAGGTCTTGGGCGAGGGCAGGCCGCCGGCAAAGCTGATGATGCCGGGCTTGCCCAGCAGCTTGAAGAGCTCGCGAATGGCGGAAGTTTCTACGTTGTTGAGTCGGTCGGCAAATTGCATGGCGATTCCAAAAAAAACTGATGAATGAATATCACCATTGTGCCCAAATTTGAGACGATTTAAGGCATTGTTCTGCGAAACTATCAATTATGAAGTCTGACAACATTCCGAAATTTTTTGC
>DFWT01000214.1 GCA_002381045.1 Rhodoferax sp. UBA4127
GCGTCCAGCATGTGCTACACCAGTGGCACCACCGGCAACCCCAAGGCCGCGCTGTATTCGCACCGATCTACCTTGGCTAAATGAGCCCATCCCCTCGAAAAGGTAAAACGAGCGGATTTCCCCAATGAAAGAGTGACACGATATTTGCTGAAATCGCTTGATTCAGCGATGTAATGTCAGCCACCCCAGGAAAAATCAACAGTAACCCTCTCGGATGTAGCCTGCGGAATGACCGTTCGGCCATGCTTGGTGAGCTTGACCAAACCATATTGGGCCATGGTGTGCAGCGACCGCGACACGTTGGGCGCATGTTTCCCGACCGCCTTGGCTAAGGCGTCCATGGAGTCTGGATGACTCTCACGAATGACCTTGAGCAAGGCCATGTTCTCATCGGACAGCACCCGTGCCATGGCGGTCACAGTGGGAAACCAAACGTTGGGTTCATCTTTGCCGCGTTGGCGTGTTCCCGCCGCAATCGCCAGTGTGCGGGCGCGCTGCACAGGCACTGGCGCAATACCGAACTTCAATACCTTGTTCATGGACTGATCTCCTTCAAAACGCGATCTACTTCAGCATAAAAATCACTGACCAACTGGTAAGCGGTGTCAAACTCGTACAACACCCCCTCGTCCAGAGCGTGTCGATGGCGGTGGTCGTACGGAAACCGTTTACCAACATGCTTAAAACGCGAACCTACCGGCTTCACGCCATGGGCATTATCAAAACCAATGAGCCGGGTGTTGTCCGGCGCATGCAGTGTCAGGCTGTACCTGATGCCGTGCGGTCGTTCCGCCGTTACGGGCACACTCGCAACTTCCATCTTGACCCAGTAGCCCGCATCATTTTGGACTTCAATATTGCCATCCAAGCCAAGCAAATATTCCAAACCAGTGGCCGGTGAACTTTGTGAACCCATGCCAAAGCATATCATGAAACGATAAGTGTTTCAATGACCAATGTGAGTGAAATATCCCTTTCAGGACCTCACCAACGCCTTTGATGCTTCAGGTATTTGGCGTTCCAAAGGCATCCCTCATTTGTCGTGCGCGCTTGGCTTGATCAGTGTGAAGGTAGACCGAAGTGGTGGAAACCGATGCGTGGCGCAGGTTGTCTCGCACTGTGGTCAGCTCCGCCCCCCGCGCCAAAGCATGTGTGGCGTGCGTATGTCGCATCCAGTGTGGACTTGCGCGGCGCAACTTTTCGGCAGTCTTTGGCGATTCGGCCTCAATGACGTCGGCAGTTGTCACGAAGAATCGCTTGGTGACGTTCCATAGCCGGGTCGAAGTGATACGGTTCTGACCGCTCCCTGCCTGCAGGTCAGCAATGAGCGGGGTGGACGGCTTCCACATGGCGGGTGTGGTTGGCACACCGCGCTGCATCAGGTAATGATCCAGCGCCACCCGGGCAAGCGGAGGTAAGGCTACTTTGCCTGCCTTGCTGCCCTTGCCGACCAGCTTGAGCCAATGGTCTCCTTGGGCATCCGTTTCAATCTGCCCCAGGGTGGCCCCCACGAACTCACTGGANNCCGTTGGCAACGGCTCGGATAATGGCCCACTCACCCTCGGAAAACACGCGCCCCTCGTCCATGGGGGTGCTGCGGGTGCTACCGCGCACCTTGATGCCGCCAAACGGGTTGGCCAGCACATAGCGCTGCTCGATCAGCCATCGAAACATTGCACCAATGACGCTTAAGGCATAGGCCGTCGAACGGGGAGATAAACCCGCCGAGAATGGCCGCCACTCTGGAGAGAATCTTGTTTGTGGTGACCCTACCCATCGACTGCGTGGTGCGGGATTTCGCAGGAACCCCCGGTAAGCCGTTGCGTCCTCGGTTGTTAGCGACGACAGCGCACGTCCACGTTCAACAACTGCCCACAGAATCATGCGTTCGGCCTCCTTGCGATAGGCCCGTTTTGTCGCACTGGACTCGTGCAGTGCCAGCCATGCCTGCACGGCTTCGTAGTCATTGTCAGCACTCAGCGTGCAACTGGATGGCGGTCCACGGAAGGTCCCCCTTGATCCGTTGAGTTCTTCAGGTACTTTTAGGCGCTCCCAGGGAACAACCGCTTGCACCGTTTCGTTGACCATCAGTTCACGTGCACGATCAGTCAGTTGCGGATGTGCTGCAAAGAAGGCTTCAATTTGACGTGCCCCTAGAGAACCGAGGCCTGGAATCGCAGTCCACCAGCGTTTGCGCCGGGGTACCCGCACAGTCAGCTGTGCCAGCGTCTTGATATCTTGGGCGTACAGGGCATTTGCAGAACGCGCAGAAAGCCACAGGCTCACGTCATCAGTGATCTTGGGAGCCGGTTCAGGCGCGGTCCGTAGTGCGTCAATGGCATGGGCAACCGCTTTCGCATGTTGAACCCGCTCACCGATCGGATGGTCAAGTAGGGCCACTAGATCGGCCCGGTGCCGCCTGCGTGCAATGCGGATCAGTTGACGGCGGATGCCTCCAATCATTCCCCGTGACGACTGTCCCGAAACCTTGTGCGTCTCCAGGTAATGGGCCACGGATTTCCGCGATGACAAACCGGCGTACCAGCCACGCAAGGCTGCGAGCTCAGCTTCACCGGGGAATGCATCCAGGCCAGAACCATCCCCCAATTCTGGCGAAAGTGAGATCGGTGGATTTTTCATGGGTTCCAGTTAGTAAACTTAACATCACTACTGTGATAAGAAGGATTATCGCAATAGAATGCTTGAAAACACATAACCCCATCGGGGTTTTAGGCTGGTCATTCGCACGTTTGCACGTGAAATGACAGGTAAGGCGGCCACTGTCTGCATCTCTGCAGCATCTCTCCATTCCCATTTCATTTTTACGGGCTCAGCAGCTGGCTGCGCTCGCCGTTGGAGTAACACAGCCTTGCCAAGTACCAAAACACAAGCCTCCAGGCGCCTTTCCATTCTGTCCACTGAAGAAGTTGACAGCCTGTACGGCTTGCCACACTTCAACGATGGTGAACGCCACATCCATTTTGATTTGAGTCCCAAAGAACGGGAGACCATTGATGCGGCACGCACCATAACGGCGGGTGTCCACCTCGTATTGCAACTGGGTTACTTCAAGGCCAAGGCACAGTTCTTCGTTTTTGGTCTTGACCATGTTCAGCCTGACATTGCGCACATACTGACGCGTTATTTCCCGGGCAGGCTTATGGCCGAGGTGGGCGCTTTGTCAAAGCCGACCCGACTGGCCCAACAAAGAACCATTCTTGAACTGCTGGACTATCGCATGTCTGGCAGCGACGACAAGCAAGCGCTGATTGCTTTTGCGCAACGGGCGGCGATGCTTTCAACTCAGCCAAAATTCATTTTGCGTGAGGTGCTGGAGCATCTTTCAAGCCAGCGCATTGTGGCTCCGGGCTACACCTCGTTGCAAGACCTGGTGAGTCAGGCAGTGACAGACGAGCGCAAGCGAGTTACCAGAATGCTGGATGCCGCCTTGCCCGCCGATTTGCAGCAATCCCTCAATAGCCTGCTGCACGCGGACGACAAAATCCACCTGATCAACGTCCTGAAACACGAGGCGAGTGATTTCAGCAACAAGGAACTGCGCCGGGAAGTCGCTCGGCGCAAGCAACTGTCCCCCTTGTATGCCTTCGCCCAATCATTTCTGATCGACGCGTCACTGTCCAGTGAGAGCATCAAGTACTACGCCGGTCTGGTTCAGTTCTACACCATATACAAGCTGCGCCGCATGGATATCTCCACGGTTCGTCTGCTTCTATTGTGCTTTGCGTTCCACCGGTTCCGCCAAATCAACGACAACCTAATTGAGGCGTTTATCCACTTGGTCGGCCAGTTTG
>DFWT01000298.1 GCA_002381045.1 Rhodoferax sp. UBA4127
GGCGACGGCGCCGTGATGGCCGTGCCGGCCCACGATGAGCGGGATTTTGCATTTGCCCTGAAATACAACTTGCCGATCAAGCAAGTCGTCGCCGTCGATGGCGAAACCTCCTTCAGCCACGCAGCCTGGGCCGAGTGGTACGCCGACAAGCAACGCGGCAAGCTGATCAACTCCGGCAAATACGATGGACTCGGCTACGAAGCCGCCGTCGACGCCATTGCCGCCGACCTCGCTGCCAAGGAACTCGGCGACAAGAAGGTGCAGTTCCGCCTGCGCGACTGGGGCATATCCCGCCAGCGCTATTGGGGCTGCCCAATCCCGATCATTCACTGCAAGACCTGCGGCGATGTATCGGTACCCGATGACCAGTTGCCGGTCGTCCTGCCCGAGAACGTCGAGATCACCGGTGCCGGTTCGCCGCTCGCCAAGATGCCCGAGTTCTACGAGTGCAAGTGTCCGAAGTGCGGCGGCGACGCCCGGCGCGAAACCGACACCATGGATACCTTCTTCGAGTCGTCCTGGTACTTCCTGCGCTACGCCTGCCCCGACAACACCACGGCCATGGTCGACGAGCGCGTCCAGTACTGGTGCAAGGGCGGCATCGACCAGTACATCGGCGGCATNNTCGCGCTTCTTCACCAAGCTGATGCGCGATGTCGGCCTGATCGGCGACCTCGGCGAGCCGTTCGCCAACCTGCTGACCCAGGGCATGGTCGTCGCCCCGACCTTCTACCGCGATCTCGATGGCGGCAAGAAGCAGTGGATCAACCCGGCCGACGTCGATGTCGTGACCGACGAAAAGGGTCGCCCGACCGGCGCCACGCTGCGCACCGACGGCCAGCCAGTAGTCATCGGCGGCACCGAGAAGATGTCGAAGTCGAAGAACAATGGCGTCGACCCGCAAGCCCTGATCGACCAGTACGGCGCCGATACGGCCCGCCTGTTCATCATGTTCGCCTCGCCACCCGACCAGTCGCTGGAATGGTCAGATGCCGGCGTGGAGGGTGCCTACCGCTTCCTGCGCCGTTTGTGGAAAACCACTTACGATCACGTGCAGGCCGGCCTCGTCGATTCGAAAATCGAGCAAAATTCCCTGTCGACCGCGCAAGCCGACCTGCGTCGCAAGCTGCATCAGACCATGGGCAAGGTGGCCGATGATTACGGCCGCCGCAAGCAATTCAACACCGCCATCGCCGCCGTGATGGAACTGCTCAACGCCTACGATAAGTGCGACCTGTCCGATGCAACCGGCCGCGCCCTGTCACAAGAAGCGCTGGAAACTATCGCCCTGCTGCTTTTCCCCATCGTTCCGCATATCGGCCAGGCGCTGTTTGCCGAACTGAAACCGGGGCTCGATGCCGGTAACCATGCCTTCCCGAAGGCCGACCCGGCCGCGCTGAAGCAGGACGAAATCGAGTTGATGGTGCAGGTCAACGGCAAGCTGCGCGGTGCCATCCGCGTTTCTGCCGAAGCCGACAAGGCAAGCATCGAAGCGGCTGCCTTGGCCTCGGAAGGCGCCGTCAAGTTCATGGAAGGCAAGCCGGCAAAGAAAGTCGTCGTCGTGCCCGGCCGTCTGGTCAATATCGTCGTCTAAGGACAACCGTCATGCGCTCGCTGCTCAGCCTGTTCCTCGCCCTGATCCTCGCCGCCACCCTCACCGGCTGCGGCTTCCATCTGCGTGGCGCAGGCAGCAGCAACCTGCCTTACAAGACGATGCACATCGCCTTGCCGGACACTGCCGACGTCAATATCTGGTTGCAGCGCTACATCAATGCCAGCGGCAGTACCGAAATCGTGACCGACCCCAAGGCGGCCGAAGCCATCTTCCAGCAGCTCGGCGACAGCCGCCAGAAGACCATTCTCAGCGTCAACGCACAGGGTCGTGTGCGGGAATTCCGTCTGCAACTGAACTACACCTTCCGGGTCGTCAACCAGCAGGGGCAGGTGCTGGTAGCGCCAAACGAGATCAATCTGAGCCGCGACATCTCCTTCGACGATTCCAACATTCTCGCCAAGGATCTGGAAGAAAACCTGCTCTGGCGTGACATGAACAGCGACCTGGTCAATCAGATCATGCGCCGGCTGAGCATCATCAAGCCGAAGAACCCCGACACCGAAGAAAACGCCGAGTAATGCTGCTCAAGGGCGACCAACTGGCGGCGCACCTCGAACGCGAGTTGCGCCCGCTTTACGTCGTTTACGGCGATGATCCCCTGCTCGTCATCGAAGCAGCCGACGCCATCCGCGCCAAGTCGCGCCAGCAAGGCTACAGCGAACGCGAAGTGCTCACCGTGCTGCCCCATTTTGACTGGGGCTCCCTGCTCGCCGCCGGCGGCAACCTGTCGCTGTTCGGCGATAAGAAACTGATCGACCTGCGCATCCCCACCGGCAAACCAGGCAAGGAAGGCGGTGCCGCGCTGCAACAGTGGTGCCAGAACCTGTCGATGGACAACCTGCTGCTGATCACCCTGCCCGAGCTCGACTGGCGCGACGAAAAGGCAGTCTGGTTCACCGCGCTGCTCAATGCCGGCGTCACCATCAAGCTGATGGCGCCACCGCTGGCCGAACTGCCGGGCTGGATCGCCGGCCGCCTGCGCCGCCAGCAGCAAAGTGCCGACCTCGACAGCTTGAAGTTCATCGCCGAGCGCGTCGAGGGCAACCTGCTTGCCGCCCACCAGGAAATCCAGAAACTGGCGCTCTTACACCCAGCGGGCGAACTCAGCTTTGAGCAGATTGAGGGCGCCGTCCTCAACGTGGCGCGTTATGACGTGTTCAAACTGTCTGAAGCGGTGCTGGCCGGCCAGCATGAGCGGGTGCAACGCATGCTCGACGGATTGCAAGCCGAGGGTGAGGCCGAGGTGCTGGTGCACTACACGCTGGCTGAAGACATTCGCGCACTCAAGCGCGTGAAAGATGCGATGGGTCAAGGCAAACCGTTGCCCATGGCGCTGCGCGAGCAACGCATCTGGGGCAACAAAGAGCGCCTGTTTGAACGTGTGTTGCCGCGCCTGAGTGATTCCGCCTTAGCGAAACTGCTGCAGGCTGCACACCAAGTGGATGGCATCGTCAAAGGTCTGAAGCAGCCCGACTGGCCCGCTAACCCGTGGCAAGCGCTGGCGCGGTTGGCAACGATGTTGTGCGCGTCGTGTGTCGCAGCAAGCAACAAGTCTGGAGCCGGGCAAGCGCGTCAGGGTTGACCGAGTTTTGGCGGGAATTTGATCACATGGCGGAAATGCCGCAAAAGCGCAGGGTCCAGCGCGGGCTTCGTGTTGCTGGCCAGAATCACCAAGCCCTCAAAGGCTTCAATGCGTTGCAGCAAGTAGTTGGTATCGAGGTTGGCATAGCGGCCATGGCTGTCCTGGACCTCAGTACGTTTGCCAAACAGGGCATCGGCCTCGTCGAAAAATAACACGACATTCGGCGACTCGGCGGCATCAAAGATGCGGTTCAGGGTTTTCTCTGTTTCGCCAATGTATTTGTTGACTACTGCAGCCAGATCTGCGTACATCAAGGTCAAGCCCAGTTGCGTGGCAATAGCCTGCGCGGCCACGGTCTGGCCATTGCCACGTGCCCCCACAAACAGGCACAGCAGGTGATGGCCGAATTTGAATTCACGACAAATGTCTTTGATGCCAGGCAAGGCGAGTGGGGCGTGGTTCAACTGCTCTGACGTGACGGCGGGTTTGGTGATTCGCACTAGGTCGGTCATGTCGACTGGGTGCTGAAGTGTGGGCTTGTGGATGCGTGGGTTAAGGTTCATTATTGCTACCGTTTATATAGCGTTTAACGCTTTTTCACAAAGGGCCACAGGTCAATTTCTTCACTAACTTTCAGTATGACTTTGAATTCTGACGGGCAAGCCGGGGCGAATCACCCGCAGCCCCATGGTAGCGGTGACCACGCAGTAGGTTCGGATGGCGTGCCGGCTCAGGTACTGGCTGTCAGTAAGATCGCAGCACTTGCGATCTTCATCACCTTTCAATCAGCCATTAGTTGTTATGCCGAACCCGCAGCCCTGTCCCTCGTGCCATGTCGTCATGGAGCAGCATCCCCTGGCCAGCGTGACCGGGGGCGAGGTGGTACTGGACCTGTGTTTTTCCTGTCACGGCATGTGGTTTGACTGGCAAGAGAACCTGAAGCTGGCACCGGGCGCGGTGGTTGAACTGTTTCGGCTGCTGCATGAGCACCGCGATTCCGCACGTCAACCTTTGGCAAGCAGCATGGCTTGCCCGCATTGCACGCGCGCGTTGGTGCAGGGCTTTGATGTGGTGCGCAGTGGCCGCTACATTACGCACCGCTGTCCGCAGCGCCATGGCCGCTTCAGTGTGTTTTCGTCCTTCATGATCGAAAAAGGATTTGTACGCCAGCTAACCCAGCCCGAGATCGACGACATGGCGCAGCGCCTGGCGGTGATTTACTGCAATAGCTGCGGCGCGCCGGTGGATTTGCGCAAGGACACGGCTTGCCCTTACTGCCATGCGGCGTTTTCATTGCTGGACCCTCAAGCGGTGGAGCGTGCTTTGCAGGGTTATGCCAAAGCCGCCAGCAACGTCGGGGCCATCAGGATTCCGGAACTGGCCGACGCCCTGGTGATGGTGGAGCGTGATCGGCTGCGCGCCGAACGTGAGGCCAAAGCCCAGCGCGGTGGGCTGTTCACCACCACCGCACCAGAGGGTGTCGATGTGTGGGCGGCGGGTATTGAACTGGTCTGGCGGATGATTCGCTAAAGCTTAACCATCGACCACCGGCGTGTCTCAGGCAAAGTGGTCAAAAGAAGTAAATGTATTGGCCACCGCTTCGCCTTGCGCGCCCAGCAACCTCAGGCCGGTTTGGGCGTCTATCTGACCGATGCGGCGCACCGGTGTCTGGCTGGCCAGGGCGGCTGTTTCAACCTCTGTGCGGCGATAGGCGGGCGCGGTGAACAGCAGCTCGTAGTCATCGCCACCCGCCAATGCCAAGGCCTGCCATTGGTTTTGCGAGAGATTTATAAGAAATTGCCCTCCCTCCCTTTTGTAGTCTGAGTAAGCAGCTATTGAAGAAATAGCATCATCAGTTCGCACGGTGGCACCCACGCCCGAGGCCTTTAGCACATGACCCAGGTCACCCAGTAGGCCATCACTGACATCGATCGCAGAAGTAGCCAAGCCACGCAGAGCCAGACCCAATGCCACGCGCGGAGTGGGCAACTCCTGCCTGAGCCGCGCCTTGTGCAGAACTTCTTGCGGCAATTCGATCTTGCCCAGCAGCGCATCCAATGCCAGGCGGGCATCGCCTACCGTGCCGCTTACATAAAGATCGTCACCGGCCTGCGCGCCACTGCGAAGCAGGGCCTGCGATTGGCCGTGGACAACCGGCACCTCACCAAACACAGTGATGCAAATGTTCAGCGGCCCGGCGGTGGTGTCGCCACCTATCAGTTCGCAGCCGTGAGCATCTGCCAACGCAAACAGGCCATCGGCAAAGGCGGCCAGCCATGGCTCGTTCACCTCGGGCAGGGCCAGTGCCAAAGTAAAGGCCAGGGGCTTGGCTCCGCAGGCGGCCAGGTCGCTCAAATTCACGGCCAGGCTCTTGTGGCCCAAGGTGCGCGGATCCACATCAGCAAAAAAATGCCGACCTTGCACCAACATGTCACTGGAGATGGCCAACTGTGTGCCGGGCGCAGGGTTGAGCAGGGCACAGTCATCACCCACGCCCAACGCGGCAAGGGTTACAGGGCGTTTGAAAAAGCGGGCGATCAGGTCAAACTCACCCATGGGACTGGTCCGGAGCGTCAGTGGATGACGAGCGCACCGGCCACAGGAAACTCAACAGACGGGTACGCGCCCGATGGCGAATGGCCCGGTAAATGCGACCCCGGTCCACGCCGCTGACGTTGTGCGCTTTTAGCGCCAGCAAAAAAGCCAGATAAAAACTGACACCCACGTTCAGCACGCCGGTGAGTGCAATGCCAGCCACACACCACCAGAAAACATGTTGAGACAACAAATCAGGTCCCAGGCTGGCCGCTGCGGCTGCCAACTGCCCACTGGACAGGGTGACGTGGCGCACCTCCAGCGCCAAGCCAAAAAACACCGCAAAGGCAGGTACCAAACCCAGCATCAAACCCAAAGACACATTGGCCGCCAGCCCTGATACATTGCGCCGCATGAACCCAGCCCAGCGCTTGGCCCGCGGTTCACCCAAAACCCGGGTGATGCGCGGGTTGTAGCAAATGGCCGAATCCAGTCGGTGCAGCACAAACCAGTTTTCGACCCAGCCGGCGATGATGCTGGAGGCAAACAGCAGCACCCCGGTGCCGGCCGCAAACAGCAGGCTGGGGCCACGCAGGTCCAGGCTGTGCAACACATGCTCTGCTTCTTTGGCATCGATCATGGGCGCGCCGAAGGCAAACCACAGGCCAGTACTGATCAGCAGGACAGCAGGAATCACAGCCGCCAAGTTGCCGAAGATGGCGGCAACTTGCGAGCGCACCAAATGGGCAACTTCATCGACAAAGCGCTCGATGGCATCGGCAGGTCCTAGGTCTTTCAGCTTGGCGGCCATGGCCGGCGCAGTCATGGCCGGTTGTTTGGTGGCCACGGTGAAGTGCAGCAGTTGGATGATGACAAAGCTGATGGCGTAATTCATGCCGGCAAAAAAGCCGCCCCAAAATGCTGACAAGCCCATTGACAGCACGACAAACTTCATCAGAGTGGTGAGTGACATCACTGCGCCGCCACCTGCAGCGTCACGCAGCATCTGGAAGTATTCGGCGCGGGTCCGGGTGATGTAGTGTTCGCCAGTTTCTGAACTGCGTTCGGCCACCTTGGCGGCCAGCATCGACGAGTTGGCCGCCACCAGGGCCCGCACACTGCGCCGCTCATGACCAATCGTGACCAGGTGGGCCAGCAAGTGCGCGGTGTAGCGTTGTGGTTGGTCGGACATCAGGCAATCCAGCAGCGCACGAATCCGGATCACCCGCGAGCGCAGCTGACGCAACTGAAACACCAGGTTCACCGAAATGCCATTGGCCTCCAGATGGGTGTAAACCGAAGCAGCTGCCTGCCGACACGCATCCAGCCGATCCAGATAGGTTTGCAAGGCAGCCAGTCGCTCGGGCGTTGGCTGATCGGGTTGCTCCAGAAACCCGGCTTGCAAAGCGCGAACGTCGGTATCCAGTTCATGAAACGGTGCGGTCTCTCGCGCTGGGGTGTTCATGCGCAGTCGCAACTCAGGTGAAAACCCAGCGGCGCGGATTTGACTGGTGCAAAACATCAAGGCTTCCAGCAGGGTCGCTTGCCACTGGGTAGTGTGGGTGTGCCTCGCTTCAGGTAAGTTGGCGCCCAAGGAGGGCTCGGTCGAGTTACAAAGCAGGCGCGCCAAGCGATCCAGTGTGATGTCATCCAGGGCGTACAGCCACTGCGCATCAAACGCATCATGGAACACCAGCGCGAACAAAGCCGACGCGTCGGCGGTTTCAGGCGTGCCAGGAAGAACCTTCAAACGCAGGCGCTCGGCCAGTTCACTGATAAAGGCACTGCGGGTTGAAAAACCGTAGTCCGCCAGCAGGGTGGTGGCATCCACCGTGTTTAGCAACACCTGCCACCAAGCGCGAAATCGGGCATCCAGGTCCGGGCGCTGCTGCAAAGCATCCAGCAACAGGTTCAACCGCGCATGGGTCTGGGGGACTGATTTTTTGCTTCCACGCAGCCAGTCAACCAGTTGCGTTAGCCACAGATGGCGATGTGCCAGATCAGCCTGCGCGTCCAGGGCCTGCAGGAGTTCTGCCAAGTCCACCTCAGACCGCATAGGAAAACGTCTCAATGCAGTGTGCGGGAGCCGCTGCTGTCACTCAAGGCATCCAGCACAAACATGGGCACATCCACGTCGAATTTTTCACCATCTTCAGCCACGCAAAAAAAGCTGCCATGCATGGTGCCGGTGGCAGTGCGCAGGCGGGTGCCGCTGGTGTATTCAAAAGTTTCACCGGGCTGCAACAAAGGTTGCTGACCGACCACGCCCAAGCCTTTCACCTTTTCGGTGTGGCCACGAGCGTCATTGACGTTCCAGGTGCGTGAAATCAACTGCGCCGCCACTTGACCAGTGTTACGAATAGTGATGGTGTAGGCGAAGAAGTACACACCTTGGTCCGGGTTGGACTGGTCGGCCAGGTAGCGTGGGCGAACCTTCACTGCCATTTGGTAGCGTTGCAACGTACTCATGGTGACCCAGGCATAGGAGGCATTTCAAGAATAACGCCTTGATTCCCGTTCATGTCCGGGGCCAGCGTCACAGTGCGGCCCTTGACTGATTGCAGCAGCATGCCTTCTGCCACAGAGTCGCCAACCCGATAGGGCTTGGCAAGTTCACCGTCAACTCCGATCAGGGCACTGCCACGCTGGCCGCCTTGAGCAATCACGCCAATCAGCTTGTACCTTGACGCTGCGTTGGCCGAAGGTGCCAGCGCACCCCCAGTTGTAGCGCTGGTGCTGAAGCCAAGCAATTGCGCCAGACGCACTCCGTCAATGGCAAGCGGGGCAGGTTGGGGTGCGGCAAACCGGTCTGAATGCTTTGCTACTGGCCACTTCAAGGCCCAGTACCCCAAGCTGACGGCTGCGGCAGCCGCCAGAAAAAAAGTCACCAAGCGGGTGCGCCAAGGGTGCGGATAGTTGACTAACATGCGGCCATTATCTTTGATAAGAGTTCAGCCCGCTTGGCCCCCCGATGACCAACCCGTCTGCAAGGAACCGACCCGACTTGCCTGATACTGCACACCCAAATTCCTCTGAGATTCCACTGGGCTAAGGACAAACAAATGAAAAACCCTGTCACACCCAATTCTGTTTCGTTACCAAAAAAGACGGCTCGTGCTGCCACTGTGGTCACATTGGATCAGGTTGCCCGTTTGGCCGGCGTGTCCCCAAGTACGGTGTCCCGAATTCTCAATGGAACCGCCGTGGTCAGCGAAATCAAGCGCCAGTCGGTTGAAAAGGCGGTAGCCGATCTTGGCTTTGTCCCTAACCCGATGGCGCGTGGACTCGCTGGGGGGCGCACCCTGAGCATCGGCGTGATCACGCAAGCCATCGACAGTCCGTTTTATGGGATGGCATTGAGCGGGATTGAACAGCAGCTTGACAAAGCGGGCTTCAGTGCGCTTTACGTCAGCGGGCATTGGGACGCCAAGGCAGAGGCCAAGTGTATTGAGGTGCTGCGCTCACGTCGGGTAGACGGGATCATTGTGCTCAGTGGCAGGCTGTCGGATCAAGCCCTGAAAGCTTGTGCAAAGAACATACCGGTGGTGGTGACTGGGCGTTCACTGAAAGCACCAGGCTTGTTTTCATTGAACTTTGACAGTTTCGAAGGAGGGCGGCTGGCCACCCAACATCTGATTGATCAGGGGCATCGACATATCGCTTTTGTCGCGGGGGCGCCCAATCACCCTGATGCTTGCGAACGCTTTCGCGGCTACCGGGCAGCGCTAGAGTCTGCGGGTTTGGATTTTGACCCGGAGCTTGCGGTGGCTGGCAACTTCAGGGAAGACAGCGGTCTGCAGGCCGTGAACCAGTTGATTGAACGGCAGAAAAGGTTTACTGCGCTATTTGCCGCCAACGACCAAATGGCGTTTGGCGCCGCGGTGGGTTTGCATCGGCATGGACTGCGGGTGCCACAAGATGTCGCCCTGATCGGGTTTGACGATTTNNGAGTCAAGCGACTGCAAGATAAGTTAGTTTTACCGGGATTTCCCTATGTGAGGATTGAGTTTTCGCTCATTAGAATCATAGGTGAAAGCGCTTTCACGACATGTTCTGAAGATTCTTCTTCAATGCCGCTCTGCGCAGCACCGCAGGACCTTGCGCTGGAATATTGGAGACGAGATGAACCCAACCATCAGTTTGAAGAGCCTGCGTCAGTGCTTGCTGGAGTTGATCAACGTCTGTTGTGTGCCCGCAGCGCTCGGGCAAAAATCGTTGACTATTGCTGCCGACCCAGCAGTTGCCAACAACGTGTCTTCCCGTCTGCTGGTATCCGGGCTAACCACTGTGGCGGTGACATGTTGAGTCATGTGCCCGCCGATTTGGCATTGACCTTTCCGACCAATTTTGTTTGGGGTGTCGCAACCAGTGCGTTTCAAATTGAAGGCGCAGCGGTAGAAGACGGCAAAGGCCCCTCGATCTGGGATACGTTCTGTCGGCAACCCGGGGTGATTGCAGATGCCAGTGACGGCGACATTGCCTGCGACCATTACCACCGCTGGTCAGACGACCTGGACTTGATCGCCGGGTTGGGAGTCAATGCCTATCGGTTTTCAGTGTCCTGGCCGCGTGTCCGTCCCGAAGGTGAAGGCGCCTGGAACACGAAGGGCCTGGACTTTTATGAGCGCATGGTCGATGGTTTGCTTGAGCGTGGCATCAAGCCCTACCTGACCCTGAACCATTGGGACTTACCGGCACACTTGCAAAGCAAGGGCGGTTGGGCCAACCGGGACACTGCGCATCGCTTTGTCGAATATGCATTGGGTGTGGATGCCCGCCTGGGAGACAGGGTAAAGGCCATAACCACCCACAACGAACCTTGGGTGATTTCAATACTGGGCCACAAGCGTGGCGTGTTTGCGCCAGGCCTCAAAAACCGAGCGGTAGCGATGCAGGTATCTCACCACCTATTGCTTAGCCATGGCATGGCCTTGAGAGCGCTGCGCGAACAGGGCTGCAAAGCTACGCTGGGCATTGTTCTCAATCTGTCGCCGATTCACCCGGCCACGGATTCGGCCGAAGATTTTTCCAAGGCTGTTTTGGAAGACGGCCTGCTGCTGCGTTGGTACATGGACCCTCTGTTTAAAGGGCATTACCCAAGCGATGTGCTGGAATATTTGGGCACGGATGCGCCACGTGTTCAAAGCGGCGATCTCGACCTCATAGCCACACCCATGGATTTTTTGGGCATCAACTATTACTCCAGGTCGGTCGTCAGTGCGGTCGGAACATGGGATGTGCATTCCAGTGGGCGCGAGGTCACTGACATGGGCTGGGAAGTTTATCCAGAGGGTCTGACCGAGTTGCTGCTGCGCCTTCACTCTGACTACCCGGTGCCCCCGATGTATGTCACTGAAAACGGCGGCGCATTCAAAGACCAATTTGCAAACGGTGGTGTCCATGATTCACTGCGCAAGGATTACATCGTGCGCCACATTGCGGCGGTATCCGAGGCGATTCGCCAAGGCGTCGACATGGCGGGCTACATGGTCTGGAGTCTGTTGGACAACTTCGAATGGGCCTCTGGCTACGAAAAGCGCTTTGGCATCGTCCACGTGGACTACGCCACCCAAAAGCGCACCCTCAAAGAAAGTGCGCTTTGGTACCGAGGTTTTCTACGGCACCAAACTGCCATTCGCGACAGGAACGATGCAGCATCTGACCAAGCTGACTTCTCACAGTGGAATACGGTCGACCTAGGAGCCTAAGCATGAGCAAAGTACAAGTCAAACACAAAGCCAGTCCCAAAACCAAGTGGAAGCTTGTCTGGAGTGACGAGTTTGATGGTGACCAAATTGACACCACCAAATGGGATTTCGACATTGGCAACGGCTTCTTCGACTACAAGTCCCACACTTGGATCGAAGGTTGGGGCAATGAAGAACTTCAGTACTACACCCGCGAACCAGAAAATGTGTCGGTCAAAGACAGCCTTTTGACTATCCGCGCTGTGAAAGAGTCACTGCACGGCTGTGGCTACACGTCAGCCCGTCTTCGGACACGTAAGCGCG